>NZ_MWQN01000004.1:0-324387 GCF_002024165.1 Embleya scabrispora
ATGCGCAGCTTCTTGCGGGCCAGGTGGGCGACATGGCCGGAGATCTCGTAGCCCTGAAGGATGCCGATGAGGGAAATGCGGCCGCCGACCGCCGCCGCCTCGATCGAGCGGGAGAGGTGGTGGCCGCCGAAGGTCTCCAGGATGTGGTCGGCTCCGTGGTCGCGGGTGAGTGCGTAGACGGTCTCGACCCAGTCCTCGGTGAGCCGGTTGATCCCGTGGACGGCGCCCAGGTCCCTGGCGCGGGCGAGCTTGGCGTCGTCGCCGGAGACGACGATGACCTCGGCCCCGTGGGCCGTGGCGATCTGTAGGCCGAAGAGTGCGACGCCGCCGGTCCCCTGCACCACCACGGTCTCGCCGGCGTGTACCCGGCCCCGCTCGATCAGGGCGGTCCAGGCCGACAGACCGGCCATGGGGAGCGTGCTCGCCTCGATGTCGCCGAGGTTGTGTGGTGCCCGTACCGCCCAGTCCTGGTCGAGTGCCACGTACTCGGCCAGGACTCCGGGGTGGTGGCCGCTGCCCAGGGCTTCCGGACCGCCGATCCGGGCATTGCCGGGGCCCGGACCCTCGATCCAGCCGGGCAGACAGGTGGAGATCACGCGGTCGCCCGGCGCGAAGCGATCCACGTCCGTTCCCGCGCCGACGACCTCGCCGGCCATGTCGGATCCCGGCACGAACGGGCCGGCGTCGGGGAAGACCATGGTCAGCCCCTCCTCGATGGCGAGCCTGTCCCGGTAGTTGAGTGAGACGGCCGAGACCTTGACCAGGATCTCGCCGGGGCCCGGCTCGGGGATCGGGACGTCGGTGAGTTCCAGGTTGGCGCGACCGACCGTGTTCATCGTCCATTGCTTCATGGTGCGCAACCCTCGCCCTTGCGGAGAGCGGCCTCCAGACCATGGCGTGGATGGTCACCGGCTGCCTGGCACTGCCAGGGTCAGGCGGCCGGGCGAACGCGCGGGCACCATGGGACGCATGGAAACCGGTACCACGCTCGGCGAGTTCCTGCGGACGCGGCGCGGCAGGCTCAGCCCGGAGGACTTGGGGATCGCCTCCTACGGAGCACGTCGTGTCCCCGGGCTTCGCCGTGAGGAACTGGCCCGGCTCGCGGGAGTGAGCGTCACGTACTACACACGGCTGGAACAGGGCCAGAGCCACCAGGCGTCGGAGTCGGTCATCGAGGCGCTCGCCCGCGCGCTGGAGCTGAGCGACGACGAACGCGGCTACCTGCACAACCTCGCCAGACCCCGTCGGGCTCATCCGCGTACGGCGGCGCCCGCGACGGCGCGCCACGGCACCCGGCAGCTCATCGGCTCCCTGAACGTGCCTGCCGTCGTCGTCGGGATGCGCACCGAGGTACTGGCGTGGAACCCACTCGGTCACCGGCTCCTGGCCGGTCACCTGGACCCGGACGCGCCGGATCGTTCCGACCGACGCCCCAACCTCACCCGGATGTTGTTCCTGGATCCGCACCACCGCGATCTGTACCCGCGCTGGGAAAACTCGACGTCCTGCGCTGTCGCGTCGCTGCGGCTGGCAGTCGGCCGGCACCGGGAAGACATCGAACTGGCCGCCCTCGTCGGTGATCTCGCCATGAAGAGCGAAGAGTTCGCCACGCTGTGGGCCGCCCATCCGGTTGCCGAGCACGCCTCCGGGCCGCGTCACCTGCGACATCCCGAGGTCGGCGAACTCACCGTGGAGCTGGAGACCCTCGTTCTGGCCGACGAGCCCGACCATCGCCTGCTCGTCTACAGCGCTGCGGACGAAAGCCCGTCGCAGGCCGCGCTCCAACTGCTGGGGGCCTGACCCACGGGTGGCGCCACGGGGCCTCCGGACCCGGCCGGCAGTGTCGGTGATGTCGGCACAGGATGGCGAGCTCAAGCGCTCAGGTGACGGTTGGCCTCGGGGCTGCCCGGGTACCGGAGGTCCTTCTCCAGTATCCGGTCAGCCCGAGTGGATCTCGGTCAGCGCACGGCGTCGTTGGTGCGGGCGGTCCAGATCGCCAGGGCGGCGAGCAAGGCGGAGGCGCCACCGAGCCAGAGCACGCCTTGGAGCGTGAGCTTGTCGACGATGATGCCGCCGGTCAGCGCGCCGAAGCCGATGGACAGGTTGAACACCGCCACCCATAGCGAGGAGGCGGCTTCCACAGCCTGCGGAGCGGCCTTGATCATCCAGGTCTGGAGGCCCACGGACACACCGCCGAAGGCCAGGCCCCAGACGATCAGCAGAATGGCGCCGCCGATCGCGATCCGGCCGAGTAGCAGGAAGAGGGGCATCGCGGCGGTCATGGCCACGGCGATGGTCAGCACGTTGCGGTGCACGCGGCGGGAGAGCGCCGCACCGGCGAGGAAGTTGCCGATCATGCCGGCCGCGCCGAATCCGAACAGCAGCGGACCGACGTAGCGTTCGTCGATCCCCGACAGTTTCTGCAGCGCCGGGCTCACGAAGGTGTATGCGGCGAAGTGTCCGAACACGAGGAGCGCCGTCGCGATGATGCCGACGCGCACGCCCGGATTGCGGAGTTGCTCCATCAGTACCTTGGGCCGGATGGCCTGGGAGGCGACCAGCCTCGGCAGTACCGCCAACAAGGCGATCAAGGTCACGAGGGCCAGGGCGCTGAGCGAGGAGAAGGCGATACGCCATCCGGTCATGTCACCGATCAGGGTGCCGAGCGGAACGCCGAACACGTTCGCGGCTCCCACGCCGCCGAAAATGACCGCGGTGGCGCGAGGTACGTCGGCGGGGGTGACGAGCCGGACAGCCAGGCCGGCGGCAACAGCCCAGAAACCGCCGACCGCTATGCCGACCAGCACCCGGGAACCCACCAGCACCGCGAAGTTCGGCGCCAGGGCGGAGCCCAGGTTCGCGACGGTCATCAGGGCCATCAGCCCGAGCAGCAGAATGCGCCGGTCCAGCGACCCGACGATCATCGGGACCAGCGGTGCCGCGACCCCGGCGACGACGCTGGGCACCGTCACCATCAGTCCTGCGGTCCCCTCGGAGACCGACAGCGCGGACCCCACTGTGGTGAGCAGGCCGATCGGCAGTTGTTCGGCGGTCACCAGCAGAAAGGTGCCGAGAGTCACCACGCAGACCGCCATCCAGCGACTCCTGTCCGGGGTCGCTGGTTCCTGTGTCCGGGTGGGCGTCTGTTCTGCGGTCGTCAACGGATCCTCCTCCAGCGATTCGGGAGCGATCGCTCCCGAATCAGAGACCCTAATATGGGAGCGAACGCTCCACAAGCTGGTAAGGTGAACCCATGGCACGCCCTCGACAGTTCGACGAGCAGAGCGCGGTCAACTCGGCGACCGAGCTTTTCTGGCAGCGCGGTTACCACGCCACTTCGGTGCGCGACCTCGGCGACGCGCTGAAGCTCACGCCCAGCAGCCTGTACCGGACGTTCACGGACAAGCACACACTCTTTCTGCGCGCACTCGACCACTACCGGGCCACCGAGTCGACGCAGGCCCGCCGGCGTCTGGACGCGAGTGACCGCCCGGTTCGTGAGGTGCTGCGGGAATGGATGTTGTGGCTGGTGACCTGCCCGGCGGACGGTGAGTCCGGTCGCGGCTGCTTCGTGGTCAACACCGCGTCCGAACTCGGCACCACTGACGCCCAGGTCCAGGAGCGGACCGAGGCCGCATTCGCGGTCACCCGGCAGGCCCTGCGTGCGGTGCTGACCGAGGGGCGGGAGCGAGGCGAACTGTCCACCGATCTCGACATCGAGGGGGCCGTGGAATTGCTGTTCACGACAGTTCTCGGCCTGCGAGTCCGGGAACGCGCAGGCCACGATCTGGAGCGCCTGGCCACCGCGATCGATCTCGCGATCCGAACCCTGGGGACCACACCCGCGCAACCCGCCTGACGACAGCCGGAGATGCGAGGACCGGTTCGGAGCGTTGATCACCTCCCGGTGAGCCGCGGAGACTTGACAAACCAGCGGTGGGAGCGCCCGGAGCCACTGCAATGAAATGACCGAACTCGTCGAACGCGCCGCCTCGAGCGTCTCCGCCAAGACCACCCTGGTCGTGGCGGCGAAAGGGCAGGATCCAAACGCGCCAAGGCCGACGCCCTGGGCATCCGCATCATGACCTCGGACGAACGACGTGACGGCGCCCCGGCGTTCGCAGGCTCGGGTGGGTCCCGACCCGCACACGCCGACGCCGACCAGTACGCGACATCCACGGCCGGCCTCGGTCCGGGCAAAGACGAGCACACGGGTCAGGGAAGCCCCCGGGTCGCACGTCAGGGACGCCTCAATTCACGTAAGGCAGCCAGCCTCGCGAGCGTGTCGGGGTGTTCGGCGCCCAGCAGCCGCTCGCTGTCGGCCACCACCCGCTCCAGCAGGTCGATCGCCTCACCGGTCCACCCAACCTGCCAGTAGGAGACCGCCAGGTTCGGGTCTGTAAAACTAACGGCTCTGCCTCACTTCCGGTGGTAGCTCTGCGTGAGTGTCGTGGGAGGAGGATGCGGTGGCGGAGGGGGTCGAATCCGGCTCGTCCGTGCATCTGCCTCATGATGCGTTTGGTTCGGGTGTTGACGCCTTCGGTGCGTGCGTTGTGGTGGGGTGTGGTGAGCGCGGTGTCGACTGCCGCGCGGTCGAGTTCGAGGCCGTTGGCGAAGGCGTGCGGACGGCCAAGGTCGGACGCGCGGACTGCGGTGATCCATGCCGTGAGCCTGGTGTCGTTTCCATGAGCGGGGGCCGGGAGAGAGGCGAACTCGGCGATGTGGGTGTGGAGTTGTGTCATCTCGGGGCATGTGGCGGTGAGGTCTCGGATGAGGTCGGTGTCCTTCTCGCGGCGGGCTGTCCGGGCGGGTGGGGAGAAGGCGGGCGAACGCCTGGGCGTGGTCACGGGCCGGTCGCCCTCGGCTCGGCCGTGGGTGCTGTAGCGGTGGAGGAGGTTGAAGCTGCCGGTGTAGCCGAGTTCCTTGATGTCCTGGAAGAGCCGGGTCACGGGCACGGCGGGGTCGGTCGCGCGGCGTGCGCGCAGATGGTCCGGTAGGGGTCGACCAGCGTCGGCCGGTAGCGCGGGGCGCGTCGCGGGGCGTCGGGTTCGCGGGTGTGTGCGTACCGTTTGACGGTGTTCGGGGACACGTTCAGCCGGCGGGCGCATTCGAGCAGGCTGACGCCTTTGCCGGGCAGGTCGTGGACCCGATGCCGGCGTTCGCGGGTGGTCTGCTCGTGGACGCCGCCGGGCCGGGGCGGGTTGACGGTGGCCCGGCACGAGCTGTGCGAGCGGACCTCGGCAAGCGTTTTCTCACAGAGGTTCCGCCATGAATGCCACCGATCGCTGCCCTGCACCGCGTCGGGAAGCGCACGGCGTATCGCCTCGGCGTAAGCGCCTGAGCCGTCCCGGCGGACGATCTCGACGCCCGGATGGCCTCGCAGCCATCCTTCCGGCTCGCCGACGCCGCGGCCGGGCAGGACATCGATACGTTCGCCGGTCTCGGCGTCGGTCGGCACGGTCGCGTGGCGGTGGCGCGCTCGAGCGCGAAGTCGTCCACGCCCAGGACCTGCGGAAACCGCGGCGGGGGCAGCGGGAGTGCTGCCGGGACGCGCAGGGCGGTGCGCCGCGACAGCCCCGCTCCGAGCGCCTTCAGCGTCCCTGCGCCTGCGCGGCCTGCGAGTTCCCGCACCACGGCACGGACTTGGGTGAGCAGCCGCATCGTCCGCCGCTGGTAGCGCTCCAACACGCCGGGTATCTGCTCACGGAATGCGATGCGAAGGCAAGCCGACGTGGGGCAGACAACGCGGGAGCCGGGCGACCATGACCACCCGCCGGCGCCGACGGGCACATCGGTCACCGTGCGTTCATGAAAGGCGTGCACCCGACCGGTCCGACAGCCGCAATCCGGGCAATCCACCGGACCGCCAGGCGTCCGAGTGCGCCCTCGGATGACCTCGCCCCCGTCCGCAACCTCCTCGACCACCAGCGGCGCAAGACCTGAAAACACCACGCCCACAAGCTCGTTCGCACTCAGCACTCGAACATGATCACGGAACCACACTCCGCTACCACCGGATGTGAGGCAGAGCCGTTAGTGTGTGTTTTACAGCCCCCCACGGCAGGCACGTCCGGCCGGGCGACGTCGGGCGCAACCTCTGGGCCCCTGCGGTCGCGAATCTACGACGAACACGGCGTCACCCGGGCGTTCGGGTACGCTCCGGGGGGGCGGACGGGGCGAAGTCGCCGATCGCACCGCGCCGTCGGACTCGGGGGCGACGCCGCCGTGGGTGGAGGGTTCACGTTCCGTCGGCGCGGAGTGTGTCGGGACGGGGGTGACACAACGTCGTGGAAGTTCGCCGTCTCGGGCAACTTCGACCGGCCGTGTGCACCGGGCGCGGGGCCGTGACCGGGACCGCGTCACGAGTGCCGGTGTGACCGGGTGCCGGTCGCCGTCGGAATGAAGCGCCGCCGTTGCGGCGTCCTCGTAACCACTGGGGGCAGTGCTTTCACAGCAAAGCAGCACACCTTGGGCAACGGGGTCGCCCACCTCGGTACCCGGTTCCGCCGTCGGATGTCGCTCGCACGTTCAGGCTTGCGTTGTCACGAGCGTGGCTTCCTCGGGATCCCGGACAGGCTTTCGTGCTCGGCCTCGGTCCCTTCGAGAGCCCTCCTTCATCGCTGCCTCCACTGCTGGGACATCTCGGGCGACGCGGACGGGCGTCGGATCAGGTTGTGCACGAGTGCCTGGTCGAAGCCCGACGTGGCCTGCATCTCGACGAGCCATGACGCCGCGGCTTGCATCCAGTACGGGCGGCGGGACTCGACCGCCGAGGAGACCGTCAGCTCCAACAGTCGCTCCGGGGAGGCGATCCCACCGTCCGCGAGCGCGTCCCACCGGTCCCGGAACTCGCCCAGGCACTCCGACAGTCCACGTTCCATGAATGGCCACATCGGCACGAAACCCGAGCCCTCGAGGCTTGCCCGCCCCTCGCCGGCGACACCGACGCCGATCCGACCGGACGCCGGAATCCCGATCCACGCCCCATTCCCGCGTGGAAGCACCGCCGCCACGTCGCCAGGTCCCACCCCACACCGGCAAGCGTACCGACGGCACGACGAGGGCAGTTCAGGGACCAATCCGGGCATCCGACTCCCCTCGCCGCGCGGCTTTCCTCGGACGCAACACCGGGACGGAGTGCGGCGATCGGGCTCGAATCCATCACTCGTTCGAGGGACTTCGTGGTCTCGGGTGGCCGGCTAGCTGAGGAAATCGGCTTGTGCAAATGCATACGGTATTGCACGAGTGGCTGTGCGGCCATGTAGGGCGTGCGGGTCGGGCGGGTGGGAAAGCGGTGAGGGAACGTGTGGGAACACGGGAACGGCGCGCCTGCCGGGAGTCTTGGCGTGTCGAAATGGGTTCGGAATGCGGCGAGTTCGGCGACGGGACAGTGTGTGGAGTTGAGCGTGACGGCGGGTGGCGCGGTGGCGGTGCGCGACTCGCGGGATCCGCACGGGCCGGCACTGGTGTACACGAAAACGGAGATCGCGACGTTCGTGGCGAGCGCCAAGACCGGGGAATTCGATTGGCTGATCGCATAGTTCGCGCAAAGTACGCGGTGTGATGATGGGATCAGGGGACCGGGGGTGCGCGCCTGCGGAATACTGACGCGCTTCCCCTTTTTTCCGCCTTTCGTTCGTGTGAAGTCGCCGCGTATCGTTGTCCTCCAACGCCCTCGGACCCTTACCCTCCGGTCGCGGTTCCCAGACGGTCCCCGATCGGCCGTCGGCCGCGATGAAGGTCCTCGGGTCGATGCTGCGGGACCTGCGGACGGAGCGGGGCGTGGGGCTGCAGGCGGCGGCGGAGGTGGTGCGCGGGTCGCGGTCGAAGAACTCCCGCCTGGAACGCGGCGAGAGCCCGCCGAAACACCACGACGTGATGGACCTGTTGCGCGCCTCTGGCGTGCGCGAGCCCGCGACGCTGGCCACCGTCGAGGACCTGCTGCGCAAGACCGACGAGAATCCTGGTGGCACCGCTACGCCGACGTCACCCCCGGCTGGCTGCGCCGCCTGATCAGCCCCGAGGAGTCCGCGACACGCATCAGCACCTGGGAGGTCCATGTCGTCCCCGGCCTCCTGCAGATCCCCGCGTATGCGCGCGGTCACCGCCGGGGGGGCTGCCCGACGCCGAACCTCACGAGATCGAACAGCGCGTCGCGCTGCGCCGGGGTCGGCAGGAGGTGCTGAGCAACGGGCAGCGCACGGAGACGCTGATCGCGCTGCTGGACGAGAGCGTGTTGCAACGCCCGGTGGGCGGGGCGGGGGTGATGGCCGAGCAGATGGCGTTCCTGCTCGAGGCGATCGAACGCCGGTGGGTGCAGGTGCGGATCGTGCGGTTCGCCAGTGCCACGGACCTGACGCCGCCCTCCTCGATGACGCTGCTGCGGTTCCCCCACGGCGGTCCGCAGGAGATGGTCTACCTCGAACACGCCGAGGCCGCCACCTACATCAGCCGCGCCCGCGACGTGGAACGCTACCGCGCATTCCTCGAACGCCTCTGCCTCGCCGCGGAGTCCCGCAGTGACAGCGAAGACATGATCGTCACCGCCCATAGCCGCTAACGCACCCAAGCGGCGACCCGAGCGTCCGGCCCGCACGACCATCGTCCTGATTACCGCGCCGCTCCTGCGGATGTCCTTCGTACCTGGGCATGCGGGTCGACCACGCCGGGGCCGTGACCGCGCCATCGGCGCACTACGCGGAGATGCCGATTCCGGTGAGGTTCGTCGCGGTCCGGCGGACGACAGAATCGGACGTGCTCTTTTGGCACGCCCGCAACTACGAACGACTCGTCCAGCACTTGGAATCACTGATTACCCGGACCGTCACCCTGATGACCAGGCACGTCACCCTTCAGGCAGTCACGCCGGACGAACCGGCCGACATCCCGCGGGAACGACAGAGGCTGACGACCACGGGTTCCGCGCGGCAGCGCTCAGTCGTGGATCTCCCAGGCATCCCTCGGCAGCCAGTGGGAGAGGTCGTCGAGTGCCTCGGCAGGGTAGAAAACCGGCCGGGTGAGGAGGCGGTCGCCCTCCCGCTGCACATTGATCGTCACGCCCAGGGACGCGGAGGACGGAACGCCTCCGCTCATGTATGCGAGTTCGGTGTAGGGCGGGCGGCTCTCGGCACGGTCAAGCATCCATTGTTCCAGAACGGAGGGCACTCGGCCGACCACCTCCACGCCGTCCGCGAGGACCTGTGGCCCGCACAGGGCGTCGACCGCGACACCCGCGAGCCGCTCGTCCCGGTAGTACAGGTGCAGACCGAACCCCCGATACCTCCCCTCCTCGACCGCGTAGACGTCCAATTCGCCGGACAACTACGTCTGTACTGCTCGGTTTCCGCAGTGACCCCGCTCATCGCGTCCGCCACCTCGTCGGGACTCATGCCGAAGCGCAGCGGCCCCACACCCAGGAACGGCCTCAACGTCCACGTCTGCCGCTCCTCGTCCGGCAGCACACGCCACCACCCCTTGAACATGATCACCGAACCTACAGGTCCCTGCGGACACCGGTGTGACGCCGCAGGCTCGCTCTCCCTGACGGCTCCGATCCGGCTCACCGACGACCTCCGCCTGGGCCTCGTGTGAATCCGACCCGCGAACGTCACCGGCAGCTTTGGGAACAGGCGCTCATCTTGTTCTTTAACCCAGGTCGCGATCATCGATTCCGCTGGCGCGCTCGGGAAGCTCACTCGACCTCTGCGAGAGTATGGGGAAGTGATGCTGACTGGTGAACGTGTCACGGCCCCGAGGATGTTGCTGCTGAACAGGGTGGACTTCGAGCCCGGGTGCTCGGTGTTCGAACTGGAGCAGCCGCTGTTCTTGCGCGCCGGGGACCGGCTGTGGGCCGAGGACGGCGGGGTCGTGGTCGAGCGTGGATCCGGTGATCGGGAACGTCCTGCGGGCGGCATGGCCTGTGTGTATCGCCGGTGGCGGCTCCTCTGGCTTGATGCCGAACCTCCCGCCGGGCCGGTAGCAGTCCGGCGCTCGTGTGTCCGCGCTTTCGGTGATCGCGTGTGATGTCAGCAGCCTTTGCCGGATCCTTTGCCTTGACGAAAAGGCGCAGAGGGATCGGGGCGGAGGCCGTGGTGACGAGTCCGCCGTATGGGCCGGAGCGACTTGAGGCGTTGGCGGAACTGTCCCGTTTCCGGGTCGGGTTCCATGCCTGTCCGACCCGCCGCGGAGACGCGCTGTTCGAGTTGGCGGATGCCGTGTTGTGTGCCGACGGCCCGGTGGGGACGTTGGTCGGGCTGTCACTCGCACCGGAGCACCGCCGTGGTCACGGAGCGCTCCACGACGCGGTCAACGGCGGCCGGATCGACACCGACCGACTGCGGGACACCCTGGCCGGGCTGCCTCTGCCCCCAGAGCCGCGGACGGGCGGATCGTCCTCGCGGTCGACGTCTCGCCGTGGCTGCGGCCGGACGCGGACACCAGCCCGGACCGCTCGTTCTGCCACACCTTCGGCCGGGGCGAGGGCAAGCACCGGATGGTGCCCGGTTGGCCGTACTCGATCGTCGCGGCGCTGGATTCGGGCCGCAGTTCGTGGACCGTGGTCCTGGACGCGGTCCGGCTCGGGCCGGGCGAGGACGTCGCGGCCACCACCGCCGTCCAGGTCCGCGCGGTCGTCGAACGCCTGATTGCCGAGCAGTACACACCTCGGGACCCGGACATACTCGTGGTGCTCGACGCCGGCTACGACGTGCCCCGCATCGCCTTCCTCCTGGCGGACCTGCCGCTCGAGGTGCTCGGCCGGATGCGCTCGGACCGCGTCATGCGCCGGCCGACGCCTGCG
The DNA here is from genome assembly GCF_002024165.1 of Embleya scabrispora. Classification (NCBI taxonomy): domain Bacteria; kingdom Bacillati; phylum Actinomycetota; class Actinomycetes; order Kitasatosporales; family Streptomycetaceae; genus Embleya; species Embleya scabrispora. Next base: position 10,799 of record NZ_MWQN01000004.1, read on the forward strand.
AGGGTCTACGACCCGCAGGGCGGCCGACCGCCCGAGCACGGCGACGAGTTCGTCTTCGGACAACCCGACACCTGGGGCGAGCCGCAGGCAGCGACAACCACCGAGACCACCCGCTACGGCACCGCAACCGCGACCGCGTGGGACCGGCTCCACCCCCGGCTGACCCGCCGCAGTGCCTGGGAAGGGTTCGACGGCGAACTGCCGATGATCTCCGGAACAGTCGTCCGGCTCCGAGTCGACCACCTGCCCATTGGAGGCGAGCCCAAGCCGGTGTGGTTGTGGTGGTCCCGAACCGATGCCACCGAAGCCGACGTCGACCGCTGCCGGCAGTCGTTCCTGCGAAGGTTCGACATCGAGCACACGTTCCGCCTGTTCAAGCAGACGCTCGGCTGGACCGCGCCCAGGATCCGCGACCCCGAATCCGCTGATCGCCGGACCGGATCGTGATCGCGGCCTACGCGCAACTGTTCCTCGCCCGGCCGCTCGCCGACGACCTGCGACGCCCCTGGAAGAAACCCGCCGCACCGAACCGACTGACCCTCGCCCGAGTCCGCCGAGGGTTCAGGAACCTCCGCTCGAAGACCGCACGTCCGGCCGGCGCACCGAAACCCTCGACCCCCGGTCCGGGGCGACCGCCAGGCTCGAGGAACCACAGACCGGCACCCCGCCATGACGTCGAGCGCATCGTCAAAACCGGCGAGTCCTACACCCGACCCAGCCACCACGACAAATGCACCAAACCCCGAAGAATGGGTTAAAGATCAAGCTCATCTCGTCGGGGGTGGTGCCGATGCCCGCACTCGGAGCCGCCGCCCGGCCCGGGAGAGCAGCGACAGGGCTTGTATCGGTGAAAGTTCAGGGGATGCGGGCGAGGCCGCCGTACTCGATGACGTCGGTGCCCTGGAGGGTGCGGGGTTCGGTGTCGGGGCGCCATGTGGTGATCTCCGTCAGCCCGGGTGGTTCGACGTCCAGCCCGTCGAGGAAGCCGTCCACCGCCGCGGGGGAACGCACGGCGCCCCATCGGCCGCCGGTGGCCTCGTCCATGCAGCGGGTGGGGGCCTCGCGGGCGTGCGGATCGCGGCTGACGAGTTGGCACACCAGCACGAAACTGCCCGAACACAGGCGCTCCGCGACGCGGCGCACGATCGCCTTGGGGTCGTCACGTTCGGGGACGCAGTGGAGCACGGACACGAACAGGGCGGCGACGGGCCGTTCCAAGTCGAGGGTGGCTCGGACGTCGCGGTGGTCGAGGATGGCGTCCGGCCGGCGCAGGTCGGCGCGCAGGAAGCGGGCCGATCCGTCGTTCTCGTCGAGGAGGGTGCGGCCGTGGGCCTCGGCGGTGGGGTCGTTGTCGACGTAGACGACGCGGCAGTCGGGGTGGACGGCCCGGGCGACCTGGTGGACGTTGTCGCGTGTCGGCAGCCCGGAGCCGTGGTCGAGGAACTGCCGGATCCCGTGCTCGCGTGCCGGCACGCGCACCGCCCGGCGCAGGAACGCCCGGTTGTTGAGCGCGAGGGCGCGGATGTCGGGGGCCACGCGCAGAAGTTTCGAGCAGGCGCGGCGGTCGGCGGGGTAGTTGTCGGTGCCGCCGAGGAGGTAGTCGTGCATGCGGGCGACGCTGGGGGTTTTCGTGTCGATCGGGGGCGGCCCGGAATCGGCATCCTGGTCCAGGGTGTCCCCTCGACGTCCGCGCCACTCCCCCGCCAGGGTGGCACGCCCCCATGCTGGGGAATCGAGCATCCGGGGGCGGGCAACTCCTGTGGGTGAACGAGGGCTTCGGGGGCCTGTCCGTCGCGGCGCCGGCGCGGATTCGAGCGCGCGCGGGCGCGTGGTGGGGCGCGCGGCATCGAGTTCTTCCGACAGTGGCGGCGGGTGCGCGGCGTGGGCCATCGCCGAGGTGCTCGCCGACGCCGGCCGGTTCGGGGGAGGTTGTGACCGTGCTCGAACGGCGCCCTGCCGGCAACTCGGCCGTCCTGGTCCGCTTTCCGATCGCCCTCGGCCGTGTCGACGAGGCCGTGGCGCACCTTCGACGGCGCCGTCCGAGGCCGGCCTGGCCGGCCGCGACCGGTACCGACGTCCTCGAAAGGACCTGCGGGTGTGATCGCGGAAGATCATGATGTGAGGGCACATCGATCCTCGTAGCGAACGGAGCCCGCACCGATGACGAGGTCTCCCGGCGCATTTCGGTCGGTCACGTTCGCGGCCTGGCGTGACCGCCTTCCCGGGGAGGGACCGCGCTCCGGTCGGCACTACGTCACCCTGGCGGAACTCCTCGTGCGCCTGGGGAGCTTCGGAATCGGTCTCACCTGGAAGGTGTGGATCGACGATGCCGACCCGGTCACCGGGTTCACCGAGATCGAGAACGCCTCCTCCGGCGCCGGAATCGGCACCCTGGACCTGTTGGCCCTGGTCGCGCCGGGGGTTCAGTTCGTCGACGCGGACTTCGCCGGGTACGCGGGCGATGAGCTGAGGGTGGTACTGAGGGAGTTCGACGGCACGAGCTGGGACCTGTGCGCCGCGGACGCCTCGGTGATCCGGGAGATCCGCCGGCACTACCCGGACGCGATGCCGACGCCCGAGGATGTTCTTCGGGAGATCCCCTGGCCGACCAACCGAGCGCGAGAACAGGTCGGCGACCAAGCCCACGCCGAAGACGAGACCTCCTCACGGCCGGACCGAATACAGGCGCCGAGCCGCCGGTCCGGCTCGTCGAGTCGGAAGATGTGAGCCGTTCCTCCTATCGCCACCGTGGCCGTGTGGCGAGGGACTCCTCCAGCGAATCGGCCGGCAGGCCACCCGGATGAGGAATTTTCGCGATCCGGGCGGTCGACGGCACCACCTGTCGGCGTACATCTTGGGGTGGCTATGACACGAAAATACAGTGCACTTGTGCAGGTCAGGCGGCTGCGATGGGATCGAAGCGGGCTGTCAGCCCGAGGCTGTTGGCCTCCTTGGTCATGCGGCGCATGGCGCGAGCGGGGTCACGTTTGGTGAAGTAGTCGGCGCCGATTTCGCGGTAGGGAGCATGGTCGTTCAGGACGCGCCAGATGGCGATCGTGAATCTTGGCACGGGCCTTACCCACGGCGAGGTCCGCGAGGTACTCGGGGGCACGCGCGCCCGCGATCAGCGCTTCCAGGATGGCCCGGCCTGAGACGCCGAGCACGTCGGTCAGGACGGAGGTGAGTTTCATGCCGGTGTCCTCGAGTTCCTTTTCCAGCCGCTGGGCCTCCCAGCCCGCGGCGCGGACGATCTCGGTGCGTCGCCGGGTCAGGTCGCGCAGCTCCCGAATCGCGCGCTCGGGCACGAAGGGTGCCATCACCATCCCCGACGCGACGGCACGGGCCGGGGAGGCCGCGTCGTTCGGGTCGGTCTTGCGGCCGCGGATGCCCTTGAGGTGGGCGGGGTTGACCAGCATCAGGTTGGTGTGGCTGCAGCAGGTAGTACACACCCCGCCAGTAATCGGACGTCGCCTCCATGACCACCACCTCGACCTGACGCTCGATCAGCCAGGCCGGCAGTCGCCGTAGTTCGGCCCGGTTGGTGCCGAACCGTTGGGTCTCCAGGCTCCACGTCCCGGTCTGCACCGGCTGGGAGTGCGCGCGCATACCAACATGAACCGCTTGCCCAAGTCCACGTCTGCGGAGCGCAGATGGATGATCTCGTCCTTCACGTCCTGCCGTTTCACGACCACTCCCCACTGCCTTGCGCGACCGAGCAGAGCGGGCGCCCCGGAAGGGTCAAGGGAAGACTGGAATCTGACACGCGTGCTCCCGGCAGCGAAGAACGCTGCCATGGCGACGAACCGTGGCCCCCCTGGCTGACCCCCATCGCCATCCTGACAGACGAGTTCACTGACATCACAGAGCAATCGGCTGACGGAGGCACCCACCACTGCTTTTCTCGTCACCGAGGTGATCAGCGCAGCCACTCAGGCGGGCCTGGCGAAGGTCGTCGGCGTGCGGGCCGCCGGTGCGGCCTCCGCCCCCCGGATCGGGTACGTGTGTCGAGCGACAACACCGTGCTCGTCCTGCCCAAGCTGTGCCCCGCCTTCGCCAACGGCGTGATGGGCGACTACCGCGCCCCGTCGACGGTTGGGATCGAGTGCCACCGTCGACGTGCCGCCCGCAGCGGCGCGCATTTTCGAATCTTTACCGAACGATCACTTGTCGTCCGGGATCCGGCTGACTAAGTTTCAGAAACTAAGTCTGCCAAGGAAGCGAGGCACGAAAGGTGAAGCACATGGGCGGCACACACATCGACGCGACCGCGAGCAGGCCGCCCGGCCTGGTGTCCGGCGGACACCGTGCGGAGAACATGCGTCGCGGTAACGCGTCCGCCATTCTTCGCGCGATTTTGGCCCACGGCCCCGTGTCCCGTGCGGAGATAGCCCGACAGACCGGGCTCTCCGCGCCCTCCGTCACCAAACTCACCGGCAGTCTGATCGCGGCGGGGCTCGTGCACGACCTCGCTCCCCAGGCTCCGACCGACCTGGGCCGCCCACGAATTCCCGTCCGGATCGACGCCGGCGGCCCGGTCGTTCTCGGTCTCCACTTCGGCCTGCGCCGCACCACGTTCGGCCTCGTCGGCCTCGATGGCCGAGTGCACGCGCGAACCGCACTCACCCACACCGGGCGCACCCCTCGGGAACTGGTCGACCAAGCCGCCGCGGGCGCGGCGGCGTTCCTGGCCCGGCACGCGGCCGACCGTCGCCTTCTGGGCAGCAGCGCGAGCATCGGTGGTTGGGTCGACAGCACCGAAGGCGTCGTCGTCGCACACCGCCCGCTCGCCTGGACCGACGTGCCGCTTCGCGCGATGCTCGCCGATCGGCTCCCCGGACCGTTTCGCTTGGAACAGCACACGCGAGCCACCGCGCAAGCCGAACTCTGGTACGGGGCGGGTCGCGAAGCCGACGACCTCGTGCTCGTCTTCGTCGGCAACGTCGTCGACGCCGCCGTCGTCATCGACCGAGTCATCCACCGCGGGCCGAACTCGGCCGCCGGACGCATAGCGCACCTGCGCGTCGACGCCGTTTCGCACGTGCGCTGCGCTTGCGGACGTACCGGCTGTTTGGAACAGGTCGCGAGCGACGTCGCCGTTCTCGCCGCCGCCGCGGACGCCGGGCTCGCCGCCGACGACCTCGACGCACTCATCGCCTTGGCCGACGCGGGCGACGAGACCGCCGACGGCCTGCTGCGCACGCGAGCGCGTCTCGTCGGCCGAGCTGTGGGCACCGTGATCGACGTCGTCAACCCGGAGCGCGTCGTCCTCGCGGGGTCGATGGTCACCGAGGACGCGTATCTGAATGTTCTGCGTGCCGAGGCGGAGTCCATGGTCTATCAAGGACGTGGAGTGGGGAGCCGCGTTCAGGTCACCACCCTCGGCGTCGGCGCGCTCGTCGTGTCCGCCGCGGCGCCGCTCCTCGCCGATGTGCTGCGTGACCCGTTCGCGTACGTCGAGGAAGTCGCATGAGCACGTCGACGACGCGTCACCCCACGTCATCCCCGTCGCAGGGCGACCCGACCCGCGCGGGCCGCGCCACCTCGACCCTCTTGGCGTCGTCCCGCGAGGCGCGCACGTGACTGACCTGACGCTCTATCACTGCGCCGTCTCCGAGCGGACCAGTTGGCTCGTCCTGCGCCTGCGCACGTCCGATGGGCTCACCGCCTACGGCGAATGCTCCGACGGCGGCCCGCTTGCCGACGTCGTCGCCGCACTCGACGAATGGACCCCGTTCCTCCAGGCCGAAGACGTCGTCGGCGACTTCGCCCGGGATCGCGACGCCCACCGGGTTCGCGACCTCTCATCCGAAGTCGGATCGCTTCGGGGGCACTTCACCGCCGTGAGACAAAGGGCCGGGGCCCGCTCCGACTTTCTACATACGACCGTGTGGGGCGGCATCGAGCAGGCGCTGTGCGACCTCGCCGCCCGCGCCGCCGGCGTGCCGTTGTGGAGATGGCTCGGCGGCACCCGTCCCGAACCGATCCCGCTCTACGCCAACATCAATCGCGCCCCCGGCGGCCGCGAGCCGCGCGACGTCGCCGCCACGGCCGGCCAAGCGGTGGCGGCCGGGTTCGGCGGCGTGAAACTCGCTCCGTTCGATACGCCGGGCGATCGCCCACTGCCCGACCTGGGCCTGAGCCGGGTCCGGGCCGTTCGTCAGGCCCTCGGCCCCGACCCCGGCCTGATGGTCGACTGCCATGAACGTGTCGTGCTCGACGAACTGCTCCCCGTCCTGGACGACCTGCTCGCGCTACGACTCGACTGGCTCGAGGACGCCGTCGGCATCGAGCACGTGGACGAGCTGCGCAGGTTGCGTAGATACACCGGCGAAGTCCGGCTCGCCGGCGGCGAGTTCGCCACCGACCGGGGTCAGGTCGAGGCCGTCGCCGACCTTCTCGACGTGGTCATGCCCGACGTCAAGCACGCCGGTGGTGTCCACGCGGCGCTGGCCCTCGCGCACGCCGCCATCGAGGTCGGCGCGTCCGTGTCCCTGCACAACCCGAGCGGTCCGATCGCCACGGCCTTCGGCGCGCACGTCGCCGCCGTCGTCCCCGGTGTCCTGGAGTACGCGTTCGGCGAAGTTCCCTGGCGTGGCGACGTCCTGACGAACGGTGAGCCCGTTCGGCACGGTCACTACATCGTTCCGGACGGCCCCGGCATCGGCCTGGACCTGGACACCACCCACTCCTCGGTCACCCCCGTATGGTCCGTCAGCCTCCAGGAGTCCGGATGAGCGTCCTTGCGACACAAGGGATATCCCGCCGCACCATGCTTGGCGCCCTTGGACTCGGTGCCTCGTCCCTGGCTCTCGCCGGCTGTCGATCGGCCTTACACGAAGCATCGGGCAAGGGAACGGGCAAAGGCGGCCCCGCCGCCGGCGGAATACTCAGGATCGCGCAGAGTTCCGACATCCAGCCCGCGACGGTCTTCGGCCACAACAACCCGAATATGACGATCTGTCGCACCGTCTTCAACACACTCATCGAGTACGACCACAAGACGCTGCAACCTCTCCCGGGGCTCGCCCAGTCGTGGGAACTCAAGGGCGATACCTTGACCTTCCGGCTCCGCCCCGGCGTCACCTACCACTCGGGTCGTCCCTTCGACGCCCGAGATGTGGTCTTCGCGATCACGAACCTGCACAAGGACAACGTCTCCTCACAACTCAAGCACGTCGCCAAGGCGATCGCCGACATCGACAGCGACGGCCTCGACGTCCGGCTCAAGCTCGCCCGTCCGATGAGCAACGTCTTCGACCTGTTCGAGATTCTCGTCATCCCCGACCGCGAGTCGATCGCCGAACTCGCCAAAGGCAGCCGGATCATCGGCACCGGGCCCTTCCGTGTCGCCTCGTACTCGCCCGGAGCCGGCCTGAAACTCCGCCGCAACGAGAAGTACTTCAAGCCGAGCCGGCCCTATCTCGACGGCGTCGACATCACCATCGTCAGTCAGTCGCAATCCATGTTGTCGTCGATGCGCTCCGGGCAAACCCACCTGGTCCTCGACATCGCGCCCCTGGACGCCGTCGGGATCACCAACGACCGCAGGTTCAAGGTCGTCGCCGCCGACCCCTACGACTCGGCCTACTACGTCGCGTCCAACGTCTCGGTGAAACCGCTCGACGACAAGCGTGTGCGTCAGGCCATCGCATGGGGTATCGACCGCCAACGCATCCTCGACCAGGTCCTCGGCGGCATCGGCACCACGTCGTCGCTTCCGTGGTCACCCACCTCGCCCGCCTACGACGCGGCCAAGGCCCGGCACTACACGTACAACCCGGACCGGGCCAAGGAGTTGATCCGCGAGGCCGGTGCCAGGGGCGCACGACTGGACATCGTGTACAACGCGGGCCTGGGCGCCAACGCGCGCATCGCGGAGATCGTCCAGTACAACCTGAGCCAAGCCGGAATCGACGCCCGCGCGGTCCCGCTCCAGGCCGCCGACTTCCAAGGCCGACTCACCGGCGGAAAACTCCCCGGCCTGTTCGTCAACGGCCACGGGTTCGGACAACTGGCGCCGGCCACCCTCGTCAAAGGCGCCTTTCCGTTCAACGCGGACAAGAACGCGTCGAACTTCGTCAGCCCGGAATACCAGTCCATCGCCAACGCTCTGTGGAGCGCCGCCGATCCGGCCGCCACGAAGGCGGCGTCGGACCGCGTCAACGACTTCCTGCTCGATCAGCAGTTCGTCACCGACCTGGTCACCAGCGCCCACACATTCACCGTCACCAAACGACTTCGGGGCCTCGCCTACTCGATGTTCGACTACCTGAATCTCGACGACGCGTATCTGGATTAGGCGAGCCCCGGCACGCAGGCCGTGCGCGGGCCTGGCACCCAGGCTGCTCACGCCCACCCCCACATTTCGACCCGAAGACTCGGACCGAACGGACCGACCATGCTTGCGTATTCCTTACGGCGCGTCCCCTCAGCCCTGCTCGTCCTGCTCGTCGCCTCGATGCTCGTCTTTGCCGTGCTGCGACTGGCCCCGGGCGACCCCGCGGTCGTGCTCGCGGGGCCCGACCCCACACCACAGGCCGTCGAGGCCGTCCGCACCCAACTCGGCCTCGACGACTCGCTCGCCTCGCAATACTTCCACTGGCTCGGCGGACTGCTCACCGGCGACCTCGGCGACTCGTACATTCTCGGCGCACCCATCGCCACACTGATCGGCTCGGGCCTCGGCGCCACCCTGGAACTGACTCTCGCCGCGCTCGTCCTGGCCATCCTCATCGGCGGCACCCTCGGGCTTGCCCTCGGCGCGGGCCGGCGTCGCACCGTACGCACCGGCGCAGGCGCTGTCACCGGGCTCGCGTTCGCCGTTCCGCCGTACGTCAGCGGTGTCCTGCTCGTCCTGCTGTTCTCCATCGCCTGGCCGATCCTGCCCGCGGCCGGACGCGTCGCCCTCCTCGACGATCCAGAAATCGCCGCGCAATACCTGCTCATGCCCGCCCTGTGTCTCGCCCTGCCCGCGGCGGCGGTCATCGCCCGTTTCCTCGCCGCCTCCCTCCGCCGTGTCCAGGACGAGGATTTCGTCCAGACGGGCATCGCCAAGGGCATCAGTGCGCGACGCCTCCTTTTCCGCCACGTGTTGCCCAACGCGCTCCCGCCCGTCATCACCGCCCTCGGCATCCAAATCGGCCAACTCCTGGGCGGGGCCATCGTCGTCGAGGCGATCTTCGCGTGGCCTGGCATCGGCCAACTCCTGCTCAACGCGGTCCTGGGCCGTGACTACCTGCTCGTCCAGGACCTGCTGCTCCTCGCGGTCGCGGTGTCCGTCATCCTGCAGACCGTGACCGACCTCGCCCACGCCGCGATCGACCCACGGCTACGACCGGAGGCACGATGACCGCCACCCCCACGGCGACCACCATCCCCGCCACAGCCACCGTAACCGCCATCGGCCGCAAGGCGTCGCTCGTCGCCCGGTTGCGCGGCGGCGCCACCATCACCGGGCTCGCGATCGTCGTACTCGTCTTCGGCGCCGGCCTCGCCGCACCCCTGCTCGCCACGCACGGGCCCGATGCGCAAAGCGCCGACGCGCTCGCCGGACCCAGCGGCGCACACCTGTTGGGCACCGACGAGTTCGGACGCGACCTGCTGAGCCGCGTCCTCCACGGCATTCGCGTCGACGTGTTCATCACCGCCGCGGCCGTTCCCACCGGCGCTTTCATCGGCACGGCCATCGGCCTGTTGTCCGGTGTCCATCGTTACCTCGACGTGGTCCTGCAACGCCTCTTCGACATCATGCTCGCGTTCACCGCGCTCGTCCTGGGTGTCACCATCGCCGCGATCCAAGGGCCCGGCACCACCGCGATCGTGCTCACCGTCATCGGTGTCAACATCCCACTGTTCGGTCGACTCACCCGCGACGCGGTCATCTCCCAACGCGACCGCGACTACGTCATCGCCGCCCGCGTGGTCGGCACTCGCCCCACCCGCGTGCTCTTTCGCCACATCCTGCCCAACAGCGTCGACGCCCTCATCGTGCAGGCCGCGCTGTCGCTGTCCCTCGCGGTCTTCATCGAAGGCGCGATGAGCTTCGTCGGCATCGGCGTGCGCCCGCCCGATCCCTCGCTCGGCTCGCTCCTGCGCACGAGCATCAACTTCCTGTCCCAAAACCCCGCGTACGCCCTCGGCCCCATGGTCGTGGTCACCGCGCTGGTGATCGGTTTCAACCTGATCGCGGACGGCCTGAACAAGGGACTCCTGCGCCGATGAACAGCGCCGACACCCAGCGCCCGCCCACCAAGACGGCCATCGTGACCGGCACCGCACGCGGCATCGGACTCGCCATCGCGCGCGAACTCGCCGCAGGCGGCGCGCGCGTCATCGCGGTGGACATCGAACCGACGCCACCCGGTCCCGGCCTCGTGCCCGTGCGCGTCGACCTCACCGACTCCGACGCGCCCACCCGCGTCCTGCGCGCCGCAGGCACCGTTGTCGACATCCTCGTCAACAACGCCTTCGCCGAGGAACGTGCGTCCATTCTCGACGGCACATCCGACGGCTGGTCCCGCACCTTCGACGTCAGCCTGCACGCCGCCGTCCACCTGTCGCGGGCGTTCGCCGCCGAACGCGGCGGCCGATCCGGCGCGATCGTCAACATCGCGTCCGTTCACGCGGGCGCCGCGCTGCCCGACTTCGGCGCCTACGCGGCGGCCAAGGCCGGACTCGTCGCGTTCACCCGCGCGGCCGCCGTCGAATGGGGTCCGCTCGGAATCCGCGTCAACGCGATCAACCCCGGCTTCATCGCCGTCGAACGCAACGAACACGCCTGGTCCGACCCCGCCGCCCTCACCCGTCGCATGGCCCCCTACCCACTACGCCGACCCGGTCGTCCCCAGGAAGTCGCGCACGCCGTCGCCTTCCTGACGGGGGATCAGGCGTCGTTCATCACCGGGGCCGTGCTGCCCGTCGACGGCGGCCTGACCGCCCGCCTACCGGAGGCCGACGCATGAGCCTGAGTCAACCTCCATGCCGCCGAGGGGGTCTCGGGGGCCGTGTCGATCCTGCCGTCGGTTCGGTGGGTGGCGGGGTCGTGGCAGACGCCGTCGCGCCGGCAGGCCCGCATCACGCGCAGCCAGGCTCGGGCGAGGATGCGGGTGGCGTGGGGGTGGCGTTTTTGGCGGGCGCGGCCGTCGGTGCAGATCTTCGCGACCCACGGGCTGCCGTGCCGGCTGTTGTCGGCGAAGGTGGTCGGCGCGAGCCGGGCTCTTCGGTTGGTCGCGAAATGGAACGCGACTGTGCGGGACTTTCCCGAGGCGCGGGTGACGGGGACGGCGCCGGCCTCGGCGATGAGCTGCTCACAGGTCCGGGCGCGTTCCGGGAGTGGGCCGATCTCGCCCACGACCCGGCCGAGGTTCACCTCGCCGATGCGTGGCATGGACGCGAACAGCGGTGCGTAGGGGCGGTTTTCGACCACCTCGGCGATGGCCGTGTCGGGCAGGCGGATGGTCGTGCGTATGCCCTGGACGAGTTGGACCCGGACGCGGACCAGCCGCTCGACGACCGCCTCGCCGAGACGGGAGGCCGCGGTCGGGGCCGAACGCAGACGTTCGATGAGCACGCCGCCGGGTGCCTTGCCCCATCGGCGCTTGCACCAGGCTTCCAGGCGTCCGGCGGTGTGCTTGGCCGCGCCGGCGGGGGGCATCGCTCCAGGAAGGCCGGGGCAATGTCGCTGTCGAGGTTCGCGAAGACGGCCTTGCCGCCCGGCCGGTGCATGTCGAGGAGCGTGGCGAGTTGGTCGATCGCCGCGACGCGGGCCTCGGTGGTGCGGTCCGCGCGTTGGCGGGTGAGGGCCTGGAGGTCCAAGGTGGCCTGCTCGACGGGTTCCAGGCGGGGCGGCATGCGAAGGGGCGGCCCGGTTCTCGGTGTCGATGAAGATGCTGCACAAGCACCACTTCGTCCATGGGCGGGACCGCGCTCGGGCGCGCCAAGCAATCATCGCCTCGTACACGCCGAAAGTCATCGCCAACATCACGCCTGCGACAACAGAAAGGCCGAGCAGACATGACCACCCCGAACGCTTCCAGGGGCCCGCTCGAACCGGATGCGAGGACGACTCGCACATCCGGTTCCGAGGGGGCCGGGGTGCGGCAACGCACTCCGGCTACCCGACCACTCGTGAAAGCCGCAGAAGGAACGGTCGTCCGATGAGCGAGCAGCCACTCCTGCAAGTCCGCGACCTGGTCACCCGATTCCACACCCCGCGCGGCGTCGTACGCGCCGTCGACGGCGTGAGTTTCGACGTGCACGCCGGAGAGACCGTGGCCCTGGTCGGCGAGTCGGGATCGGGCAAGTCGGTCACCGCGATGTCCGTGCTCGACATGGTCCGCCGGCCCGGGCGGATCGAATCCGGCCAGGTCCTGTTCAAAGGCCGCGACCTTCTCACCTTGAACGAACCGGAAATGCGGGAGGTCCGCGGCGCGGGAATCGGCATGATCTTCCAAGACCCCATGTCCACCCTCAACCCGCTCATGCGCATTCGCGACCAGATCATCGAGGGCGTCCGAGGACTCAGCCGCCACCAAGCCCGCGACCGCGCCGTCGAAGTCATGACGCAGGTCGGCATTCCCGACCCCGAGGCGCGGTTACGCGACTACCCGCACGCCTACTCCGGTGGCATGCGTCAACGCGTCATGATCGCGATGGCGCTCGCCAACCGGCCCGACCTGATCATCGCCGACGAGCCCACGACCGCACTCGACGTCACCGTGCAGGCCCAGATCCTCGACCTGCTCGCCACGCTCGGCCGCGAACTGGGCACCGCCGTCGTGCTCATCACGCACAACCTCGGCGTGGTCGCGCGCCTGTGCGACCGGGCCATGGTCATGTACGGCGGAAGGATCGTCGAACGCGCCCCCGTGGACGAGTTGTTCACCGCGCCCCAACACCCCTACACCGCGGGCCTGCTCGCTGCCACTCCCCGGCTCGACGCCGGCCGAGACGTCCGACTCGTGCCCATCGAAGGACGTCCACCCGACCTGATCGCGAAGTCGACCGGCTGTGCCTACGCGCCGCGCTGCCCGGCCGCGGAGGATCGCTGCCGCACCGAGACACCTCTGCTCGGTCCCGGGGAACGGGCGGCCGCGTGTCTGCTTCCCGGCCCGTTCACCAACGCCGACGCAGGCACCGACTCGGCCCCGGACACCCGCGCTGCCGGCGAGGTGTCCCACGCGCGCCTCCCGCTCGCGTTCGACTCCGAGCCGCTGCTCGAAGTGCGCGCGATATCGAAGCATTTCGCGGTACGCCGGGGGTGGGGTCGGAACAAGGGTTCGGTTCGTGCCGTCGACGATGTCTCCCTGACCATCGCCCCTGGCGAAACCCTCGGCCTGGTCGGTGAATCCGGTTGCGGCAAGTCGACACTGGGAAAGGTCGTCCTCGGCATTCACCCGGCAACCTCGGGCGAGGTCCGCTACGACGGCACGACGCTCACGAAGGCGAGCCTTCGTACCGTGCGCCGAGGCGTGCAAATGGTCTTCCAAGACCCCTACAGTTCACTCGATCCGCGCATGACCGTCGGCGCGCTCCTGCGCGAACCCCTCCAGGTCAACGACATCGCACGCGGCGAGAAGGCCGACGCGCGCGTCGCGGAACTCCTCGAACTCGTGGGTCTGGGATCCGAAGCCGGCAGTCGGTACCCGCACGAGTTCTCCGGCGGACAACGCCAACGCATCGCCATCGCCCGCGCCCTCGCCGTCGATCCTCGCGTCGTGGTGTGCGACGAACCCGTCTCCGCGCTCGACGTCTCGTTGCAGGCACAGATCGTCAACCTCCTGCGTGAACTCCAGGAACGCCTGGGGCTCGCCTACCTGTTCATCGCGCACGATCTCGCCGTCGTCCGTCACCTCTCGCACCGCATCGCCGTCATGTACCTCGGCCGCATCGTCGAAATGGGCCCCGCCGACGAGATCACCAGGTCGCCGCTCCATCCCTACACCGCGAGTCTGCTCTCCGCCGTGCCCGAACCCGACCCCCGGGTCGAGCACACCCGCGAACGCATCATCCTTACCGGCGACCTGCCCAGCCCACTGAACCCGCCGGCCGCGTGCCGCTTCCACGGACGCTGCCCGATCGGCCCTACACGCTTTCCCGAACGAAGCATCTGTGCCACCACCACCCCGCCGCTCGCGGAGCATTCGCCCGGACGCACGGTCGCCTGCCACTTCCCCGGCGAACTCACGATCGCGGGCACCACTTCCACGTCATCCAGGCCACAGGAGATCCACGCATGAGTCGCGTCGTCGCGATCCTTCGCGCGAGCACCGAAAGCCCCCAGTACCGGCCCACCCCGGTCGACCCCTACCGCGACCACCTACGACGGCGTCGCGAGGAGCACCCCACCGGGCGCGTCCGGCAGCTCCGGAAGGAGATCTTGGCGCCCGGCTTGTCAAGCGGTCGCCTCCGGTACCACCGGCCGACCCAAGGGCGCCGAACTCACCCACGCCAACCTCACCCTGAACGCGCTGACCTGCCACAAGCTGTTCAGCGAGGTCGAGCACGGCGTCCCCTGGTCACGCTGCCGCTGTTCCACTCCTTCGGGCAGACGGTGCAGTTGAACGCGGGACTGGCCGCGCGGGCGACTCCGGTGCTCATGCCACGCTTCGACGCCGAGGGTGCGCTGTCCCTGATGCGCCGACACCGGGTCACCATCTTCGCGGGCGTGCCGACCATGTACTGGGCACTGCTGGGCCCCAGTTCCACCTCCACCGACGCGGAGACCGACGCCGACGCCGTCGCTCGGCACCTGCGCATCGCCGTCTCCGGTGGCGCGGCGCTTCCGGTCGAGATCCACCACCGTTTCACCGGCCGCTTCCACATCACGATCCGCGAAGGATACGGCCTCTCCGAGACCAGGCCGGTGGCGACATTCACGCCCATGGGCACCACGGCCGGGCCGGGGGTCCATGGGCAAGCCCGTCTGGGGTGTGGCAGTCGACCTGCTCGGCTCCGATTGGACCCGGTCCGCCCCGACCGGGTCGGCGAGAACGCCGTCCGCGGCCACAACGTCAAGCGTGGCTACCACGGCAGCCCCGAGGCCACCGCCGAGGTCGTGCGCGACGGTTGGTTCCGCACGGGGGACCCGGCCCGCCGCGACGAGGACGGCTGGCTCTACATCGTCGACCGGACGAAGGACCTGATCATCCGAGGCGGCTCCAACGAGTACCCGCGAGAGATCGAGGAAGTCCTGCACTCCCACCCCGATGTCGGCATGGCGGTCGGGGTCGGTACCGCACGAACGCCACGACGAGGAGGTACAGAGGCCTTCGTCCTCCGCGCACCCGGAGCGAAGGTCACCGAGGAGGACCCGGTCGCCTGGTCCCGCGACACCATGGCCGCCCACACATACCCGCGCCCGGTCGAGTTCCGCGATGCCCTCCCCATGCACGCCACCGGCAAGATCCTCGAACGCGAATTGCGCGGCGAGTTTGCGACGCCCGCGCCGCGGTAGCACACGACGCCCAAGCGACGCGGCGCCGGCCGATCGGTCTCAGGGATCACGTCCGCCGGCATGCCTCTGTCCACAAGCACGATTGCCGCCCGTCCTCCCCACCCGGCTCGCGTAGGCTCGCGCCACGGCGAAGGCCTCGATCACCGGCATGTCCGGCACCGGCAAGTCGACGGCGATGGAGCGGCTGTGCGGGCGCGGGCACCGTGCGGTGGGCACCGACAGCGACAGGTGGAGCCACTGGGTCACCGATGAGGACGGCGCCGCCGACTGGATCCGGCGCGAGCGGGCCATCGCCGATCTGCTCGGCGACTCCGACGGCGGCACTCTCTTCGTGGCCGGCTGCAAGACCAACCAGAGCCGCTTCCATCCCGTGTTCGACCACATCGTGCTGCTCAGCGCGCCTACCGAGGTGCTGCCGGCCCGGATCGCGGTCCGGACCGACAACCCTTACGGCAAGCGGCCCGAGGAACGCGCCGCCGTCATCCACCACTTGGACACCGTCGAGCCGCTGCTGCGCGAGTCCGCGACGGCCGAGATCGACGTCGGCGCACATACGGCCGGGGTAGCCCGACGGGTGGGTCGGACGGCACCCGGAGTCGAAGGGAGACGTCAGGCGAACCGACCCCGCTGGGTTCGTTCACGTCGCTGCAGCCGGCCACAACGAGAGCCCGCCGGCTGTGGACCACACGACATCCCGGCCCGGAAGCGCGTCTCCGACTCGGCGTCGTGGGCGGTGCAACCGGACTGGTAGTCCTTGGACAGCCGCCGGTACCGTCCCGGCCAGGCGAAGGTTCTCTCGACCACCCACCGGCGGGGAACCACCGCGAACACCGGTACCTCTCGTGGCGGGGCCCCGGCCGGGGCCCAGGTGCTTCGGAAGCCGCCGTCGCGGCGTTGCACGACGCCGACGGTGATCCCGTGGGTTTCGCGGATGCCGTCCGCGAAGTCCCGGCCGCGGTACCCCTGGTCGGCCCACAGGTACCGAAGTCGCGGGAGCCTGTCCGCGGCGCGTGCGAGGAGGACTTCGGCGCCGTCGCGGTCGTCGACGTTCGCGGGACCGATGCAGACCGCCGGGACCGGCCCGAGCGTGTCGACCAGGAGGTGACGCTTGACGCCCGACACCTTCTTCCCGCCGTCGTATCCGTGCCATCCGCCCCGCTCCGTGCCCTCGACGTTCCGGCTGTCCACGATCTCGGCACTCGGTGTCGGATCACGGTCCTGGGCGGTGCGTTCCCGCTCCCGAAGCCTGGCGAGGATCGCCTCCCACCGGTCCTCGATCCGCCACGTTCGCCAGTAGTGGTAGATCGTCCGGTACGGCGGGAAGTCGTGCGGAAGCAGGCGCCACGTGCAGCCGGCCCGAAGCCGGTACGACAAAGCGTTGAGGATCTCGCGCCGAGGGTGCCTGGGCGGTCGACCACCCGGCCTCGGCGGCGGCACGAGGGGAGCCGGAACCTCCCATTCCACATCGGACGGATCCGTCCCGTACACAGCACGTGGCCCGACCATGACCCGCATCCCCCGCGAGAAGCAACTACCAAATCAGCTTCCCTGAACAACCCTTCTCAGACGCCATCTAGTTGCCGTCGATCAAGCGGGTGGCGAGGTTCGGGTCGAAGGTACCGGCCGCGACACCCGGGGCGATGCCGCACGGGCCGTCGGAGTCACCCGGCACCTTGATCCACAGCTCGTACTCGGCGCTGCCGGTCCCCGCTCGGGACGGTTTGCCGAGCTTGCTGCCGGCCGGGTTGCACCACGCGCCGTCGGCGCCGCCGTTGCCGTTGCGACTGGTGTCGATCAGGTACTTGGCGGTTCGAGCCCCACCGTTCGGCAGCGCGGCGCGGACCTTCTCGGCGTAACCGGCCGAGTCCGCCGTGGACTTGTAGTTCGAGACGTTGACCGCGAATCCGCGCACATTGGCCACTCCGGCCCGGGCCAGCCGCGATGCCATGGTGGTGGGCGCGATCCAACCCGCGTTGCCGCCGTCGAGGTACACCTTGGCGTTGGGCGCCTTGGCCTTGAACTGCTCGGTGGCGTAGCGCAACAGGGCGAAGCGGGCGTCCCGACCCTGCGTCGACATGCAGTCGACGTTGGCAACGGCATCGGGCTCGATCACCACGATCGCCGAGCGATCGCCAACCGCGCCTGCGAAGTCGGAGATCCAACGGCGGTAGGCGTCCGGACCGGCGGCACCGCCGCCGGACGCGCCGCCGCAGTCCCGGTCCGGGATGTTGTAAGGCACCAGGATGGGGGTGCTCCGGGTTGCCGAGGCGGCGTCGACGTACGTACGCACCGCCTTGCCGATGTCCCCGCTCCAGGCGCCGAACCAGCGGGCGCCGGCCTGCGTGGCGATCGCGGCGCGGATCTTCGTCGCGCGTGGGTCGGACCCGTGCCCTCGTACCCACGCCGCCGCGTTGTTCGTCGGATCGGTGTAGAACCTTTCGCCCGGACTCGCCGGGGGGACCTCGGCGGTGGGCGAGGACGTCGTCGTGCCGACCGGTGGGGAGGCGGAGGACGGTCGGGCGACGGGGATACCGGCCGGCTTCGCGCCGGGACGGGAGGAGGTCGCGGGTCTCACGGGCACGCCGGGGACCTGCGAACCGGTGGGCAGCAGCGACACGTTGTCCAAGGTGGCCTGGAACCCCTTGGCTCGGCCCCCGAGTTGGAAGGTGACCTGGGTCGCGTCGATGCCGGGTATCGCCAGAAAGGGCAGCGTGTGCCTGCCGGTCTTCTCGGCGAACGTGACGGTTCGGTCCAAGACCGTCCTGTAGGGCGGGAGATGCGACTGGACGGTGACCCGAACCTTGGCGGACGTGGTCGCCGAGGCGTCGAAGGAGAGCGTGTACATCGCGAGGTTGGTCAGGTGCAGGCCACCTTGCCCGAGCATCGAATCCCAGGGCGCTCGGGTGTGATCGGGAACCGTGACCCGAGCCCGCCCGTCCACGGTGTCGGCCGTGGTCGCACCGGTGGTCCACCAATAGGCGGGATCCGGCTCGAAAGCCCCGTTGGTGACGAGCTCCTTGCCACCGACCGCAGGCGTGGCCTGCCCGACGCCCGGCAGGCCCACAACACAGGTCATCGCCACCATTGTTGCGAGTGCTGCGCGCCGACCATGCATGTGTCCTCCATGAGCCTGAACGAACGGTTGGCTTGTCGGTAGGCTAGGGCCGGATCGACGACACCGCTATCCATCGAGCGCGAATCGACGAGACCCGCACGGACACCGCCCTCGCGCGCGAGATGGCCCCACCCGGCCCCACACGATCTCGGCATGACCGCGCCGAAATGGGCGGCCCCCTCACCCACGAACTGCCGAAGACCACCGAAGCGGTCACCCCGACGGCGAGCACCCGAAGGCGCGGGCTTTACGCGGTACCTGCACGAGTTCGTGCAGCGACTGGTGGACCGCCAACCACGCCCCTGAGCCCAGGGTCGACCCCGTCGGCCCGCGCACCGGCGGGACAAGGCCCTTCGCGGAGAGTCCCACATGTGCCACGTGGTTGTCCGTCATCCGGGACGTCAGGCGGATGAAGGCCCGCTACTTCCGACGCTTGACGGGGAAGTCCTTCGGGGTGGTTCCGCGCAGTTCGCGGGTGATGGCGTGGGAAGCCATCAGCAGTCGGTTGCCGATGGCTCGGATGGCCGGTGGGTCGAGGTCGGCCCACACATACATGCTGACATTCAGCGCGGCGGTGCCGTCACCGGCGAACGCGGGGGCGGACATGGCGCTGATGGGGTACGACTGCTCGTCCCGCAGGTCGTCGTCGAGGTATTCGATGCCGCCGAGGCGCGCGGCGGGAAACCTCCTTCGGGGTGTCCCCGTCGTCCTCGGGTTCCGTGGGGAACGGGCCGGGCGGCTCCCGACCGGGTGGTCGACGACGACGCCGCGTTCGTCCTCGGCGAGGGCGGTGTAGCCGAACTGGGTGGGATGCCGTGGGATGCCGTGGGTTGCCCTTGCGGTCGGGCGGGCGTCGGGTCGGCGAGCGAGATCAACCGGTTCGGGATGGTCCGGTTGCCCGCGAGCCGCCGGGCGGTCTGTTCCAGCGGCGCCGAGCATCCGCCACGGTCTCTGCGAGCTCGCCGATCAGGTGCGCCGGCCGTCCCGTGAAGCGAACGCGCGGCGCGTGGTGGGCGTTGCGCTCGACGGCGGCCACGTCTCGCAGGGTGGCCCGGGCGATCGTGGCCACTCACCGGTGAGCCGATCGATCTCGCCCAGGGTCCGGCCGGTGCGCCGTCGTAGCGTGCGGGAGATCTGCCTCAACCGGCGTTCTGCGGATCGAGGCCGCAGTCGCGGACCCGGGTGCGGCTCGCGGCGCCCTCGGCCTTGATCCGCCGAACGAGTCGGCCGGGTCGGCCGAGGTTGCGGACGCCGTGGGCCGATAGGTCGGCGTCTGTGGGGTGGTCGATGTCGGCCTCGATCACGGAATGAGGGCCTTCCGGATTCGGTAGGATTGTAAATTCCCACACGGCGACCGGAAGGCCCTGTTGCCCGTTCGGGGGCGGTATCAGGCCTTGGCCTTGACTGCGCTTTCACTCCAAGCCATGGGGCCACAGTCCGACCGGTCGGAAAGCCACCGGCATGCCCGGAACTGGACGGTCGCACCCTCGGGGATTTCGCTGCGGCCGATGGCGACCATGGTGTTGGCACCGCCCCAGTGGACCATCGTGGTGGTTTTGGAGTTGTTGACTCGATACTGGACGGCCACCCCCCAGCCGTCGGCGGCCAGGTCGTGGATGTAGAACACGTCACCGTTGTGCTGGAAATAGACCTTCGCGGCCTTGGCACCGGTGTAGGAGTTGTAGCCGTAGTCCGTGGCATTCGTGCCGGCGTTCGCGACACCGGCAGTGGCGACCATGCCGACCGACATCGCCACGGCACCGAGACCGACCGTCAGTTTGCGCGCGTGCTTCATCGTGCCCGTCCTCTACGTACTTGGGAACGGCCCCGACAACAGCGAGCCGTCGTGGCGATATTCGCAGCCTACGAACAACGGGACTATCCGGTGGGTTGCCGGTGAACCGCGCCATCGGGATAGCGCCGGCTCCGAGTGTGCATTTCCTGACAGCCGACTCACCACGTGTAGATCTCGAGATCAGAGCGGGTGCGGTCGGGAGAACGCGATCGCGTCGATCACCTGCCGGTGATCACGCCACCGCCCACCCCGCCGAGGCGTCCGGCCCGACGGCGACGTTCCTCGGCAACCGGCCCTCGCAACAGGCGCACGCTCGGACGCGGACCACACGTCATCCAGGGTCCCCGGCCGACGGTTGCTCGTCCGCGTCGATGTCGTCGTCGCGGTCCAGGTCGTCCTCGGGATCGGACCACCGACCGAAAGGCCCGATGCCGCCCGGGCCCGTGCCGGGCACGCCCGGCCCCTTCGTACGGTGGGGGTACAACGGGATCACACCCGGTTCCTTTCGTCGAGTACCTGCCGCCGGCTGCCGCGCCGTCAGCTCGTCGTCGGCGCCCCTGCCGTACGCCGGCCTCGGCGACCGCCCGGTACGGCGACCCGCACATCGGCCCAATGACAGCCCCGGCGCAGGAGTTTCCTTCGTGGGGCCACCCGGGCGAGCCGTCTCGGCACGTGCCATTGTCCGGCGGCCGCTGGTACGCGGACTCAACCCGGCACCCGGCAACCCACCGCGCGAGGACCGCGTCCCGGCCGGGCTTGTGGTCGCGGCCCTGTGGAGCACCCGCAGCATGCTGACGTCGCCGCACCCGGCGCCGAAACCGACGCGGCCGCCGCCGGGTGGACGCCGTAGCCGCATGTGTTCCGGGCATGCGATCGACGCGGCCGAGGACGAATGCGGGCTCGAAGTCCTATGCGTATGGTCGACGGCCGCGCTGCCGGGCGGCTTCGACACCGTATGTTCACGGCGGTTGGCTGCATCCGCTCGATCCTTCGAACGCACCAGGAAACGAGCCAAGACGAGCCCGTCGGAACCGATCGTGAGCGAACCTTGCAGAGCTTCCCGGTCACTACCCGGCAACCACCAGTCGTCGACCGTGATCCGGACGGACTCCCGGGGCGGCGAATCGGAGAGCCCGCCGAAACAGGTCTGAACGCATCTTGTGTGCGGTCGTCGATCGGGCGCGGGTAGCACGTGCGCGCGACGATGGTCATATCGACACCGCTCGACTGTGTGGCGGCGCGCCGTCGCCGGCAGGGGTGCCTACCGCCGAGGAGTTCGAGGGCACGGCGAGGACAGTGGTGGGCACCCACGAATGTTGACGGCGCATACTTCTCACCGCAGTGTATGCAGTGCATACATTGGGCTTGCGGTGATCCTCCTCGGGGTGTGGGTTGCCGGTGATCGCGGTGACGGCCCCGCGGTCCGTGCGGTCGGCGCGTGCATCTTTCGCCGCGGGCTTGCCGCCGTGTTTGCGTCGGCACTGCACGAGCCCTTCGGTCGGCCGTGGGATGGGAGAGCAATGAAAGCTGTAGCGATCACGCAACCGGGTGGCCCCGAGGTCCTGGAGTGGATCGACGTCGAGGATCCGCGGCCCGCGCCCGGCGAGGTCGTCGTCGATGTGAGCGCCAGTGCCCTGAATCGGGCCGACGTCATGCAGCGCTGGGGGTTGTACCCGCTGGCGCCGGGCACGTCCCCGTACCCGGGGCTGGAGATCTCGGGTCGGATCAGCGCCGTCGGTGGGGGTGTGACCGGCCGGCGGGTGGGTGACGAGGTGTGCGCGTTGCTGACCGGGGGTGGCTATGCCCAGAAGGTGGCCGTGCCGGCGGGGCAACTGCTGACGGTTCCTCGGGGGGTCGGCCTGGTCGAGGCGGCGGCCCTGCCCGAGGCCGCGGCCACGGTGTGGTCCAACCTCGTCATGACCGCGGGACTCACGGCGGGCGAGACACTGCTCGTACACGGCGGCGGCGGGGGTATCGGCACTTTCGCGATCCAGGTCGCCAAGGCGCTGGGGGCACGTGTGGTCACCACCGTGGGCGGCCCCGAGAAGGCCGCCCAGGCGCGGGAGTTGGGGGCCGACGTGACGATCGACTACCGCACGGAGGACTTCGCCGAGCAGGGCCCGTACGACGTGATCCTCGACGTGGTCGGCGGCGGCTACCTCGAACGCAACGTGCGTTCCCTCGCCGCGGACGGACGACTGGTCGTCATCGGCCTGCAGGACGGCCTGGAGGGCTCGTTGAACCTGGCGGATTTGGTGTTCAAGCGGTTGTCGGTGCACGGTACGACGCTGCGCACGCGTTCCGCCGTCCAGAAGGCGGCCATTGTCGCGGACGTGCAGCGTCACGTCTGGCCGATGATCGAGAGCGGGGCCGTTCGGCTGGTCGTGGACCGGACACTGCCGATGTCCCAGGCTGCCGAGGCGCACCGGGTGATGGAGTCCGGCGGGCACACCGGCAAGATCGTGCTCGTGAACGACTGACACGACCGTGCCGCGCCGCGCACCGGCCTATGGTGCCATCGGCCCGGCTCTGCGGTGGGGCGGCCGTCCCGCTCCGCCGCGTCGGCTTTCGGGGCTGCCGGGCGGCGTTGTCGCAGGATCGCGGCGAGCATCGTGACGACGATTCCGGCGAGCGCCCAGGAGGAGAGCACCAGCAGGGCCGAGGTCATGGCGTTGCCGTGGAAGTAGGCGATCGAACGGGCCGCCCAGGTACCTGCGCCGGGAGGAAGGGCCGGGCCGATCGCCTGCCGGAACGGCGGCAGCACCGGTTGGGGAAACGCGCCGCCCGCGCTCGGGTTGCCCGCACGAGCAGGATGGCCAGGCCGATGATGCCGAAGAGCCCTTGGGGGGCGAGGGTGGCGGACCCCACCGCGAAGTGATCAAGGCGCCGAGCCACCACAGTGACACCAAAACGCTGCCCGGCAGGGTCCCCAGGATCGGTCCGACGATGACCGCGCCGCCGAGTCCGCCGGCGATCGCGACGAGCGTCATGGTGCCCAGCCGTGTCGCTGCCCGGATGGGGTTGGCGGGGCGGGCGCCGGCGCTGATCGCCAGGGTCGACGCGCACCGGTAGGCCCCGACGCACCAGCCGATGACGAGGTGGAAGGCCGGCAAGGCATTGAAGTCGTGCGGGGATGCCGGGGCCACGTCGACCGTGTGGACGGTGCGGCCCTGCGTGCGGCCCTGCGTGCGGTCCAGAGTTGCGGTCGGCGTGTCCAGGGCGATGGCGAGTGCTTTGCCGCCGCCGGCGGCGACCAGCAGGGTGTCGGTCGTGCCAATCGGGTTCGCCACGAGTGCGCCGTCGATGTCCCGGTTCGTGATCTGCCGCCGTGCGGTTGCTTCGTCGGCCACCGTGCGGGTCCAACGGCGAGCCCGGCAGCGCGTCGAGGCGTGCCACGGTCTGCTCCGCCACGGCCTGCGGCGCCACCACCGCGAACGGCACGTCCTTGAGCCTTGGGTCGTGCAGCGCCCCACGTAGGAGGCGATGAACAACATCCGGAGGGTGATCACGCCGGTCACCAGCGCGGTGGGCCCGCGGCGTGATGGCGTTTTTCGCCTCGGCCGACACGCTCTGCGGCATTCCCCCACGGTCCGGCCCGGTGCTCCGCTTCGCAGGCCGGGAGAGCCGAACGCGGTAGGCCGCAACGCGCCGCGGGACGGTCGGCGGCGCGAAATCCGTTTGCGCCGGGTTGCACTGCCCGGGCCGCGTACCAGGATGGGTCGAGGGGCCTCGTCCCGCGCCGCCGGCCGACCCGACCCGGTCGGCCGGCAGCGCGGGGACGCACTGTCCAGGGCGCGCATGTGTCCGTGATTGGAGCCGCCATGACCCCGCTTCCCCCGCCCGTCACGCCCTATCTGGAACCCGCGGCACAGGAGTTGTGCGACGCCACCGATCCGCATCCGCGGATCTACGAGGTGCCGCCCGAGAAGGGCCGCGACATCCTGCTGAGCCTCCAGAGCGACCCGAGTGTGCCCCGCCCGGACGTCGACGAGGAGTGGGTCGATGTGGATGCCGGCGAGTGGGGCACCGTCCGCACCCGCATCATCCGACCCGAGGGAGCCACCGGTTTGCTGCCGGTCGTCTTCTACATCCACGGCGCCGGCTGGGTCTTCGGCGACGACAAAACCCACGACCGCCTCTTCCGCGAACTCGCCGTCGGCGCGGGCGCTGCGGGAGTCTTCCCGGTCTACGACCGGGCGCCCGAGGCGAAGTACCCCACGCAGGTCGAGCAGAACTACGCCGTGGGTCAGTGGGTTATGGAGCACGGTGCGGAGCACGGCCTGGACACCGCGCGCATTGCCGTCACCGGCGAGTCGGTCGGCGGCTGCATGTCCGCGGTGTTCGCGCTGATGAACAAGGAACGCGGCGGCATCGACCTCAAGGCTCAGGTGCTGCTTTACCCGGTGGCCGACGCGGACTTCGACACGCCGTCCTACCTGCAGTTCGCCGAGGGTTACTACCTGACGCGCGACGGCATGAAGTGGTTTTGGGACGCGTACACCACCGACCCCGCCCAGCGCGCCGAGCACCACGCCTCCCCGCTCCAGGCGAGCCTGGATCAGCTGAAGGGCCTCCCGACCACTCTGGTCATCACCGACGAGGCCGACGTGCTGCGCGACGAAGGCGAGCAGTACGCCAACAAACTGCGCGAGGCCGGCGTGGATGTCACCAGCGTCCGCGTGGCCGGCATGGTCCACGACTTCCTGCTCCTGGACAGCCTGCGCGACACCCGCGCGGCGAACGTCGCCCGCGCGCTCGCCGTCGACGCCCTGCGTACGGCACTGCACGGCAACTGACAACGACGCCGGATACCCCCTCCCCACCGACCAGGCCGGGCCCCGGCGCCAACGTGGCGCAGGCGGGCCCGGCTTCGTCGTGCCGGGGGCACCGTCGGCGTTCCTGCGCCCAGCTCATTGTTGACGGTGCTTACATCCCTGGTTAGCCTGCTTATGTATGCACCGCTCACATGTAGAGGAGTAGCCGATGTCATCGCCCCAGCAGGACACCGTCGAGGTCGACTTGGGCGGCCGGGCCGTCACCGTCCCCAAGGGCGGTCTGTACGACCGGTATCGGATGGACACCGACCTCGACGCGGTCGCCCGCGACTCCCGCGTCAGCGGCGTCGACTTCTTCCGGCGCCTGCCCAAGACCCGAGTCGACTCGCCGATCGGCAGCACGCTCACCCCGAACTTCTACTACCGCGTCTCGACGGCCCGGCTGACGATGCCGGCCCGCTCCCGCGCGATCCGCAGGCGCCTGCCCTCCGAGCTCGCGCCGCTGGAGGTCGCGCCGGGATTCGGGCTGGTCTCGCTCATGTTCTTCCGCTACGACGTGTGCGACATCGACTTCTACACCGAGGCCGCGGTCGGCATCGCCGTCAGGCCGGCCCGGCACCGCCGCCTCGGACTGGTCGACCTCGCCGCCGCGCTCAAGAACGAGCACCTCGACTCGTACGTGTTGTCGTTGCCGGTGAGCACCGAGATCGCGCAGGTCCGCGGGCACGACGGCTACGGCTTCCCCAAGTGGGTGACCGGGCTCGACGTCGACATCGACGCCGACCGGACCACCGCGCGCGTCGCCAACGACGCGGGCGGGACGGACGTTTCCCTCGCGGTGTCCACCCCCGCCCAGACCGCGTATCCGAGCGGCGAGCGCGTCTCGGCCCTGACCTCGTACACGTCGATCGACGGCGCATGGCACTCGACGTTCAGCCAGACCAACGTGCTGTCCGCGGGCACCAAGCGCCGACCCCGCGAACTCGTCCTCGAGATCGGCGAGGGCCGCATGGCCGACGACCTACGCTCCCTCGACCCGACCAGGACCGTGCGCCTCGACGTCATGACCGAAGGGCAACTCGCCCTGCACATGCCGGTCCCCGTCTCCGTCCCCACCCGGCACTAGGCACCAGGAGCCTCCCCCCATGACCACCGACCACGCCCTCCTCGACACCCGCAGCCCCAGCAGCCTGCCCGCGTCGCTGACCCCGGAGCTGATCGCGCGCCTGACCCGCCGCGTCGCGGCAGTCGCGGATGCCGCCAGGGTCACCACCGACACCCCCTACACCGGCGCGCCGTTGGCCGACCTGCCCGTGTCCACGCCGACAGACGTCCAAGACGCCTTCGCGCGCGCCCGCACCGCCCAGCAAGTCTGGGCCGCTACCGCGCCGCGCGAGCGCGCGAGGATCCTGCTGCGCTTCCACGACCTCGTCCTGGCCCGCCGGGACGAGGCCTTGGACCTGATGCAGGCCGAGAGCGGCAAGACCCGCCGCGACGCGTTCCTGGAGGTCACCGACATCGCGATCACCTCCCGCTACTACGCCCGCAGCGCGCAGAAACTGCTGAAGCCCAAGCGTCGTCGCGGCGCGATCCCGGTGCTCACCCACACCACCGAACTACGCCATCCCAAGGGCGTCGTCACCGTCATCTCCCCGTGGAACTACCCGCTCAGCATGGCCGCCGGCGACGCCATCCCGGCGCTCATGGCCGGCAACGCCGTCGTCCAGAAGCCGGATACCCAGACCGCGCTGACCGCGCTGTGGGCGCTGGACCTGATGCACGAGGCCGGCCTGCCGACCGACGTGTGGCAGATGGTCGTCGGGCGCGGCAGCTCCATCGGCGGCGCGCTGATGGACAACGCCGACTACATGATGTTCACCGGCTCCACCGCCGTCGGTCGCCGGATCGCGAGCGACGCCGGCGCACGTCTCATCGGCGCGTCCCTCGAACTCGGCGGCAAGAACGCCATGATCGTCCTCGACGACGCCGACATCGACAAGGCCGCCGACGGCGCCGTCGCCGCGTGCTTCCCCTCCGCCGGCCAACTCTGCGTCTCCATCGAGCGCCTGTACGTCGCCGAGCCCATCCGCGACCGGTTCGTCGCCGCGTTCGTCGCCCGCACCGAGAAGCTGAAGCTCGGCGCGTCGTACGACTACAGCGTCGACGTCGGCAGCCTCACCAACCCGTCCCAACTGGCCACCGTCACCGCCCACGTCGAGGACGCCGCCGGCAAGGGCGCGACCGTCCTCGCCGGCGGCAGGGCGCGGCCCGACATCGGGCCGCTGTTCTACGAACCGACGATCCTCACCGGCGTCACCCCCGACATGACCGTGTACGAGCACGAGACCTTCGGGCCCGTCGTCTCCATCCACTCCTACCGCGACGTCGACGACGCGATCGCGCGGGCCAACGCCACGCCGTACGGCCTCAACGCCTGCGTCTGGACCCGCAACGGAGCCCGCGGCCGGACCGTCGCCGCGCGCGTCCACGCCGGCACCGTCAACGTCAACGAAGCCTTCGCCGCCGCCTGGGGCAGCATCGACGCACCCATGGGCGGCATGGGCGACTCCGGACTCGGCCGCCGCCATGGCGCCGACGGAATCCTCAAGTACACCGAACCTCAGACCGTCGCCCACCAGCGCGTCCAGGGCTTCACCCCACCGGCGCGCGTCTCACCCGAGACCTGGGCGGCCGTGTTCACCGGCGCCTTGAAGCTCCTGAAAGCCGCACGTGTCCGCTGACCTTCCCGGCGTCGCGGTTCCCAGGGCATCGAGCCGTGCGGACACCGCGGCGGCGGTGTCCACCACCCGCCCCGCAGGCCTGATGATCAGCGCTCCGGCAAGCGAACCCAGGGCCCGGGCGCAGCCTCGGCTTCGCGCGCGGTCTCGAACCGGACGCACGAATGCCCCCGTTCGAGGACGGCAAGCGTGAGGAACGCGCCGGGAATGGCGGCAGCGCCCCGCGCGCCGGGCGCATCACATGCCACAACGCCGGCAGGACGTGTCGGAGGTCCCCGAGGCGGCTCGGCCGCCCCGAGCGCTTGAGGGCGACAGCGTCTCTCGGTCTCTCGCGTGATTCTCGGTACTGCCCCCGGATTCGGCTGGTCCGCACACCGGAACGGCCGTGGCGAGCCGGGCCGGGCCGGGCGTCGGTCGGCAGGAGCGCTCTGTGTCGTGCAGCAGTTCGTTCGCGCGAACTCCGTCGCACCGCGTCCGGTAGCGACCGCGCTCGGCACGCCGGGTGCCCGCGATCGGCGCTGACCATGAGACGTCGGGACCGTGTCGCCACACCGAGCGGAACGCCGCCCGCGGCGCCCTGTACGCGGGCGGGTCAGCCGACGTCGGCGACGAGCCGCTGGGCGAGCTGTTCGGAGGAGGCCGGGTTCTGGCCGGTGTAGAGGTTGCGGTCGACGACGACGAAGGGACGCAACGGCAGGCGGGACTTGGTGTAGTGGGCACCGCCGGCGCGCAAGCGGTCCTCCAGCAGCCACTTGGCCTTGCGGCCGAAGCTGTTGAACTTCTCCTCGACGTTGGACAGGCCGGTCATCCGGTATCCGGCAAACGGCCACGATCCGTCGGCGTTGTGCGCCGCGAACGCCGCGGCGGGCGCGTGGCACAGCAGGGCAAGCGGCTTGCCGGAGGCCAGCGCGCGGGTGAGCAGCGCGCCGGAGACCGGGTCGACCGCGAGGTCTTCCATCGGTCCGTGGCCGCCGGGGTAGAACACCACGTCGAAGGCGTCCGAGTCGACGTCGTCCAGCGACCGGGGGTTGTCGAGCGCGGTCTTGATCGTGTCCAGGTACCGGCGAACCTCGCGCAGCTTGCCCGGCAGGCCGGCGGTCCACGACATGCTGAGCCGATCCAGCGTCGGTGGTTTTCCGCCCGGGGTGGCGATCGTGGTCTCCCACCCCGCCGCGGAGAAGATCTTGTGCGGCATCGCCAGCTCTTCGCCCCAGAAGCCCGAGGGATGCACCACTCCGTCCCGCAGCGTCCAACGATCCGCTGCGGACACCACGAAGAGGACCTTGGTCATGGCGTTCTCCCTCACGCTCGGGACGGGAACGGTGCCGTCGTCCGCCCGGACCCGGCACAGGCGCCCTCGACCATCATCGTCCAATACGCGGTCGAGAGCGATCGGCCACTACCGGGCGTCATCACGGCTCCGCGACAGGCCGCGAGGCTCCGGCGCCGGCGTCGGATGGCCCCCACACGACACCGGGCATGTCGGCCTGGACCTGGCGGCCGGGGTGGTTGACCTGCATCCAGACCGCCCCGCCTCCGGACTTGGCCGCTTCGGCGCATGCGGCGAACGGCTCCAGCGGCGCGGCCCGGTCGAGTACGACGCCGCCGGGACCGGTAAGCGCCTCGGCGTGCACCATGACGTTGCCGGTGATGAGCAGGCCGGTGCCGCCGGAGGCCCATCACCGGTACAGCGCGAGCAGCCTGCCGTCGGGGACCTGACCTCGGCCGGCCATCTCCTCCATGGCCGCCTTCGCGATCCGGTTGCCCAGCACCTGCCCGGAGCGCAGCGACAGTGGCGAGAACAACTCGCTGGTCATCCGCGTTCTCCTCTCGATCCGAAATCCCCTACAATGTGTGCACTGCTCACATTAAAGGATAGATGTAAGCAGTGCATACGCGAGGGAGTGTGACCTGTGTCGCAAGCAAGCGGCTCGTACCACCACGGCGATCTGCGAACGGCCTGCCTGCGCGCCGCACGCGACCTTCTGGAGGAAGACGGCAGCGCCGCACTGTCGCTGCGCGCCGTGGCACGGCGCGCAGGCGTGTCGACCGGCGCCCCATACCGCCACTACGCCGACCGCGAGGCCCTGCTGTCCGCGGTCGCCGCCGAGGGGTACCGCGAGCTCACCGAACAGCTCGCCTCCGTACATCCGTCACCGGCGACCCCCGACGAACTCGCCGACGTGGCTGTCGCCTACGTCCGGTTCGCACTCCGGCACCCGGCACTGTTCCGCGTGATGTTCGCCGAACCTTGCGACCCCGCCAACGAGGAGCGGGCCAACGCGACCGCCGCGATCAAGGAGTACGTGCGCGGCATCGCCCGCGCCGCCTTCCCCCACGGCGACCCCGAGGCCCTCTCCACCATGGTGTGGGCCCTCGTCCACGGCCTGGCCTTCCTCCACCTCGACGGCAAACTCGACGCCTCCACCCCGGAAGTCGTCGCAGAACACGTCCGCACCACCGCCCACGCCCTGTTCACCGCCACCGGCGCGCCGCAGGCAGCACCGGCTCAGCTCGGCCACGCAGCCGACTAGCTACTTGCCCCTGGAACGTCGTTTCTTTTGGCGTGCTCGCTATCCTGTGGCGTGTGTGACGACGCTTGTGGAGCGGCTGGTGCCGGACGAGCTGTGGGAGTTGTTCGAGCGTGTCGCGGTGCGCGGTGGACTCGGTGAACATGCGGGCCCTGAAAAGGGGGAGGTGACGGGTCCCCATCCTGTGGATCGGGGGAAGTACGGGTCGAGGATCCACCTGTTGGTCGATCGCGCTGGTCTGCCCCTGTCGATGGGGATCTCCGGCGCGAACACCCACGACAGCCCAGGCCTTGATTCACCGGCGACAAGGCCTACGACTACCGCTTCGTCCGCGCCTACCTGCCGAAACGCCGCATCACACACCGCATCGCCCGCCGCGGCATCGAGGTCGCCGAACTCCCCTGATCCCGGCATGGCGAAGTGGTGGGCGCGGCCCCGGGAAAATGGTGCGGCGCGAACGTGACCGCCTACGTAACCGACACCGGCATTCGGGTGTCGCGTCGGCAGTTCCGCAAGTCGATCGCCGCGGGGATCACCTACGTCGCGGGCGCGGGCAACGACGGCACGGATGCCTGTGACTACTCGCCTGGCCGGCTCCCGAGGCGATCACGGTGCAGAATTCCGACGCCTTCGACCGACGGGCGTCCGGTTCGAACTACGGCACGTGTACCGACCTGTTCGCTCCCGGGACGAACATCGTCTCGGCGTGGAAGGACGGTGACACCGCCACACGGAAGGCCAGTGGCATCTCCATGGCGACACCGCATGTCAGTGGCGCGGCGGCGATCCAACTGTCCGCGAATGCGGGTGCCGGATCGCCGAACCGGCTCCTGCGGGTCATCGGATGGAACGCTTCGGGGCGGGCGATCGAAGGCCGCTCCCGCTTGACGGTGCGTCGGCGGCGACCCGTTGCGGTCGCCGCCGGCGTCGCGTTGCCTGCCGTGCCCTGCCGCCGGCCTCCGGGGGGTCACCGAGCCGCAGGTACACGCGCCGGGTGCGGACGGACACGCCCCGGATCGCGCCGCCGCGCGCGTCGCGACGGAAAACGCGCGGGCGGGGCCGGGGCGCCGTGCGTGCAGGTGAGGCGGTCAGGACAGGAGCCATGCCTGCGTTCGTGTGCCCTCGCATGCCACGAGGTAGACGACGTCCGTGGAGGGGTTGTGGCTCAGGCACTTGGACTGGGCGTAGCCGGCGCGAATGGTCGCGTTCTCGAGTCCCGTGCCGGAGACAAGCCATGCCTGGTTCTGTCGTTTGTTGCAGGACATGATTTGCACGACCCCGGTTTGGGTGTTGCCTTGCAGGCAGTTGGCCTGGACATATCACCGGGGCCGCGCCGGGTCGACCGGGCCCTGCACGAGGCGGGTGCGGCGAGCGCGGAAGGCTGTGGCGATGTGTCGCCGAGTGCCCCGAGGGCCGAGGCGGAGTCGTGGTGAACTCCTCGGCCGGCGTGGCCCGTCCGCCGTACCTGCGCCGGAGACGGCGCGCGTGTCCGGTGGCGGGAGCGGGGCGGCGTACCCTGCCCCGGAGGCGGGTGATCGGGCGGGGTCGCGGTCGCCGGCCACCCGGGATCCGCGCTCGGTCGGACGCCACGTCGCGCCCCATGGGTTTTCTCCGGGTGGTCGAGGAGGCGTTCATGGGACGGCACGAGAAGCCGCCGCCGGATGCGTCGAAGGGCCCTCCGCCGCCGAACAACTCCGATGGGCAGGTGCTTGCTTCTCCTCCGTCGAACGGCCGGCACGAGAAGGACGCGTAGCTCACCGTGGATTTTGTCGAGGACGGGATCTGTCCCGAACACGAACGGGCCTCCCGTGGCGTGACCTTCCCGAGCGTTTCGGCAGTGGGAGCGCTTCGTCGCGGGCTCGCGCATTTAGGAGCGAAACTTTCCTGATGGGCTCATAGAGTCGGTCCCATGACGACCGAACGTGCCCGAGTCCTCAGCCGGCGTGAGCTCAACCGCGCGACCCTGGCCAGGCAACACCTCCTGAAGCGTGTCTCCATACCCGCCCTTGAGATGGTGGAACACCTCGCGGGCCTGCAGGCGCAGCACCCCACGTCGTCGTACTACACGCTGTGGACGCGCATCGCCGGCTTCGACCCCGCGGAGTTGGTCGACCTGATGACCGGCCGCCAGGTCGTCCGGATCGCGCTCATGCGCTCCACCATCCACACCGTCAGCGCCGCCGACTGCCTCGCCTGGCGGCCGCTCATCGACCCGGTTCTCGAACGCATGACCAAGGGCGCGCACGGCAAGGGCTACGCCGCCGCCGACCGTGACGAACTGATCCGCATCGGACGGGCGTTCGTCGAAGAGCAGCCGCGCACCTTCGCCGAGGTGGGCGCGTACCTAGGCGAAAAGTGGCCGGACGCCCAGCCGCCCGCCCTCGCCCAGGCGCTGCGTGCGTGGGCACCCCTCGTCCAGGTGCCGCCGCGCGGACTGTGGGGCCGGAGCGGTGCCATCGCGCACACCACCTCCGACGTGTGGCTCGGCAAGCCGCTCGACGCCGACCCGTCCATCGACGCGATGGTGCTGCGCTACCTCGCCGCACTCGGCCCTGCCTCCGTCAAGGATGTCCAGGTGTGGTGCGGCATCACCCGCCTCAAGCCCGTCCTCGAACGCCTGCGCCCCCGACTGGTCGTCTTCCGCGACGAGGCGGGACGCGAACTGTTCGACCTCCCCGACGCGCCGCGCCCCGACGCCGACGTCCCCGCGCCCGTGCGGTTCCTCGCCGACTTCGACAACCTGCTCCTCTCCCACGACGACCGCACACGGGTCATCTCGAAGGAGTGGCACCAGTGGCGGTTGTCGCAAGGGAACATGCTGTGGGGCGGCCTGCTGGTGGACGGCTTCGGGCGCGCGGCGTGGCGCATCGAACGCACCAGCGAGACCGCGACCCTGCTGATCAGCTCGGGCCCCGAGCCGAAGGACGCGCTCAAGGCGCACCGCGCGGACATCGAGGCCGAGGCCGCGCACCTGCTCGCGTTCGCGGCGGCCGACCAGGACAAGCACGAGATCGTGTACGCCTGACCGCGGACATGCGGAAGGGGTGTTCCCGGGGGGCTTCCGGGGGGCTTCCGCACGGGAACGCCCCCTCCGGCAGTTCCGGTTACGGCACCCTCGGCGGGGACGCCTTCGTCTCGTGCTGCGGGTTCGCGGGAACGTTGCGCGAGCGGCCGATTCGACCACGAGGTTGGCGACCTTCGCACGGCGCAGCCCGGGCATCGGGCGCGCGGCGCCTCCGTACGCGACGGCGCGAGAGGACACCATCGGCCGCACCTCGGCGTGCCCGGCGGGCATCGGATCGGAGAACCGACGCCCCGAGCGGAGAACCTTGCCGTCCGGGTGGGAGGGTCTGAGGCACTGCCCCTATCGTGCGAGGCCGAGGCGGCACCGACGCGTTTCACGGGTCCCGTCCCGAAGGAGATCCGGGCTCGGCTGCGGGCCGACGGCACGATTGCCGACGAGAACGGCAGGGTGGTCCTCGAAGACGGCAGGCGGGTGGGCGGCTCTCGCCGGCGACGCATCGGGGCCGGTCCCCCGAGCGAGGCAAGGCGGGTGCCCGGGCGGTAAGGTTCGCCACCCCGATCGAGAGTCCGCCGTCGCGGGCCTCGGGCAATCCCAATCCCAGGGCCGACCGGGTTGTCAGGCGCTGCCATCGCTGCTCGGACTGCTGCGGCCGGCACCCCACTCGGGGGCGCCGGACACGGGTCGGGCGGCGTCGTCGAAGTCGGTCACGTGCGGATCATCGGCGACAACCGCCCGCCAATTCACGGCATTTCACCGAGCCCCACGCCGGCCGGGACACCGATTGCCGATCCGGACCGGTGTGACGACGCAATCCGGCTGTCCGGGATGCCAAAGCGCGTGTGGTCGTCGATCCCGCTGACGGCCCTCCCGCGCGGTGGCCACGATCCGGACGGCGCCCCACCGCGCATGGGCACGACGAAGTCGGCGAATCCCTCGGCACGGGCGTCGAGCCGGTGCGGGCTCGGCCGCCGCCCGAGGCGGGCGCCGAGCGGGTGGGGACGCCCGAACGTACACGTCGCGGTACGACACCGGGCGGCGGGTTCCGGGAACGGGCCCCGCTATTCGGCTCGGGCGCCTTCCAGGATCCGTGCCAGCGTCGCGGTGTCGGCGAGGTAGCGCTCGTAGGGGAAGTCCGCCCTGAGCAGGCCCTCGCGCAGCTCGTCGTACAGCGGCTTCCCGCTGTCGTGGAACGCCTTCCGGCCCGCCTCGGTCGTCTCGACCAAGCGCCGCCGCGCGTGTTCGGGATCGACGCGCACGCGTACGAGCCCCGCGGCCTCCAGCGGGCGCAGCGCGCGGCTGATCGCCGGGTCGGAGACCGACATCGCCTGTGCCAGGCGGTGCTGCGTCGCGGGCTCGATCTCCTCCAGCGTGCCCAGTAGGCGCATTTGGCTGTAGCTCGGGCCGTCCGCGTCGTCGGTGCGTTTCCGGGTGGCCTCGCCGAGGAGGTACACCACGCGGTGCAGCAGGTCTGCGAGTCCGTCGTCCATGAGACGAGCCTAACAGGAATGTTGCATAGTTAATATTAACCATGCAACACTCGAATCATGGACGCTATGACCTACACCATGAAGTCCGCGTTTCCTCTGTTCTGGGTGCTGTTGGCGGTGGTCGGTGCACTGCTCCGCACCCGCCGGAGCCCTTCTCGGCGAGCCGCGCTGGAGACCTGGCAGCGCTGGTGGGCCGTCGCCGCGCTCGGGTGCGGCAGCCTGTGGATGACGGTGGCCTTCCTCGTCGGGCCCGGCACGATGGCCGACACCATCGGTTTCACGCGCAGCCCGTTCCAGTTCGAGATCGCCTTCGCGAATCTGGGCCTGGCCGTCATGGGCTTGCGGGCGGCCTCGCGCTCGGCCACGCCCCGCGAGCGCGTGACCATCGGCCTCGGCGCCGGCATGTTCCTGTGGGGTGCGGCCGTCGGCCACGTCCACCAGTGGTTCGCCCACGGCGACCACGAGCCGGGCAACACCGGCGGGGTGTTGATCGCCGACATCCTGCTCCCCGCGGTCATGATCTTCCTCGCCTGGCGAGAGCAGCGACTCCCGGGCGCCGAGCAGGCCGGCGAGCAGGCCGCCGGTGCCGCCGGGCCCGGCACGTCGCCGGCGCGGCTCACCGAACACGCGTGACCGCCGGCGGGCCCGCGAAGGCGTTCACTTGTCGCCGGGCACGTCGACGAACTCGGCGCCGATTTCCGCCAAACGCTCCGCCGCGTAGGACGCGTCGAGCAGTGCCTCGGGAGTGTGGACGCCCGGCGGTACGGCCGCGCCGCGCAGCCCGAGCAGTCGCTCGACGCCGAGGGCGATGCCCAGCGCGGTCAGCGGTCGTTGCCCGTCCGGATGGACCAGGTAGCGGTGCAGGCCGCGCGGTTGCCCCCCTGGGCCGGTTCCTTCGACGTCGATGCGGATCTCGACGGAGGCGGGGCCGCCGCGCCGCCGACCCGCGGACTCACCGACGGCGAAGTCGAAGCGGACGTTCGGCGCCCCCGTCGCCAGCGCGAGACTCGGCACGTCGAGGATGGCGATGCTCCGTCCGGGCACGAGGATCCCGTCGGTACGTGGCACATCCGTCCGCGCGTCGGGTTCGGCGACCCACGTGAACACGCCGTCACGGCGCACCAGTCCGGCCGAGGTGGCGGTGGCCCACCGCTCAAGATCCGCCAGCCCCGCGGGGCCGCCGGCATCCGACTCGTCCAGGACGGCGCCGATGCGGATCGTGTCGATGCGTTCGAACTCCCTGGTGGCGTACAGCGTCGCCAGAACACCGATCCCCGCACAGAAGTGACTCGCCATCAAGACCGCGGAGCCGCCCGGGCGTTGGGCGCTCGCGACGATCTCCGGTGCGATGTCCACCAGGCCGCTGGAAATGCTCAGGTAGGGCAACCCGCGCTCCTGCGCGTACCTCAGCCCCTGCAACCGGTCGTCCCACAGCGCGGCGACGACCGCCAGATATCCTCCGTCGGCCGGCAGGCCCAAGTCCCCGCGCCCCAGGTCGACGGTCGCGGCTGTGGCCGCGCCGAGTTCGTCGGCGACCCGCTGGGCGCGGCCGAAGTCGCGGCCCGCGATCGTCAGGGGCAGTTCCGGGTGCCATCGGCGCAGCACGGCGGCGGCACCCGCACCCGCCTGCCCCGAACCACCCAGAATCAGAACCGAGTTGGGCCGTCCCATGGTGAGTCTCCTTCGCCATCGCCAACCTACATTTTGTAACCTACGTTTTGTAACATAAGCTGGAAGGCGACAGCAAGGGAGGACCATGGCGACCACACCGACCCGCCTGTCCAAGGCGGCCAGGCGGGAGCAGTTGCTCGACACCGCCGTGGCGATCGTGCGCACCCAGGGTGCCGACGGGCTCACGCTGGTCACCCTCGCCGAGGCAGCCGGCGTCAGCAGGCCGATCGTGTACGACCACTTCGGCACCCGCCCCGGCCTGCTGCTCGCGCTCTACCGGCGCCTCGACGAACGCCACCGGGCCTCCGTCACCCGGGCGTTGCGGGATGCCGCGCCCGTTGCCGAGGAGGTCGCCCGCGTCATCAGCGCCGCGTATTTCGCCTGCGCCACCGACATGCCGGAGCTCAACGCGGTTTCCGCGGCGCTCAAGGGCAATCCGGACATGGAGGCAGGCAGACAGGAGATGGCCGACGACTATGCCGACCTGATGGCCGCCGCGCTGCGGCCGTACACGCACCTTCGGGTCGACGCCCTTCGGCTGTGCTGTACCGGCGTGCTGGGCGCGGCCGAGGCGCTCGCCATCGAACTGAACCGCGGGCGGGCCTCCGTGGATGACGTGGTCGACACACTCACCGGCCTGGTCGTGGCCGGCCTCGGAACCGGGACCGTCCGCTAGCTAGCGCGTGTCTTCGAACCGCCGCCGAGTTCCACGACGCCCGGCACCGCACCTCGCCGCCCCGGGAGAACAGGCGGGTGAACGCTCGTGGGTTCGCGTTCCGGGTGTCGGCCCACCCATCGATGTCCTTCCAGGGCTGGGCCGGGTGCCCCGGTGCCACCGCAACATCCGCCCGGACGCGAAGCCTTCCGCCTCGCCACCGCGAACTCCGTCTCGATCTACCTCTTGCGTGTCGGTCCCGGTGACCGGCCGCCTGTACGGCGACCGGTTCGGAACGAATGACCGACTGCACGCGGGGCGGGAGGAGTGCTGTCGGCACGGTCATACCCACAGACACGACGGCTCAGTTGGCCCCGCGCTGACCGGAGAGGTGTAGGTCCAGGATCTCCTCGTCGCCGAAGACCCGGCCTGTGAGAACGAATCCCGCGGAGATGTACAGCGCCCTGGCCGCAACATTGTCCGCACGTACACCGAGCCGGATCAGGGGTGCCGAGAACACCTCCCGCGCGTGCGTGACGACTTCCCGGAGAGCGGCGCGTCCCAGTCCCCGGGCCTGGTGGGCCTCGTCGATCATCAAGCGGTAGAGCCAGATCTCCCCGTCGTCGGGATCGGGTCCGTACATCGCGAAACCCACCGCGCGCCCCTCGTGCAGCACCGCCCTGGTCACGAAACCCGGGAGAAAGCGACTCTCCGCGATCGAGTACACGTTCGGCGCGATGAAGTCGCGTTGTTCCCGGGAGACCGTCAGGTCGACCACGTCCTCCCAGTTCGCGTGGTCCAGATCGGTAAGCAGCACACGAATCGACATGGGGTATTCATACAAGCTACCGGCCGAGTGGGCATCCCAATTCGAGCCGGTGACCAGTGCGAACGTCACGCGCGGACACCGTGGGGCAGGGTGCCCGAGCACGCGGGGCTTGTACTCGACAGGGGGACGGGGAGTTCGCGGAGGCCGTTGGCTGTGAACGATTCCCGGCGTGCGAGGGCGTGTTCGGGGTGGGCGAGGGTGAGGCGGGGGAAGCGGGTGAAGAGGGCGCGTAGCGCGACGTCGGCCTCCATGCGGGTCAGGGGCGCGCCGAGGCGGTGGTGCGGGCCGTGGCCGAAGGCGAGGTGTTCCTTGCCCGCGCGGGCGGGGTCGAACACATTGGGGTCGGCGTGCACGGCCGGGGCGCGGCCGGCCGCGCCGAAGGCGATGATCATGGCATCGCCGTGGCGGATGGTAACGCCCTCGTCGAGGTCGATGTCCTCGAGGGCGTAGCGCAGGGGCATGTGGGCGATGGGGCCTTCGAGACGCAGGGTTTCCTCGACGACGTCGTTCCGGCCGATGCTCGCGTGTCGCAGGTGTACGTGGTGGTCGGGGTGGGTCGGGAGAGCGTGGACGGTGTTGCACGTCGTCGAGTGCCTTGCCAACAGTGAGCCTTCTCCGATCAGGGCACCGACGCCAACCTGCGTCGGAGCACACCGAATTCCAGCACGGCCGAGATCCCTCGGCGAGACCTCGGCGTCGGAGCAGAGGTCGATGTTTGCGAACCCCTCCCGCCCCGGAGGTGGGTCGCCGGATGCCACCCGGCCGGTGGTTCCGATGTGCTTTGGCATCCGCGCATGGTGATCTCGACTACCTTCACGCACACGTGGAGG
The DNA here is from genome assembly GCF_002024165.1 of Embleya scabrispora. Lineage (NCBI taxonomy): Bacteria > Bacillati > Actinomycetota > Actinomycetes > Kitasatosporales > Streptomycetaceae > Embleya > Embleya scabrispora. The sequence continues at coordinate 49,704 of NZ_MWQN01000004.1, forward strand.
AGTGGTGCCGCGACGATGCTCGCGGCGTATCCGAAGCGGATCCGGTGGTTGATCGTCACGCTGCCCGTATTCCTGCCCCTGTTGGCGATCCTCACCGAGGAGGGCTTCGCGCGCTGATGGCTGCTCCTCATGCCGTTTGCCCTGGTGTTCGTTCACGGCAGGCAGGTGCGCTCGCTGATCGGGCAGGGTGTGATCGAAGTCGTCCTGGACGACGACGGCTTCACCCGCACCCGACCGGGCGTGGGCGCGTCGACGGTGCTCTGGCCCGCGGCGTTGGACGTACGGCGGCAGTACGGGTTGTTGGTGATCGGGACGGCCCCGGGCTGTGTCGCCACCGTTCCCGAGCACGCCTTCGACGCCGAACAACCTGCCCGGGTCGACCGGTTCATCCAAAGAGGCCGCGGCGCATCCGCGACACACGTCCCGGTCTCGGCCACCGGGCCGACGGCAGACACCTCGGCCTGACCTCCGGAGCACCGGACCCGCAGCTCGACGAACCTCCCCGGCACGGCGGCCGGCGCCGCAGGCCCGGCATGTCGCCGGCGCGGCGCACCGGGCGCTCCCCCGGCTTCGGGCGATCATCGCCATGCGGAACGTCGACGGACTGCATCGGACGGCGGGCAGCCCCGTCGAGCGCGTGCTCGAACTGCACGGGAGCCCGGCTCGGGCCCGCTGCGTGCGATGCCGCTGCCGGGTGCCGATGGCGGACGCGCTGCGCGCGGGTCCGGGCGGCATGGACGAGCCCCCGTGTCCGGCGTGCGGGAAGGGGACGTTGCGCCCGGACACGGTCCCGTTCGGCGAACACCGGGATCTCGACCTCGTCGGGCGTACCGCGAACGCCTTGCGGACGGCCGAGGTATTGCTCGTGATCGGAACCTCGCTGCGGGTGCGAGCCGCCGCCGACCCGTGCACCGCCGCGATCGACCGCGGTGTCGAGTCGATCATCGTCAACGCCGAACCCACACCGTGCGACGACGCCGCAAGCACCGTGTTGCGGGGCTGCATCGAGGTGGTCGTGCCGCGACGGGTGAATGCGCGCGTGGCCGGCGGAACGCCGACCCGACGAGGCGTCCGTTTCCACCGCGCCCGCCCACGCCATCGCGGAACGCCCGTGCACGCAACCCGGTGTCGCCGGTCGACCGGAGGGGGTGCTCCGGTCCGCCCCTCCCCCGTGTCACGAGGATTCCGACGGCTTCGTATCATCGCCGCCTGTCCGGAATTCGCCGCCCCGCGGGCCGAATCACGTGGACGCGGCCGCCGCTGCTGTCGCGAGGAGTTCCGGTACGGTCCCGGTGAAGTCCGGCAGCAGCATCACGGCCACCGCCCACGCCTCCGGGTCGCCGGCGATCGTCGCCCGCACGTGCTCGGCGATCATGGCGGAGGCTTCGGCGTGGCCGTCGGGGAAGACGCCGAACAGGTCCGCCAGTGCTTCCAGCAACCGCACCGCCGGGTGGCCGAGTTCGACGAACTCCCCGACCGAGAGCACTTCGTCGGCGAGGGCGTTGCCGAACCAGCACAGTCCGAGACGAGCCTGCCGCGACGCGGGTGGAAGCGGCCGGGCGAGTGCCGCGAGCGCGTGCTCGCGCGAGCCGGCGGCCAGTTCGACCGCCAGCCGGTCGTCCACGTCCGCGGCCGCACGGAGCAGTTCGGCGGGACACGACGAATGCCGGGCGAGGAGCACCAGCGCCGCGCGCGGCAGCGGGTCGTGCTCGTGGGCCGCCGCGGCCGCGGGCCAGAACGAGTCCGGCACGTGCCGCGCCGCGCGTTCGGGCCGTGCGCGAATGGCGGCGACGAGCTCGTCCGGCTGCTCACGGCGCAGGGTTTCGGCGCGCAATCGGGCCAGGCCGTCGGGGGCGCCGAGGGCCCACCGCCGGGCCTGCCGCGTGGCGGGCGTGTGGGTCAGCAGCGACCGCAGCCGGGGGTCGAGCAGCGCCCCCCGGCCCTGCGCCTCCCACAGGCTGAGCAGCCCCCGCAACACGCCCGCCGGGCCCAGGTCGTCGGCGCGGCGGCGCAGCACCGCGCGGAGCAACGCGGTGTGATGGCCGTGCACCGCCTCCAGGCAGCCGTCCCGGTACGGCGCGTTCAGCCAACTGCGGTCGAATGCCGTCAGCCGCACCCGGGGCGACGCGTCGCGGCGGGTCGCGACGAAGGCCGCGTACCGGATCGCGGGGTTCGACGACTCGAACAACAGCGCGGCGTTGATGTGCCGGTCGTGCCTCGCGAGCAGCACGCCCGCCGTCTTTCGGTCGGGGATCAGCCGGCCGACGAGGGCACGCGCGTCGAGCTCAGGGTTTCGCATCAGCGCGAGGACGAGGTGGCCGGGAAGCGGCTCGTCGACCCACCTGAACACGTCGCGGACGTCGGAGGGCAGCACCGCGAGCACGGCGGCGGCGTCCTTCGGCGGGAGCCGGCCCAGCAGTCCGAGCGGGGTCATGCGGCCCCAACGTTGCGCCATGACCCGGGCGGTGTCGCGATCGTGCGGGTCGGCTCCCGCGAGGGGCGCCCCGGCGCCGACGCGGTCTGGACCGGCGGCGCTTGCGGCGTCCGCGCACAACTCGGTGAACGTCCCCGGGTAGTCCGGTGCGTGGTGCGCCAGCCACGCCCACGCGGCCGGGTCGGGGCCCGGGAGCATGCGGGCCGCCTCGTCCAGGACGCGGTCCAGGGGTGCGATGCGGGGCTCGGCGTGCACGGCACGCGCGTGCCGAGCCACGGTGCCCAGCGCGCGCCACGCGGGTCGGCCCTCGAGGGCGAATTGCCGGGCGGTCAGGAGGCGTCGGTCCAGCGCCGCGCTGAACGCGGTGCCCTGGCGCCCCGTGGTGACATCGCCCGGCGACTCGGCGGCCAGGACGAGGGCGGCGTCCGTCGGGCAGTCGGGGTGGATGAGCAACTGACGAGCGATGTCGTCGCGGTATGGCACGCGCAGGTGCTCGGCTGCGATCAGGTCCCAGTCGCTGCGGGAATGTCCGTCGAGTGCCGTGCCGTCCACGCGGGTCTTGAGATTCCGCAGCCACTGCGCCAAGGGGGTGCCCGGGTCCGGGCCTGCCACGCCGTCCGGCGGCGACTGCGTGCCGAGCGCCACGGCGCCGGCCCGAACACGGTGAACGCCGGCTTCGACGTCGGAGACAACGACCGACGGCCCGAGACGGACGCGGACCCGCGCGGCCGTCGCCGCATCGGTGTACTCGAGCAGCAGATCGACTGGGGATACCCGGCCGCCCTCGTCATCCTTCACCCCGCGACGATACCGACGCCCGACGCCGGCGGTCGGACGGGGCTCGACGACGGGGAAGGTGGGCCCGGACCCGCACCCGAACCCGGCCCGGACAACGCACGAGGCGGACCGGTCCGTCCACCGGCCCGCCTCGCTCCTCCGTACCTCTTCCTCGGGGTCACCGACGCGGCGGAAGCGGGCGTCACCGCTCGGCGAACGGCACGGCGTTCATGGTGTCGAGCACGACGTGGACCTCGGCGAACCGGTACCCGTCCCCCTCGCGCCGTGCGGGTCCGGTCGATGCGCAGGGCGGTCCGCCCGGCCGACCGAACTCCTCACGGGTGGGGGCGTTCCCTCGGGCCCGACGCCGAGCCCCTGCTCCTGGCCGTCCGCCACGGCGACGGCCCGTTCCGGAACACCTTCACGTTCACCCCCGAGGATGTCGTCGCAGGCCTGCTCCCCCACCTTCGCCGCTCTCGAAGTAGGCTCCGCGGCATCCGGGATGCCCTTTCCGCCCGGAGGCCGCGATGGGGGCAACGTGCGGTTCCCGTGAGGGCTTTCGGCGGTCGCGGTGGAACGTAGTCCCACTGCGCACGATCACCTTTGGTGACCGTGGCCCACTGCTTCATCCACGACCCGCCGACCCCGAACGTCATCCAACACGCGAACGCCACCGTACGACCCGCCCGCCCACACGGCACGCAACTCCCGTCCGCGATCTACGACGAGCCGGCCGGGCAGCGTCATGAAAGCCCGAGGTCGGCCTCCCCGGCGGGAAATCCGGTTCACTGGCGGCCAACCGGTATGGCACGCTCGCCTCGACCGCGAACGTCGCCTCCCCGACGTCGTCTCGTCGTGTGACCCCGGAGCGCCATGATTCGCCGTGCCGTACCCTTCCTCGCCGTCGTCGCCCTGTGTGCCGGTTGCTCCGGCACCTCCCCCGGCCGGGCCGAGTCCCCATCGCAACCCGCTCCCCCGGCCGCCGATCATGGCGAGACGGTCCGCACGGCCATCGCCGCCACCCGCGCGGGCACCGCCCACTTCGAGACGCGACACGAACTCGGCGCCGAGGGCAAACACTTCATGCTGACGATGACCGGCGACTTCGATTTCGCCGGCGACCTCGGGCACGTCGCCGTGGACTTCCCCGAGGGCGGTATCAGCCACATCGACGAAATCTTCGCCGACGGCCGCGTCCATGTGTCCAACCTGCCGCAGACCGAGGGCAAATGGGCGACGATGCCGCGCACGGCCGCCGAAGCCCACTACGTGCTCCGCGCCCCGCTGAACGATCCCGAGCACGTCCTCGAACAACTCGCCTCGATCCACGAGACGACCAGGGTCGGCGCCGAGGACCTCGACGGCACGCCCACCACCCACTATCGCGGGGCACTCCTCGAGGACGCGATCACCCTGCGCATCACCGAGAAGATACGCGCCGGACCCCCGGACATCGCACCGCTGTTCCCCGACGGTCGGCTGAGCATCCCCGCGGACGTGTGGCTGAACTCCGAGGGCCGCGTCGTCCGCACCCGACTGACACTCCAAGAGGCGGGCATGGACGTCGTCGCCACCACGACCTTCTCCCGCCACGGCACCCCGGTCCACGTCGACACCCCCAAGGCCGAACAAACCGTGCCCGTCGACACCATCAAGGGCGTCCTCCCCGGCTGACCCACACACCCCACCCCGCCCCGACACCACACCCGACCCGACCCGACCCCGCGGGCACAGCCGACACGACGGCGGGGGCGTTCGACGGCCGCAGGGCGAACGTGTCGGTGCACGGGCACGGTATGTCGGCCGGGGCGGGCGTGCGAGGATGCGCGCGTCCCCAGGACCCAGTGATCGGTAGACCCTGTTATGCACACCGCCCGCGGGCGTCTCGCCGCCGCCGCCGTCGTCGTTCCCCTGGTCCTGGCGGCCGGGGCGTGTCGGTCCGGCTCGGGCGAGGCCCGTGATCCGAAACGCTCCTCCGACGGCCCTGCCGCCGCGGCGGGTTCGCCCGCGGTCCCGTCCGATGGTGTGCCCGACGCGACGAAGAGCGGGGAGTCGACCGCCGAACGATTGCGGGCGGCCTGGGTCGTACCCGGCGACCTGCCGCCGGGGTGGACGCCGACCGGGGAGGCCACCCGGGTGGCGTTGAACCCCAGGGCGACCAAGCCGCAGTGTCAGCCGATCGCCGACCTGGAGGACCTCTCCGGGGCCGCGACGCCCACGACCGTGACGCACCTCGGACTGGACTCGGAGGACGCACCCGGCACCGTCAACGCGGTGAGCATCGCCGTGCTCCCCGGGGACGGCGCGGCCAAGGCCCTGGAGGCCGCCTGGAAGGCGTTGCCGTCGTGCGGCGACTTCGCGGTGTGGACCGACGACCCCGCCGATCCGGGTGCCGCGACCGAGGACACACTGACCGGCGGCCCGGGCCACGGCATCGGCGACGACAGCCTGACGATGGACTTCGACACGGGCGAGCAGTACTCGTCCGTCGTCACCGTGGTGCGAGTTGGGCCGATACTGCTCAGAGGCACTTCCGTGGGAATGTACGGTCCACCGCCGACGGCGATCCCCAAGGCCGTCATGAAGGCCCAGGTCGACAAGATCGCCGGCCTGACTCGCCCGGCACGATGAGATCGAAAAGACGCCGACGGGCCGGTTCGCACCCCGGTCCACAACCGTCGGGATCGAAATAGGGAGCGGCGGCGTGGGGGGCGGCCCTGCGGGATGCGGTGATGGTGAACCGTCGCGTGTATGTGAATCCGGACCAGGTCGAGGTTCTCAATCACTCCCGGCTCCACGTCGTCCTCGAGGGCCCTCCGGAGCCGTCTACCGATTCGGCACGGGGGGCGTTCCTGTTGCCACGGCGCGATCGAGGGATACCCGGTGTCGGTCGAGTCCCCGGACGGGTACGCCGCGCTGATCGATCTGTTCGAGAACCGACTGCGCAGCGCGCCGGTGGCGATGGCGATGGCGTCCATTCCCGAGCACCTGCCGGCACTGCGCGCGGCCGTCGCCATGATCCGGCTTCCGGCCAGGGGCGAGCCCTCGCCCCGCTCGGCGACGACGTGAGCCCGATCGTCGTCGACGAATCGCGCCTGGAGGAGGCGACCGCGGCACACATCCCGGTGACCACGGAATTCGGCCGCCGGCATCCTGGTCTGGTCCAACTCCCGCTGAACCGGCCACCGGGACGAAGGAACGACCGCCCCGCCAGGGACCGTGTCACCGGCACGCGAGCACACCGGCGGCGGATCGACGCCCGCGGTCATCCCCTCTGCGGCACGGGTACGCCGGTGCCGTTGGGAATGGGCGTCGATGTGGTGCTCGCCGACTTCGGCGTCGTCGCCCCGAATCGCCCGACGGAGGCAACTCGTCGGAGCGGGGTTCGGTAGGACGTCGTTCGCCATGCCGCCGAGGTGCCGCCGTGGACCGGGGCGGGGTTGGGTTCGAGGCGATCGCGGACATCTCGTTCGCGGGCCCCGACGTGGAACGGACGCACGGTTGGGCGGAGTTGGAGAAACTCGGAGTATCCGGCGGTCGGTGGGGGCGCGGTGTCGAAGTCGAAGATGTGGTCGTGTGCGCGAGCGGTGGCGAGATTGACGCGCAGGTGTCGGCTCGGGTCGGCCGAGTGGTGTGTGAATCGGTGCAGGTCCGCCGCTCCGGGGAGGACGGGCTGTGCGCGTCGGCCCGGGCGTGTCAGCCCACCGACTCGTCGATGCACAGTCGGACCCGCCGCCGATGCAGATTGATGCCGCGGACCCGGACGGCCACGACGTCCCCCGCACCGCACTCGCGCCCTCCCGCCGTCGACCCGGCCAACCCCGGATCGTCGGCGGGTACCAGTCCGTGGACCCCCGCAGCGAGGCGGACCACCACCCCCGGCGGAATGATCCTCTCGACGCCCCCCGAGACCCGCTCGCCGAGCCACGATCTCACCTGCCACGGGAAACCGGACAAGTGTTCCCTCCGCACTGCCAGGTGGACGGCTTTTTGCCAACGGTTGCGACCATCCGGCAACCGAATACCGCCCTCGCCCCCGGCGGCGCGTCCGAGCAACTCGGGCCCTTATCCCTCGAACTGATCCTCCAGCAGAGGGATGCAGGGCGACAGCAGCGGCTCCGAGTGCTCGGTCACCCGACCGCGGACCATCCTGATGACGAGGACCTCGTTCTCCCGAGCGGGGTCCTCGTCGTCGCGCACATGCAGCAGACCATACGAGCCCGGCGCCCGCTCACCGATCTCCTGGAAGAACCCCACGATCTCCGCGTCACGGTGATTGGGGAAGCCGCCGACGTGAACGAACACCTGCCCGTTCATCCACCGCAGATCCAGCAGATAAGGGCTGTCGATCTCCCGGATACGCCGCTCGATGCCCTCGACGATCTCCCGCAGACGGCCGTCGTCGAAGTCGTCATCGTCGGCACCGGCACCGGCACTTTCCTGAACGTTGATCCAGCCGTGGTATTCGAACATGGCAGCAACCTACTGACGTGCTTACCAGAGAGCCCGCTCGTCCCGCGCCCACCCGCGGACGAACCCGCCCGGGAAACGATCTCACCCCCCACAGGAGACCGGACAGGCATTCCCCCTACCTCGCCAGGTACACGACTCTCGTCAACGGCCCAGGAGATGGTCAGGTCACAGGCGCACTCCGGCCGGCTCCGGTCGTGACGTGCAGGGCACCCTGGTGCAGGTCGAGACCGCGGGCGGTGGTGGGCTTGCCCACGCGGACGAGCCGGCCGGGTCCCTGGAACGCATCGGTGCGAAGGCGGAAGGTGTCCGGATCGGCGCAGCCGACGGTGCGCAGTCGCCAGGGGGCCGAAGTGGTGTCGTCGTTGCGGGGCGGCAGGGCGAGGTGGAGCTGGGCGGCGGCCGGACGCTCTGTCCCGTAGTCGGTGTGTGTCGCCGTCCAGGCGGCCATGACGAGAACCGCCTGCGACGGCATACGCGACACGGGCGAGCCGTCGTCGAGGGAGGGAGTTGTTCGTTGTGCGGGGCGGGGGGTGTCGATGATGTCCGGGCGGCCTGCGCGATCCCCGAGGACGGTGGCGATCCAGCGGGTGATGTCCGGGTCGCCTTGGTGAGCCCAGGATCGGATCACGTCCAGGAAGGCCGCCTCGCGGCGGCGGGCGCCGCGTTGCGACCCGGCGGCCAGGATCGCCTCGCCCGCTCCCGCGAAGACTTCGCACAACCGCGTCACGGGGACGTCGTCCGCGTGGGCGGCGTAGCGTACGGAACGCAGTTCCAGCATGGCGTGGTGCAAAAGCCTGGCGGCGGCGTGTGCGTCGGGGTCCAGGTCTGCGCCCGGCGGTCGAGGTGGATTCGATCGGCTGGTTCGGGCAGGGGTGGTGGCATCGGTGCGTCGGCCGTTGGTCGACAGGTGCCATGAGCGGTCGTCGAGGCGATACTCGCCGCCGGCGGCGCGGAACCGACCGGCCGGGCCCAGCGAGATCCCGACCTCGCGCGCTCCGGTGTGCAGGATCGCTCCCTTCGTGTCGGAGAGGTCGAAGGCGATGTCGGTGACGTCGTCCAGCCACACGTCCAGCAGGGCGGGCGGCGCGGCCTCGTCGACGGCGAACCTGCGGTCGGCGACGAGTTGGACATGGGCGCTCAGGCGGGTACCGGCACGCTCGACCCGCAGGTGGCGGACCGATGCCGCCGCCAGATCGTAGTCGGGGATCAACTCGTCCACGTTGTGGCGCGTGAGCCGGCATTGCGGCGTCATGACGTGTCCGCGATAGTCGCGGCCCGGCGTCTGCGCCTTGGCCGGTGGTAGGAGCGGTTCGATGTCGTACCCGGCGATCGCGGCCTGCTCGGTCATCCATGCGCGCCGCCGCTCGCCGAAACCGGCCATCCACTCCAGTACGGTCCTCGCCCGCCGCTCGCGTCGACCGGCGTTGGACGTGCTCGCGGCCCAGAACAGTGGAAACAGATTGTTGTCCCACACATCCGACGCCTGGCGAATGGCTTCCCGGTCGAACAGGCGGACATCCGCCGCGGCTTCCGCCATCCGCTCCAACGAACGATCCAGCAGCGCCGCCAGGACGGACATCGCGGATGCGGAACGCATGGGCGAGCGCGAAGCATCGGACGGTGGAGGGACAGGTATGGCCACGTCGTGATCGTCGCACATCCATTCCGGCATGGCAGAGGAGTCCCAACAGGGGCCGGCGGGCAACAGCGTCTGGCGAACGGCGATTTCGGTCTCTTGCTGCGACCGCGCCGCACCGTGGATCCCGAGATCGGCTTCGGTCTCGAAGCGGGACCATGCACCGCCTGTACGGTTCTGGCCTGACGGCGGCCGATCATGTGCCGGCCGGCGTAGTGGGCGGCCTGCGGTACTTCGGACGGTGCACGTGCTCGCCGACGTGCCTGTTGACCGCTCCGCGGGGTTCGCCGTGCTCATTCGTCGCCGAGCTGGAACGTGACGCGGACGTCGTGATGTGGCTGTGGCTCGACGCCACGGCAACGACCGTCACCCACATCGAGATCATCGACGGCCGTACCCTGGGCCCCGCGGCCCGACAGTCAAAGTAGCCACGGCCACCGCGTTCCCGGTTCACCGGACGTACCGTCGGCCTCCGAGGAGCGTGTGCCCAACAAGTGCGCCGGGCAACTCCGCGCCGTCGCGCGCACTTCCGAAGACGGGCCGTCGATTCCGGCACCGCGTCGCAGAACCGACCGAGGAAGCACGGCAACGTCGTCGCCGTTCCCGTCGCCGAGGAACCGCAACGGCTGCGCCCGGCGGGGCGCCGCGACCGCGCGCGAGCGACCGGTGCGCGAACATGCGGCGCATCGTGCTGCGGTGTCCCGTCTCGAGGTCTCCGACCTGATCGTCGACCACTACCCCGGCTCGCTCGAGCGGGCACCGGTCGCGCGCGCCGACGTGGTCGCCGCGCTGCGCGCCGCGGGTCGGTCGCGGGGGCGCGGATCGCCGCGCGGTTGCCGGTGCTCGACGGGGCCTGCTCGATCCGGCGTACGTCGACCGCCGCCTGGTCGCCGTGCACACCGAACTCCAGCGCCTGAACGAGGAACTGCGCATGTCTGAACGCCTCGCCCACCAGTTAGGGCCGCTGCCCGCCGCGATCCGCTCCGCCGAGGACGCGCCCGATCGCATCCGCGTCGTCGACATCGGCTGCGGCCTCGGCCATGTCGTGCGTTGGCTCGCCGCCCACGACGTGCGTGGCCCCGACGTCGAGTTGGCGAGCGACCCGATGCCTGCGACGATCGTCGCCCTCCCCGAGCACGGCGAGACCGTGAGCGCCCTCGTGACCTGCCCGGCGCTGACCGACGGGGATCGCGCGACGGCACGCGAGGGCGACAGAGTCCACATCCGGATCCGCGCAGTCGACCTCGGAACCGAACCCGGAACCCACCGGGAGACCGTCGCCATGCCGTGAGGCCGACGAAGCGCACGTCGGCGGGCGGCGCGGTGCCCGAGATGGGCGGGATATGCGTCCGGTCGGGCCGGTGGGAGTCCGTTTTCGGTCTCGACGGCGTAGCGGTCGAAGGCAAGTCGTGTGCTCCGGCGCCGATGCGACAGCGGCCCATTGCCACGCATCCGCTCGATCTCCCGAACGAGGATGACGCGATGCGGGCGCCAAGCGACGCCTGCCCGGGGTACGCGAGTTGCGCATGCCGTCGACCGGGGTCGGGTCGGAGTCGAGTCCCGGAACCCCGGCCGCGGAGGGACGTCGCGTGGGCGCGGTCGGTTCCGGACCGCGTCGAACGGTCCTCAGTCGATCCACACCACCATGGCCAGGTCCCGTCGCGCGGCTTCCGCGTAGAACGCCCGCAGTCGGTCCAACGCGCCCGCCACACAGGGCACGAGCCCGACTCCGGTCATGGGAGCAACGATGTCCTCGACGCGGAATCGGAACACGGTGGCAATCTCCTCCGCGGTCGGAGGTATCGCGGCGAGGACCCGGTCGGCGTCGATGGCGTCCAGGACGGCGGCGATTTCGGCGACGGCCCCAGGGGTCAGGAGGGCGGGTGGCTCGGTCATGCCGTCGTAGACCCCGTCGTGGTCCAGGAAGGCGATGTCTCCGCCGGGGTCGCCGTCCAGGGCGCGGTCGATCGCGATCACCGACGCGGATTCGAGGCCGGCGCGACGAAACAGTGCCGGCAAGGGCCGGGCGTCCCAGTTCAGGTCGAGGCAGTCGTCCGCAGGCGGATCCCAACCCGGATCACCCGTGGAGGACGCGGTCGCCCGCCGACGACAGGCCTCGATGTACGCCGGAGTCACCCTCGCGAACTGCTGTGTCAACGCCACCGGCACAGTCTTGCGCACCCCTGCGGTCACGTCGCCGGAAACAGTCTCCACCGTCTCGTGATGCCCGCGGGAACGTGGAACACGTCATCGTCGACGGCGCCGGGCGCGGTGAATCCGGGCGTCGTACCCATCGACGCACGACAGCGACCGGCGAGATCGCCGACCACGCGGGCGGCGTTCGGGCCCACGAGTCGGTTGTCCTGGCCGGCGTTGTTCGAGCGTGCCGTCGGGTTCCGCCACGCGCACCGCTGCGGCCTCGTTCCCGCCGTCGCCGGGGATCGCGAAGGGCGTGGGTGAATTCGGAACGATCCAGGCATCGGCTCGACCGGCATCGCAGGGCCGCGCAACTCGCCCACCAGGGGCTTGTGTTCGTCCGCCGAGGGCTGCTCCGGGACCGCGAGGCGCTCGGACGGCTCGGACGTCACGATCGCCTCCACCCATGCCTCTGCCGAATGACCCCTGTGTGCTCGAGGAAACGCGATCCGCGCGCCGGGCACCGCGACCCTTCCGCGTGCGGCTCCCGTGGCGCCGATACCGTGGGGTGACGACAGGGCTCGACGACACCGACCGACGGCAACTCGCCCTGGTGCTGCAGGAGTACGCCGAGCACGTCCTGGACGAGGTGGCCATACTGCGGGTGCGGATGAAGTACGGACACGCGTACCTTGAGATGTTCCGTACATATCCCCCGGGCACCACCGACGGCTACTTCCACTCGATCGACCCCCTGCTACCGCCGCTCGGCGCGCGGGAGAACCGGTTCGCCCCCGCACACGAGATCCGACTCGCCGTCCTGCTCCACACGTACGCAGAACACGAACTCGACCAGTGGACCGCGCTGGAGACACGCACCACCCGCGGTCCGGTCTACATCGGGATCACCAACTCGACCCCCTACGGCGGGACCCACGACGACGCCCGATCGCTCGATCACCTCCTCATCGCACGGGATGCCGGACCCTGATGTCCGGGAGGACCGCGGGCAGGGGCCCGGTCATCGGCGGGTTCCTTGCGTCCGGCGCGCCGCCGGGGCCGTCGCTGCCTACGGTGACGGCGGAGCCCGCCCCCGCCAGGCCACCGTGTCGAGCGATTCCATCGGTGCGTCGTCCAGGATCGGCGTGCTGCGTCTGTCGACGGAACACGCTCCTCGGGAGAACGTCCAGTCGGCCAGGATTCCGGCAGCACATACGGCTTCACATCGATGGTTTCACGGATTGACTCACAGTGAGGCGATCCGGAACTTCATGCCTGGATCTGATCCTTGAAACGTTCTCGTCCAACCTGCGACATCCGAGTTCACGCCACCACGCACACACCACCGCCGCACATGATCAGCGCAGGGCTGCGATGCCGGTCAGGAAGATGTCGACGCCGGTGAGGAACTGCTCGCGGTCGTCGTGATGGCGCAGTTTCGACACCGCCGCATGCACGAACGGGTACTTGTCGGGGTTCACTTCCGCCCATTGTGTGGCAGCGGCGCCGAGGAAGGCCGCTCGGTCCATGCCGCTGTCGGCGAGGTGCCGTGCCGTTGCCGCGTTCCGTACGGCATCACCAAGGACATAGCTCATGAACGTGCCGGCCGCGTCGAAGCGTGCCCGTTCGGGGACGTCGAGCGCGGCCAGCAGGCCGGCGATGCTCTCGTAGAAGTCCAGCAGTACGGGCCGCCACGGCTGCCGGGAGAGTTCTGCCGCGACCCAGGGGTGCGCGTCGATCGCGTCGAAGAGTCCCAGGGCGAGGTGCCGCAGGCTTTCGCGTGGATCCGTATCGATGACCGCGCCGGTCAGCACGCGAGCGAAGATCTCGTCGGTTGCGGTCGCGAGCAGATCGCCCTTGTCCGCGACGTGGTGGTAGATCGCCCCGTAGCCGGTGCTCAGGCGAATGGTGAGCGCGCGCAGAGTCAGTGCGCGCTCACCGCCGCCGTCCAGGAGTTCGATCGCACTCTGGATGATCACGTCCCTGGACAGGCCGTCCTTGCGCCGGGGAGCCCGCGCCGATCCGTTCGCGGATGTCTTCGCCATGCTCTCAGTATCGCACGAGTGGATTGTCACTCCAATGTCGTGTTAGCGTTTTTGGAGTGGCAATCCAATGGGGATCGTCCACTGGATCGGGAGGATCACCATGACGACGCCGGTCACGATCATCGGAGCAGGTCTGGGCGGCCTGCTGCTGGCCCGCGTGCTGCATCTGCACGGCATCGCGTCCGAGGTCTACGAGGCGGAATCGTCTCCGTCGGCGCGCATGCAGGGCGGGCTGCTCGACATACGCGACCACAACGGTCAGCCGGCACTGGAGGTGGCCGGCCTGACCGAGGAGTTCCGCAAGCTCATCCTGGAGGGGCGGAAGGCGATGCGGCTCCTGGACCGGAAGGGGGACGTTCTGCTCGACGTGCCCGACGACGGCACGGGCGGCAACCCCGAGGTGCAGCGCGGGGAACTGCGGCAGATGCTGCTCGACTCGCTCCCGGTCGGCACGGTCCGGTGGGGTCACAAGGTCGGCGGCGTCCGCTCCCTCGGCGCGGGCCGCCACGAAGTGGCCTTCGCCAATGGCGCCATCCTCGTCACGAGCCTGCTGGTCGGCGCGGACGGTGCCTGGTCCCGGGTCCGGCCGCTGCTGTCCGGCACGACACCGGAGTACACCGGTTTCTCGTTCGTCGAGACCCACCTGTTCGACGGCGACAACCGCCACCCGACCAGCGCGAAGATCGTCGGTGGCGGAGCGATGATGGTGCTCGAACCGGGCAAGGGGATCGTGGCCCACCGGGAGCGCGGCGGGAATCTGCACACCTGGGTCATGCTCGACAGGCCGCAGAACTGGTTCGCCGACATCGATTTCACCGATCCCGGCGCGGCCACCGCACGAATCGTGCAGGAATTCGACGGCTGGGCACCGGAACTCACCGCTCTGGTCACCGATGGCGAGACCCCGCCCGTCCTGCGCCACATCCACACCCTGCCCGTCGAACACCGGTGGCACCGGACGGCCGGGGTGACCCTGCTCGGCGACGCCGCACACCTGACGGCCCCCAACGGTGAAGGCGCCAACCTGGCCCTGTACGACGGGGCCGAACTCGGCAAGGCCATCGCCGCGCACTCCCACGACACCGAGAGCGCGCTGGCCGCGTACGAGCAGGCGATGTTCGTACGTACCGAGGCAGCCAACGCCGAGGCGCCCGAGCTGCGGGACTTGCTGGGCGACAGCACACCCCACAACCTGATCAACGCCTTCACCGGGAGCTGACCACCGCAGGTCGCGGATGGGGGGCAGGAGATGTCACCGCCGGCGAGGAGCGGCTCACGGTCGTCGTGCCCGGGTGCCAACGCCCCCCGTTATGTCCCGAAGAACGCGTTCTACGAACAGGTCGCCGTGCGCGGCTGCCCGTCCGAAGAGGAGAAGCGCCTACGACGACAGGTCGCGAGACGCAGGGACTCCACAAGGCCGACCGCGAGGAGCCGTGCCGCCCCCGCGCCGACGTGGAAACGCTCGTCCGGGTCGTCAATCAATCGGAGCCGGAGCGGCAACGGTTCGACGGCGCCGCCGGCACGGACTCGCCGGTCCGCCCGGTGCGCCCGCCGGGGTCCCCGCGGCCGGGGTGGGCAGACAGCCGCCTGGGGCGGGCGGTCGCCGAGGGCCAACCGGGCGACCGCCCACGGGATCGTCTTCGTGGGGCGCCTGTTCGCCGGATACGACGGTCCGCGAACGGGCCTATCCCGTCATGCTGTTCGGTCCGCGGGTTCCTGGCCGGAGGGGTCGGTCCCGGGGGCGGGGTGTTTCCGGGGGTCGGGCGCATCCGTAGCCCATGCATTTCCTGGGTCCGGTCCCGTAGGCCACGAACGAGTCGCGCGCCGGGTGCGGACGGGGGGCGGGGGTGGAGGCCCGGTGGTCGGGGTCGAACGTCTCGGGGTCGTCGTGGCCGTCGCGTCGGCGGTGGATCAGGCGGGGGCTGTGGAGGATGGTGGGCCCGGCCGGGATCCCAATGCCCCCAGCGCCGTGCCGACGGACGTGGCGCGGGTGAGGATCCAGACCGGCGGATACGGGCGCAGGCTCTCGGTGACGATCCGCCCGATCAGGAGCAGTGCGGGGAGGTCCTCCAGGGAGGCGGTGTCATCGACGACGGTGTCGACCTCCTCGTGGAGGCGGCGTCGGATGTCGGGGTGTCGGGCAAGCAGGTGCAGGGCCCAGGCGAGGGTGGCGGAGGAGGTCGCCATTCCGGCCGTGTAGAACGTCACGATTTGATCGGTGAGTTCGTCCTCGGACATCCTCGGGGCGTCGTCGGCGCGGACGACGCCCGACCTGGTCCCGATCACGATCGACGGGCGTGAGCACCTCGTCCCGCCGAAGCGCGACATCACGGCGTTCCTAACGTGTGGCGTATGCGCGGATGAATGCGTGGACCCCGTCGATCATGGTCTGACGGACCTTGTCCGGGGCAGGGTTGGCGGGGACGGGTTGACGGTTGTAGGCCAACAGGATCGTCAGGGCGAAGAAGTGGTCGGCGGCCAGACGCGGGTCGTCCGTGTCCAGGAGTCCGGTGTCGACGAAGTCGGCGATGCGTTTCGCGAACACCTCCTCCACCACCCCCGTCGCGATGTCGTCCTCGGTCGTGGGCGTCCGCAGGCGCTCTTGGGCGACGAGGGCGAAGCCGGCGGCGTAGTCGGCGGAGCCGACGATCGACGTGCCGAGGTCGATCGCCAACGCGGTGAGGGCCTCCTCCAGTTGCGGCACCGTGGTGATCCGCGCGCCCTCCGGGAGGTGCTCGTCGAGCGCCCGGCGCGCGGTGGCCACCAGTGACTGGGAGGCGTCCGAGAGGATGGCCAGGAAAAGGCGGCGCTTGTCGCCGAAGTAGTCGTACACGGTGCGCTTGGACACCTCGGCTCCGGCCGCGACGGCATCCATGCTGACGCGGTCCACTCCTTGGCGCACGAACAGGTCCCGCGCGGCGGCGAGAATCGCCTTCCGCTTCTCCAGGGACCCCTCGCGCACCGACTTCTCCGTGCCAACAGCGCTCATCCGTACCTCCGAAGGTCACCCTACACCGACCGGTGCAGCTACTACACTGCACGGTGTAGTGTGCTCGACATGACCTCGACAGCAACGGCCGCGCAGGCCGCGGCGCCGGTGACCGATCGCCGGTTGACCCTCATCAGCCTCGTCCTGGCGCTCGGAGTGTTCACGACGCTTTTGGACACGACGATCGTCAACATCGCCCTGGACCACCTGCAGGGGGTGTTCCATGCCTCGGTCGCCCGGACGCAGTGGGTCACGACGGCCTATCTGCTGGCGTTCGTATCGGTGATCCCGGTGAGCGGATGGCTCTCCGAACGGTTCGGCGCGCGCAACGCGTGGCTGTTCGCCATGGGCGCCTTCCTCGTCGGCTCGGCCCTGTGCGGCCTCGCGGATTCCCTGCCCCAGCTCATCGCCTTCCGGGCGGTCCAGGGAATCGGCGGCGGCATGGTGATGCCGATCACGCTCACCATCGTCACGCGGACAGCCGGCCCGGAACGCATCCACAAGGCCACAGCCGCGGTCATGCTTCCCGGTCTCCTCGGTCCGATCCTCGGATCAGTGCTCGGCGGCGCCATCCTGGAGTCGCTGAGCTGGCACTGGCTGTTCTTGATCAATGTGCCGGTCTGCGTCGTCGCGCTCGTGCTCGGCCGGATCCTGTTGCCCTCGACCGCCGCACAGCGCGGCCACCGGCTCGACATTCGCGGCCTCCTCCTGCTCACTCCCGGCGTCGTCGCGCTCGCCTACGGCATCGGTGAGATATCCGGAAAGGACGGCTTCGCCGCCGTCGGCGCCTGGCTCCCGCTCGCCATCGGTGCCGTGCTGCTCGCCGCCTTCACGGTCCACTCGCTGCGCGCCCGTCGTCCCGCTCTCGTCGACGTCCGTATGTTCACGCGGCGCAGCTTCGGCCTGGGCAGCGCCATCACGTTCGCGGGCGGGTTCTCGACCTACGCCCTGTCCTTCCTGCTTCCCCTCTTCTACCTGCAGGTTCGCGGCGAGACGCTGCTGCACACCGGCCTGCTGCTCATCCCGCAGGGACTCGGCGCGATGTTCTACGTCGTGGGCGTGCGCGACTTCGCGGCACGAATCGACAGCCGCTTCGTCATCGCCGCCGGAGCGGTGCTGACCATGATCGGGACCGTGCCGTTCGCCCTGGCCGACAGCCACGGCGGAACAGCGGTGCTACTGGCCGCGCAGTTCGCCCAGGGACTCGGCTTCGCCGCCACCACCTTCCCCGTGATGACCCTCGCCTTCTCGAATCTGAGCCACGACGAGGCTCCCCGAGGCAGCGCGGCGTTCAGCGTCGTACAGCGCGTCGGGGCACCCTTCGGCGTCGCGATCGTCGCCGTGATCCTGCAGAACCTGCTCGACGGCGCAACCACGGCGGCAGACCGACTCTCGGCGTTCTCCGAAACGTTCTGGTGGATCTTCGGCCTCAGCGCCATCCCGCTTCTGCTCGCCTTCCTCGTTTCGCCGGACAAGCGCACCGAGCCCGCGGAGCCCACCGACCCGGCGCGGTAGACGCCGCCCCCGGCCCGAAACGCGCCGGCCGCGCCCGCGGTCGGCGCACAACCCACCATCGATCGGGCCTTGGACGAGTCCATCGTGGACCGGTGGGAGCCAGAGGCCGCACGCTGCGCCCCGGGGAACCTCGACACCGTGGCTGGCGGCCGGGTGCTGCCCGAACTGGGAGTATCAGGAATTAGGGTCTTCCAAGATTTTCGTAGGCGTTGATCGGTGCGGGGTTCCGATGACTTGGCACGGTCGTCGGAGGCAGGCTGGTGATGTGTGTCATCGAGTTGGGGGGCTTGTTGCCGCAGTTGACCGCGGTGCGGGTCGAGCACGTGGTGGCCAGTGCAGACACCCTGCGGGTCAGGGCGCTCACCAGCGGCGGGTGGTCGAGGCGGTTGCGGTGGCGCCGGCGGGGTCGGCCGGTGCCCGGCTTCTGTGCGCCCTGCATTGCGCGTTGAGCTGGGCGAGGGTGCAACTGCCCGATGCGCATCCCACTTCCCGACCGGGCCGCGCCGAAGGTGGCAGGTCTCGCCGAGTTCGCTCTGCGCAAGGGACATCGGTACGCCGCGATCGTCATCGATGCCGTCAGCGGCAAGCGAATCGAGGTGCTGCCCGATCATCGCAAGGAGACGGTCACCGCCTGGCTGCGGGAACATCCCGGCATCGAGGTGGTGTGCCGGGACGGATCCGGTGCTTGCGCTCAGGCAACTACCGCCCCCGACCCGGAGATTGTGCGGGTCACGGACCGATGGCATCTATGGCACGGCCTCATCGAAGCAGTACTCGAGGAGGTTGGCGCGTACAGCGCCTGTTGGGCGAGGATCGGGCCGCCGATCCGGGAGGGCAAGCGGACGAGACCACCCGCGAGCGATGTTGGCAGGTCCACGACCTCCTCGACGCCGGTGTCGGGCTGCTGGAATGCTCCCGTCGACTCGACCTCCCTCTGAACACCGTCAAGCGTTACGCCCGCCACGGCGAGCCGGACCGGCTGGTCGGGGCACCGCGGTACGGGCCCGTGCTGGTCGACCCCTACCGTGAACACCTGCGTCGGCGCCGGGCCGAAGATCCGTCCGTCCCGATCACCCACCTCCTGGCCGAGATCAAGGAACAGGGCTATACGGCAGCGCCAACCCTCTCGTCCGCCACATCAACCAGGGCCGCGTCGAGGCCGAACACGCCTCATTGTCGCCACGCCGCGCCACCCGCCTGCTGGCCGGCCGCCCCGAGAACCTGCGCGAGAACCAACAGGTGCTGTGCGACCAACTCATCGCCGCCTGACCTGAGATGACCACACGCGCCGCACAAATCAGAGGGTTCGCCGTCCTGTTGGTCCCGGCCGAGAGCAACATCGAGGCGCTGACCGGCTGGATCGTCCGGACCCGCGCCGCCGAGCTGCCCTTGCTACATGCCTTCGCCAACGGCCCGGCCGGCCACGCTCTCCTACGTCAACGCGTCCTGCTCAGCTCACCCCGCCAAGACGATCAATGCCTACGAAAATCTTGGAAGAGCCAAGTCCTTGACAGTCCCGGCCCAACCGCGGGGCGAGCGTGCGATCGTCGAGCCGTTGCCCGTGTGCCTGCTGGGCCGGGAAAACGGTGAAGGGGTGCTTTGGGCCGGCGTCGTCGGTGGCTCCGTGGTGTCGGGTGGATGTACGGGTGGGTCCTGGGACGGAAACGGTTCGTGGCCGGCTCGGGTCGACGGGATGCGCGAAGGCGCCGGCGGGTCGGTAAGGGCGTTTTGTACGGCGGGTGTCGCGGCGCTTCGGGCGAGTCGGGCCCGGTCGACGGGTGGGCGTGGTTCGGCCGGAACGCGTCCTGTCGTGGGCCCGGTCGGCGGAGGACGCTTGGTGCCGGCGGGCGCTCGGCCCGCTCCGCCGCGTTCCCCCGCGTTCCCTGTTCGCCTGTTCGTCTGTTCCCCGATCGCACGTCGACCACGACGTCGTTCGGCAATGGGGGCGCGCGGCGGTGAGCGGCGGCGCGCCCGTGTCCCGGTCGGGCGCGTGCGTGTCGTCACGACTCGAAGGAGAGGGACGCGCATGTCGGTGAAACGGTGGTTCGCACAGCTCACCGCCGTGTTGCTCGTGGTTGCGGGCGGCACTGCCGGCACCACCATCGTCGCCGTGGCGGCACCTACGGCCGCGCTGGCGGGCCCCACGCTGGTGTACCAGGAGAACGACGTGGTGCACGTGATCGCGTCGCCGGGCGCGGTGAACGACATCCGCACCTCCGGGGAAACGGACGAGTTCCTTGTGGTGGAGGAGTTGGCCACCTCGATGGTGGTCGGCGACGGCTGCACGAAGTACACCGACCACAAGGTGAGATGCCACATGGAGACCGACTGGACGAGCCTGGAGATCGATGCCGGCGACAAGAACGACTCACTGGACATCCAGTTTCGGACCTGGTCCACGGACGTGTGCAAGGCGAACGGCGCCGCGGGTGACGACACGATCCGGGTGTCCGGCTGCACGGCCCTCGGAGATGCCGGAAACGACACCATTCGTGTCATGGAGAGTGCGAACGTGCAGGCCGGGCTGGGGAACGACCGGATCATCGTCAGCTATACCGCCACCGGCACCGCGCGCAACGTCTCGGGCGGCCCCGGCAAGGACGTGGTCAACTTCGCCGCCGCGACCGGTCCGGTGTCGGTCACGCTGGACGACGCACGCAACGACGGGCAGGAGGGATACCAGACCATCGACATCCGCTCCGACGTCGAGGACCTGGAAGGCGGTCCCTACGGCGACGCCTTCGTCGGTTCCGCCATCGCCAACAACCTGGACGGCGGCGCGGGCAACGACCTGATCCTGGGCGGCGAGGGCGCCGACACCCTGATCGGCGGATCGGGCAACGACGAACTCCACGGCGATGGCGGCTTGGACACGCTCAACGGCGGATTGGGCATCGATCGATGCGACGTCGGCGCCGGCGGCGGAACCCGCATCGACTGCGAACTCCCCTGAACCCGCGCACACCCGCCGGGCGGCCGGAACCACGTACCCGTCCGCCCGGCAAATCCGCACGCCGCGCACGCCGCCCACCCGGCGCTCGGGCACCACGTTCGGACGATCCTCGACGACTGCCACCGGGAGGGGATCGACGCCGGCGGTACCCGCGAACCGCCGCGGGGCGGACCCGGCGTCGAGCCCGGGTCCGCCTCGGTCGTCCGGGGTCGGGCATTCCATCACTTGGGGATGTCAAGTCGGGTGGCTGTCGAACGTTGACCGTGGTGGGCCCGGGCGGTGGCTTCGTCATAGTGGGTGCGGTCCCGAGACAGCCATGAAGGATGCCGATGAGGCGGTTGCCGACCTGCCGCAGGGCGGGGTTGTAGTCGAGGTCGCGGGCACGCTGCTTGTCGTAGTAGCGGCGGCCCCGGGCGAGTTCTGCAGCGCGCGGAACACCTGTCGTTGGAGGGCGTCGGAGAGCCAGTTGTCGCGGACGTAGCGGGCCTGGACGGTGTGGACCTTGCCGGAGGCCCGGGTGATCGGGTCCGTGCCGGCCTGGTTCTTCCCGGCCTTCACGGACGCGTGGCGGGTGGGGTCGCCGCCGAACTCGGCCGACAGCCTCGGCCTGACGATCCGATTCGACCGCATCCGAGCCACCTACGCGTCACTCTACGAGTCATATTCGTGCGAGTCCCGTCCCTGGCCGGCTGGGAAGGTTGCCGCACCTTCGTAGCCGTCAGGTCTTCCACTCGCGGATGCGATGTTCGGTGTGTTCGTCGAGTCGGTTCGTCACGTAGTCGAATCGCCCGTGGGGAAGCTCGATGAGGATGTCGACGTGGCGGCTCCGCGCCGATACCAGCACGGGGTGTCGTGGCAGGGATCGCCCCGCGTCCTGCTGATACGTCACCACGAAGTCGCAGTCGTTCGACACCGGTCCCCGAAGGGGCAGACCGACGTGCATGCCCCGGTGGATCTCCGGGACGGTGCCACCGGAGGCGTAGCGGCCGTGTCGCCAGTCGAGGACGAGGGAGGTGTTCGGGCGGTCGACGGTGGCCGGGCGCGGGAAGAGTTGGTCGCAGGTGACCTCCCGGGCGATGGGCAATGGCCCAGCTCCGGCTCGCGTGGTGCCCAGGGTGGACGAAGATCACGTTCCCGCACGCGTGACCGGGACCGTAGGCCGACATGAACGCCTTGTAGTCCCGGGGCAGGGTGATGCCGAACTCGGCCTCGACTTCAGCCCGGTCGTCCTCGACGTCGTGGTTCAGCGTCGGCCTCCCGAGAAGGGCCGCGAATGTGTTCGTCCTGCGTCCTGCTCCCCCTCCTCGGCCCCGTGATGTCGTCGTCCCGCCCGTTCGGTGTTCGCCTTGGTTCGGCGACCGCGCCCGCCGAACGGCCCGAGGTGTCGCGGTGTTCGGGATCCGACCGGGCGCACGGCCGCGGTTCGGCATGCGCGGCGTCGAGGTCGTCGGCACTCGCTACCACGAGCGCGACCACGTAGCGGCCCTACAAGGCGATCGACCGACCAGAAGCACGGCGAACTCGCTTATGTGGGCCGCCAGTTGCGTCATCTCTGCACAGGCGGCGGTGAGATCTTGGATGAATTGGGCGTCGCTCTCCACACCGTCCGGTTCCTGCGGAGCCGTGGCGGTGCCGGTCACCAGGTCCGCCTCCGGCGGCAGCTTCCCGACGGCGGCGGTGGTTGGTTCCGGGTCACTGCCCGAACACCCTCGCCGCGTCGGGCCGGCTCTGCCACAACGTGCCGACCGGTGCTCTCGGTGGCGCCCGTACCCGGTGTCGTCGGAGTGGATTTCCTGTTCCGAAGGGCTTCAGGTGTTCGACAGCGAGTTCTCGGCGGCCTGGGACTTCTCTTCCCGCTCTGGCGGACCGTCGCCGGAGGGCGTGGCGCCGCGGCTCTTGCGCAGGACGACGAGGGCGAGGGCCGCGCTCGTCGCGGTGATGATCGCGCCGGCGACGCCGATGATGTTCAGCCCGGTGGTGTAGGCCTGCGCGGCGGCGGCCAACAGATGCTCGGAAGCCTCGGCGGGCAGGTCCCGGGCGGCGGTGACGGCGTTCTCCATGCCCGCGTTCGCGGCATCGGCGGCGACGGGGGAGGTGTCGGCGGGCAAGTCGAGCGAGTCGCGGTAGACCGCGGTACCGAGACTGCCGAGTGTGGCGACGCCCAGCGCGTTGCCCAGGTCGCCGCAGATGGAGGAGAGGGCCGCCGCGGAGCCGGCCCGCTCCTGCGGCACCGATCCCACGACCAGGGTGGTGCCGAGTGCCCCGAAAGTCCCGACGCCGATGAAGACGGTCACGAACGCGGCCATCAGCAGTGGCAGTCCGCCGACCGGATCGACGAAGACGAGCATCAGGTAGCCGATCGTGCCGATGAGCAGGCCCACCCCGATGACGGTGCCGATCGGATGCCGTTTGGCGAGGACCGGCGCCAGTTGCGCGGCGATGATCGATGCCACGGCCGACGGCACCATCCAAAGCCCCGCCTCCATCGGCGAGAGTCCCTCCACCATCTGGAGGAAGCCGGAGATGAAGAGGTAGCCACCGCCGGTGGCCAGCATCGAGACCATCAGGATCGACAGCGCGGCGGTGAACGCGCCGACCTTGAAGAGTTTCAGGTCCAGCAGCGGCTCGGCCAACTTGCTCTGTCGTGACACGAACAGGGCGCCGACGGCGATACCGACGACGATCGCGGCAATCGGTACGGTCGCGACGCCGTGGCGGGCAAGCTCCTTCAGTCCGTAGATGGTCGAAAGGAGCGACGCCAGCGACAGTACGACGCTGAAGAGGTCGACTCCACCGGCGTCGGCATTCTTGTACTCGGGCAGGACGAGGGGCGCGACGATCAGCAGCACCACCATGACGGGTACGCCGAGCAGGAACACCGAGCCCCACCAGAAGAACTCCAGCATCACTCCGCCGATCGCCGGGCCCAGGGCTGTACCGCCCATGAAGCAACCGGCCCATACCGCGATGGCGCGTCCGCGCTGGTACGGGTCGTGGAACATGTTGCCGATGAGGGCCAGGGTCGACGGCATCAGGGTTGCGGCGGCGACGCCGAGCAACGCGCGGGTGACGATCAAGGCTTCTGTACTGGTTGAGTAGGCAGCCGCGATGGAGGTGATGCCCACGGCGGCGGCGCCGATCATCAGCAGCTTCCGGCGGCCGATCCGATCCCCCAACGCGCCCATCGTGATGAGGAAACCGGCGATCAGAAAGCCGTAGATATCCATGATCCACAGCGTCTGCGTGCCGGTCGGCCGCAAATCCTCGGCGAGATGCGGCAGCGCCAGGTACAGCACGCTCTGATCGAGGGAGATCAGCAGTGTGGGCAGGGCCAGTACCGCGAGCCCCAGCCATTCCCGAGGCCCGGCTTTTCCGAACGGGGCCTGGAGCGCCATCGATGACATCGTTGACCTTCCTTGATCCTGGATCTCCGGTGCTGGTTGCGCGCCGTGCTTGTGGCGCGCCGTGCTCGATCCGTTGTGATTGCCACACTGCGCTGCGGGGCTCGCGGCGATCTCTCGGTTCTCTCTCGGTCCGCCGTCGACCCCGCGGTGCCGTAGGGGATGGAGTCGGCTCTCTCGGTTAGCCTGGCCGCATGCGTTTCGGGGTGTTGGGTCCCTTGCGGGTATGGGCTGCCGACGGATCGGAGGCCAGGATCCCCGAGCGGAAGGTGCGCGCCCTGCTTGCGTGTCTCCTGGTGCACCGAGGGCAACCGATCTCCCGGGACCGGCTCGTAGAGGATCTGTGGGGCGTGAAACTCCCGAACAATCCCTCGGGCATGCTCCAGACGAAGGTGTGGCGGTTGCGGCGGTCCTTGGAGGACGCCGAGCCGGGCGGACGCTTGCTGGTGCTCTCGCGCCCGCCGGGGTACGAGGTGCGTGTCGGGCCCGACGCGGTGGACGCCGATCGTTTCCGGGAGACTCTCGACCGCGCCCGGGCGGCCGCCGATCCGCGGGCCCGAGCCGCTCTGCTGACGGACGCGCTGTCCCTGTGGCGCGGTCCCGCGTTCGCCGACTTCATCGACGAGGACTTCGCGCGCGGCGCGGCGGCCCTGTTGGAAGAGCAGCGGTTGACCGCAGTCGAGGAGCAGGCGGATGTACGCCTCGAGCTCGGCGCGCACGCCCAAGTCGCCGACGAACTCAACGACTTGGTGCACGTCCACCCGCTGCGTGAGCGTATGCGCGCCGCGCACATGCGGGCGCTGTATCTCGCCGGCCGCCAGGATGCGGCGCTTCGCAGCTACAGGGATCTGCGTGCCCGACTGGCCGAGGAGTTGGGAGTGGATCCGAGTCCGGAGCTGGTGGCCCTGCACCAGGCGATCCTCACCCAGGACCCCTCGCCGGCGACCCTGCGGGCTCCCGTGCCACGGGCTCCCGCTCCCGTTGCACCGGGCCGCCCGCCGAGCGGCGTGCCGGCCGCGCTGAACGCGCTGATCGGCCGTGACGAGGCAATCGAGAAGCTGCGCCTGCTGCTGGGCGCGCACCGACTGGTGACGCTCACCGGGCCCGGTGGTGTCGGGAAGACACGGCTCGCGCTGGCGACCGCCGCGCGGCTCGGCGCCATGTTCCCCGGGGGCGTCCACCTCGCGGAGTTCTCCGCGCTCCACCCGACGTCGGCTTCGCAGGGCAGTGGATGGCCGGCGGTGACCGAGGAGGTCTGCACCGTCCTCGGGGTGCGGGACGACACCGTGCGTACCGGAGACGCGCCACTGTCGCCGGCCACGCGTATCGCTCACGCACTGGGCGACCGCCCGGTCCTGCTGATCCTCGACAACTGCGAGCACGTCGCCGCGCCCGTGGCGGAGTTGGCCGAACAGTTGCTGAAGCGGGCCCCCGCTCTCCGCATCCTGTGCACCAGCCAGGTGCCGCTCGACATCACCGGCGAGTGGCTGGAGGAGGTTCCTCCGCTGCGGCATCCGGCGTCCGCCGCAGGACTCGGCACGGCGGATGTGCGCGGGTTCAGCGCGGTGGAGCTGTTCGTGGCGCGTGCCACGGCCGCCGCGCCGGGATTCGTCCTCGACGACGGCACCCTCGATGCGGTGGTGTCGATCTGCCGGCGCCTGGACGGCCTTCCCCTGGCCCTCGAGATGGCCGCCAGGCGTGTGCGCGCGCTGGGCGTGCGCGAGTTGGCTGCCCGGCTGGACGACCGCTTCCGCTTGTTGGCGGTCGGTTCGCGGAGCGCTCCGGCACGGCAGCGCACGCTGAGGGCGGTGATCGACTGGAGTTGGGAACTGCTCGGCGACCGAGAGCAGGCAGTGCTGCGCCGCCTGGCCGTACACGTCGACGGCTGCACCCTCGCCGCGGCCGAGGAGATCTGCACGGGCAACGGGGTGGACCGCGCGGAGGTTGTCGACCTCCTGGCCCGGCTGGTGGACTGCTCATTGCTGGTCGTGGCGGACGGCGCGGACGCCACGAAGGGCCCCCGCTACCGAATGACCGAGTCGGTGGCCGCGTATGCCGCGGAACAGCTCGCCGAATCCGGCGAGTCGGCAGACTGCCACCGCGGGTTCCGCGCCTACTACACGGTGCTGGCCGAGCAGGCCGAGTCGTATCTGCGAGGTGACAGGCAGCGCGAGTGGCTGCGTCTGCTGGATGCCGAACACGCGAACCTGCGCTCCGCGTTGGACGCCGCCGTACGGGTCGGGGATGCCGAGTGCGCACTTCGCCTCGTGAACGCCATGGCCTGGTACTGGTGCCTGCGGGGGCGCAACACCGAGGCCCGGCGCTGCCTCACGATGGCTTTGTCGATCGGGGCCGAGGCCCCCGCTGTTCTGGTCGCGCCTGCGACGGCCTGGCTGGGTGGCGTCGGACTGCGGCTCGGTGGCAGCGCGGACCCGGTCGACGCGTACTCGGCTGCGCTGCGTGCGTACGACGGGATCGACGCTCCTCTGGGGAAGGCGCGCGCCCAGTGGTTCGTGGCGTCCAACATGTACGGCATCGGTGATCCGGCGCCGAGCCGGAGTCTGGTCGAATCCGCCCTCGTGGCGTTCCGGTCGCTCGGGGACCGCTGGGGCACGGCGGCAGCGCTGGCCGGCCAGGCGTTCCACGCGAAGCTGCACGGCGATTTCGGGGCGGTGCGCGGCCGCGGCGAGGAAAGCCTGGCACTGTTCCGGGAACTGGGCGACCAGTGGGGGCAGTTGCAGGCCATGGTGCCGCTGCAGACACTGGCCGAGGTCACGGGCGACTACGACCGCGCCGAGCGGCTGCACCGCGAAGGGCTGCGCATGGCCGAGGAACTGGAACTGTGGCCCGAGGTGTCCTTCCAACTCTCCGGCCTGGGACGCATGGCCCTGCTCACACGGGACTACCCGCGCGCCCGGGAGTTGCACGAACGGGCCCGGCGCGTGGCGATCGCGCAGTCCGACACGTTCGGCGAACAGTACGCCGAGATCGGCCTCGGGATGGGCGCACGCCGCGAGGGCGACCTGGACGCCGCCGAAGCCCACCTGCGGAACGTCTTGGAACTGCACCGCCGGATGGGGTACGAGCCGGGAATGCCCGCCCTCATCCTGGCCGAACTCGGCTTCGTCGCCGAACTGCGGGGCGACCCGAGAACCGCACTGGAGATGCAGCTCGCCGGCCTGTCCGCCGCCCGCGCCGCCGGGGACGCACGCTCGGTGGCTCTTGCCCTGGAGGGCTTGGCCGGCGCTCAGGTCCTGGCAGGCCACGCCGATCAGGCGGCGCGCCTGTTGGGCGCCGCCGCGGCGGCTCGTCGTTCGGTCGGCACGCCGTTGCCGGAGGGCGAACGGGACGACGTTGCCCGCATCGAGGCGCGGGCTCGCGATATCGTGGGCGATGCGCGGTTCGACGACGCGTACGGCACTAAAGTGTCGTGGGACGACGCGTCGAGGGAGGCACTCCTCGCCGACTCGTCCTCGCCCGGCGGGCCCGTCCCCGGGTCCACCGAGGCGTAGCGGCTGTTGTTGCGCCGGGCCGTCGGCCCGGTGTCACAGACGCCGGCGCAGTGGGTCGGTCGGGGCGTACACGCAGACCGCGGCCCTGGACACGTCCTCCCGCAGGTGTTCGGCCAGGCGCGGTGCGGCCGCCCGAGCCGCCGGAGTGTGTCGCGGATGCGGGCGGTGGCTCGCCGGCGTGCGCGTTCCGCCTCGTCTCCACGTCGTCGCGAACGTCCGCCGAGGCCGCCGGCACGGCGCAATTCGTCCACCAGGGATCCGCGTTCACGATCGTCCTGCTCGACGCTGCGTAACGGCGCAACCGCCTCGACCCGCGCGCCACCACCGGTGCGGAGACCGCGGATCTGTTGCAAGACCTCACCGAACGCATCGGCGCGACGTTCGTGTACGCGGGCATCGACGTGGCCGCCACATCGTTGTGCGCGGGGGTACGCGGGGCGCAACTCGCCGGACGGGCCTCGCTGGTCGAGTGCGGGGCGTTCCCTGCGCGGTCGGGGAAACGCGAACCATTCACGGAGTTGATCGCCGGCGTGGAAACCGCCCTCGACCTGAACGCACACCAGGCCGGGACACTCCCCCGCCTCGCCGCCTACCTCCACCAACGCACCGCCGGACGATTCGGCGGCCGCGCCCGCCAGGTCCGCCAAGCCGCGATCGACGACGGCACCGAACGCATCACCGGAACCAGCCTCGACCGGATCCGCATCGACCACCTCGCCGAAACCCGACACCGCCCCACCACCGGGTTCCCACACACCCGGACGGTAGACCACCCCGGCCCTGCGACCAAGGCAAAACCCTGTGAGCCGGCACAAACACGATCCGGTCCTTTCGGACGCAGGGCGCTGTGTGAAACACACCCGGACCTTCTCAACCAGCCCGCGACACCCCCAGGTCACAACGGCAGCCGCACACCAACCACCACGGCGACCCCGGGAGTTGTCGAGGCCGAGGCCGGCGGTACGCCGGCACCGTTTGCCGGGCGCGGCACCAGTGCCCTGCCCGGCTCGGCCGGTGCCGAGGGGTTTGCGGTGTCGGTCGCTACTCCATCCCCTTCTTGCCCGGCGTCCAGAACGGCTTGGTCAGCACCGAACGGCGCGGCCACCCGCGATCGACCACCAGGTGCTCGCGGATCGACTGCACCGTCTTCGCCTCGCCGGCCACGTACGCGATGCCCGGTTCGGTGGGCAGTTCCAGACCGCGGACGGCGTCGAGCAGCACGGCCGAGGCCGCCGCCGAGGCCGCGCCGCGCAGGGGCAGCACCAACTCGGCGCCACGGGCGAGCGGCAGCCGGTCCTCGGGCGTTGCGGTCTCCACGGCGCCGTACACGGCCGCGTCGGCGGGCAGCGCCGCGAGCATCGCGCCGATCGCCACCGCCGCGGTCTCCTCGCCGGCGAAAACATGGTACGGCGCGTCCGGGCGCAGGGTGAACTTGCCCTCGGGCTTGCCGAATCGGACCTCCCGGCCCACCGTCAGGTCACGTCCCCAACGCGCCCCCGGACCCTCGCCATGGTCCATGACACACAGGTCCAGTTCGCCGACCACCGGGTCGTACCACCAGACCGAGTACGTGCGCAGCAGGTCACCGGGTCGTATCCACATCCGCGGCGACAACAGGTCGCCGACGTGTACCCGCACCTGTTGCCCCGGCAGTCGGCCGAGCCCGCGGACGGCGTCGCCGCCGATCCGAACCCGGCGCATCCGCGGCGTGATCGCCTCGATCTCGATCACGGTGCCGGTGACGAACAGCCGGTCGAGGAACCGGCGACCGACTCCTGTCGATCGTTGGGTCGTACTCATCAGACGAGCTCCTTGGTCCGTCGAGTAAGTCGGGTTGATCGAGCGGTCGCGCAGCGTCGAGCGCGTCGAGCAGGCGTGGCCGGGCCGGCGTCCGGGGCGGCTTCCGGTTCGGCTCGGTGACTCAGCGGTGGTGCTTGCGATCGCGGTCCATCTCCTTGAGCTCCCGGCGGGCGCGCTCCAGCACCGCGCGCACCCGCTCCACGACCGCCGGATCCCCGTGTGCGCGGACGATCGTCGCCACCGCCGCCTTGATCAGGCGCAGCGCCGGGGCGACGATCTCGGCCGCGTTCGGGTCGCGCAGCATGCCCCATTCGCCGCGCACGGTCGCGCGGGCCCAGATCGCCTCGACCTCGTCGGCATGTGCGGCGACCTCGGCGCGGCCCGCGTCGGTGATGTGGAAGACCTTGCGCCCACCGTCCGTTTCGCGCAGCGCGAGTTGCTCGTCCTCGACCTGCTGAAGGGTGGGGTACACCGCGCCGGCGCTGGCCTGGTAGGCGCCGGCGAAGCGGGCCTCCAGGCGCGTCATCAGTTCATAGCCGTGACCCGGCTGCTCCGCGATCAGGGCGAGCAGCGCGATGCGCAACTCGCCGGGGGCGAAGAACCGCCCGGTTCCGCCGTCGGCTCTCCTGCGACTGCCGTGGCCGTGCCCACGTCGTGCGTTCACTCTCGGAAGATATGTCGTACGACATATCTTCCGCAAGTTCCCTTCGGTTCGAGTCGAACCCCGTCGAAGCCCGAACAGGGCCGGCCGATAACGGCGTTGCCGCCTTCGCCCCCCGGTGGCCCGGGGGGCGAACGGCGAACGCGGTGTCGTCGACCTGGTCCAGGACGAGAAGCCACCCGTGGTGGTCGGCAAGCCGGCGAATCGCGCGCTCGGCCTGCAACTCGGCGGGCAGTCCGACGAGTCCGGGTTGCAGGGCGCGTGCCGGCACGGCCAGTCCCGCGTCGATCGCTGTCGTGCCGTCGGCGCTGCCTCCCATCGCAGTGTTTCGGGTCGTCCTCCGGCCCGGTGGGTGGCGCGCGCGGGACTTGCCGACCCCACCCGGTCCGTGCACCGCGTGCACGACGACCTCGCGGGATCGGGCGAACTCCGTCTCCCCCAACGCGGCAAGTTCACGGTCGCGGTCGACGCCCACCGTCGAACAGAGCGTGGCGGCTCCCGACTCCGGAAGCACTCCTCAGTGACCCGTGTGGTTCCCCGCCCACACCGCCGGGGTCCGGCCCGCCCAGGGGCTTGCCTGCTCGAGTTGTCCGGCAAGGCGGAAAAGGCGACCTTCGAGCCCGTATCCGGCGGCGAACTGCATACCGATCGGGAGACCCGTCTCCGCGTCGGCCGTCACCGGCACCGACATGGCGGGCGTGCCCGCCACGTTGAACACCACGGTGAACGGCGAAAGATCCAAGAGATACCGCAACCAGCCGAGACCATCCAGCGTCTCCGCGTCCGCCGCGTGAGTGCCCAAGAACACGGGAAGCTCCGGCACGGTAGGGGTGAGCAATATGTCGTGGGCGCCGAAGTACCGCGCCAGACTCCGGGCGATCCGGTTGCGGACTTCGAGAGCGGTGACGAACTGGGCGCCGGTGACCCGCTGCCCGTAGTGGTAGCCGGCCAGGGTGGGCGGCTCCAGGGTCGAGGAGTCGATGGGGCGGTCGAAGGCGGCGGCCAACTCGTCGACCGAGGCCGTCAGATTCGCCGTCCACTGCCGGGCGCTGGCCAGGACGAACTCCTCCCAATCGACCCCGAGGTCGACCTCGACCTCCTCCACCCGGTGGCCGAGAGACTCGAGCAGGCGCGCGGTGCGGGAGAGCGCGTCGGCCACCGGCGTGATCGTGCGGCGCCCACCCCAGGCCTGGGTGAGTACGCCGATCCGCAGCGAGCCGGGATCGCGGCTGACTTCCTCCGCGTACGGCCGGGACGGCTCCTGGGCGAAGTACGGGTCACCCGGTTCCGGGCCGCGGATCTGGTCGAGCAGTGTCGCGCTGTCGCGTACGGTGCGGCTGACGCTGCCGTGCACGACCAGGCCGTTGAAGAGCTCGTCGAAGTAGGGCCCCACGGAGACCCGGCCACGGGTGGGCTTCAATCCGAACAGGCCGTTGTGGGCGGCGGGGACGCGGATCGAGCCGGCGGCGTCGGTGGCGTGCGCGATCGGGACCACGCCGGCGGCGACAGCCGCGCCGGCGCCCCCGCTGGATCCGCCCGCGCTGCGCGCCGGGTCCCACGGGTTGCGGGTCGCGCCGTACAGCACCGGCTCCGTCGTGTTGCTGTAGCCCATCTCCGGTGTCGCCGTGCGCCCGAACGTCACGAGCCCCGCGCGGCGCAAGCGCAGCATCAGCGAGGAGTCGGCGCCGGAGACGTTGCCGGCCGCGAGACGGCTGCCCAACTCCATTCGTTTCCCGGCCATGGCGACGGCCATGTCCTTGATCAGGAAAGGAACCCCGGCCAAAGGAGACCCGGCCGACGGAGCGCTGTCGGGACCGGGCTCGTCGTCGGTCGGCCATGTCTCCACGATGGCGTTGATCTGCGGATCGACCGCCTGCGCGGCCTCGCGTGCGGCCGCTTCCAGTTCGGCGGGAGTCACCTCCCCTTCGGTCACCAGCTCCGCGAGCCCGACCGCGTCGAAGCTCACGTACTCGGAAATTCTCATTGTTGCTCCCATCGAGAACGATACCTTCGAGTCCCGAACGATACCAACCGGTATCGTGCAGCACCGACTGGTACCGTAACAGGAGAAATCAAGTGGCCCCACAACGGACCGGACGTCACGGAGCAGTCATGGCAGCAAGCGTCAGCAGACCGAGCAGGGTGGCCAAACTGCCGCCTCGTGAGCGCATCCTCGACGCCGCGGAAGAACTCTTCCAGAGCGAGGGGATCCGGCGGGTGGGTGTCCAGACGATCGCCGAGCGGGCCGAAACCACCAAGATGGCGATCTACCGGCACTTCGAAACCAAAGACGCGCTGGTCGCGGAGTGGCTGCGGATCGTCGCGGCCGAGTACCAGGCGGCCTTCGACCGGGTCGAGGCCGAGCACCCCGGCCGCCCCGGGGACCAGATCCTTGGCCTGGCCCGCTTCATCGCCGAGGGATTGCCGGCGATTTCGCACCGGGGCTGCCCGTTCATCAACTCCATCGCCGAGTTGCCCGACCGCTCCCATCCCGCACGGCAAGTGATCGAGAAGCACAAGGCTCACCAGGCCCACCGACTGGTCGGCATGTGCACCGCGGCCGGGCTGCGCGATCCGGAGCAGGCCGCGGCCGCGATCACCTTCGTACTGGAAGGCGCGCAGGTCAGCACCCACAACGGAAGCATCGATCAAGCGGGGGACCGCCTGCTGGGAATCGTCGAGGGAATCCTGGCTCACCACCGCTCCCCCCTCGGCGCGTCCCGGGCATCAACCGACGACACGGCAAAG
The DNA here is from genome assembly GCF_002024165.1 of Embleya scabrispora. Lineage (NCBI taxonomy): Bacteria > Bacillati > Actinomycetota > Actinomycetes > Kitasatosporales > Streptomycetaceae > Embleya > Embleya scabrispora. The sequence continues at coordinate 82,784 of NZ_MWQN01000004.1, forward strand.
GCGGTGTGACCTTCTCCCAGACGACGGGGAGGCCCGTCGTAGTCGCCGGAACCAGGGCCACCGCAACCACGCGCCCTTGGCGTGAGTGCGGAAGATGAGTCGGATCGGTCGCCGTGCGGGGAAGCAGGCACTGATCACGGGCGGGACAGGCAGCATCGGTTCCTTGGCCCCGAGCCCGCCGGGGATCGACGGCGACGCCGGCGCTCACCGGTGAGCCCAAGGAGGAACGATGCCGACAGCAGAGGTGATCCGGCCGCTGCTCGCACAACCGGCGGCCCTCGACGTCGGCGTCGTCCGTGCATCGGCCGACGGAGACACCGTCCACGCCAACCCGCAGATCGAACACCAGGTCGGCCCCGTCCACCCGGCCTTCCCGGCCCCGACAGGGCCAACCGGTTCGGCCTGGCGCGACCTGGGCTGCTCTGAGTTGGGTGGAGTCCTTGAAGCCGGGTTATGGCGCCCGGCGAGCCGAGCCCCACACTCCTCCCGGAAACATGGCCACTGCCGAAACCACCCGGGCCGGAAGCAGTCTCACGCGGCGTTCCTTCAGCCGCGCCAAGTTCCAGGACCTCAACGACGAGTGCGGTCGGCAATACCTCCGTCACCTCTCCGGGATGTGCCGGAATGAACGCCCTTGCGGTGCAGGACGTCGGAATCTCAACGGACACGAACTCTCACCAGACGAGATCACACGGTCAATCGACCGTCCTAGCGGCAGCCCTGACACCGCGGCGAGGTTCTCCGAAAATAGTCGAAGATCCTTGTCTACCTGCATCACCCCAACCCACACCAACGATCGTGTATTCATGCCATTCATGACGCCCGTCAAGAATGAGTGATGGGTTTCTATTTACGGCGGAAGCCGGCCGCAACAGGAGTTCATCGCCCGTGATCTCCCGTGCAATAGGCATGACCCATCCAGGTTCCGGATAAATCGGCCATGCCACGAGCGAAGGGTCCATCGACCGAAAGTCCCGATATTTTGCTCCGCGACCGCGACCGCGACCGCGGTCGCGTCGATTTCGAGCAGGAGGGACCCGAACCAGTGGAATGATCACTTCCGTGGCCGGTGTGATCACGATGTCGGAGACGTCCCGGACATCCCCGTTGAACGAGTTGATCCCGCGCCGGTTCGGCAAGCCGATGACCGCGCCGCCGACACACCACGACCCATCCGCGTACCCGGCCGAGGACCGAGCGAGGAACGGGTGCGGCTGTCCACCGAACTCGACGTGCGGTGGTGGACGGCGTGCGCGAGCCGGGATCGTCCCTGTCCGGAACGGCGGCAGCTTTTTCACGGGTTTCGCTCTGAAACAGGTGCGTGGAGCGCTGACCCGGTGTCACAGGAGTGGGGCCATGCGGCATCGCTCCGGGTGGGCCCGGAGGCCGGGCGAGGTGAGTTCCAGGGCTCTGTTGTCCCTGCCGGCGGCCATGTGGTCGAGCCAACGTTCGTACCAGGCCAGGAAGTCGGCGGCCGACGAGACGTTCGGTCCCCACCACCCCGAGCCGTTGCCGATCACGACGCGGCCGGTCAGGGGCCCCTCGAGTGCGATGAGGACCAGATCGAGACAGCCCATCTCGGCAATGGACAGAAACCTGTCGCGCGTGGTGCCGGCCGCGGGGACAAGATCGAATCCCCGGTTCTCGCCGGGGGGATCCATCGTGTAAATCGACGCCACAGAGCGAGCTGTCGGGTCGACGAGACCGTAGAACGGCCCGGCGCCCGAACTTCCGAGGTGCAGCAGGAACTGTCGGTAGGCGGCGGGGAGAAGCAGGTCGTGCTCGGCTTCGAAGGCGCTCAGTCGGGCAGCGGCCGACGGGGCGCCCAGGCGGAACCGGTGCCGCTCCTCTCCGAACGAGTGGCTGCGATGTGGCCGGAAGGCGATGGCGGCCAGCTTGCGGCGGATCCGGGGAATGCGGGCATCCACGGCAGTTCTTCTTTCGTCCCCGGCAGCCTACCGCCCACGGGACCGTCAACCAGGCACTACCCGTTGGCTGGATGAGCGACCCGGCACGGCCGAACGTCTGCCGTAGGCGCGCCGCCGACCCGGACGACGAGACCGGCGCGTGAACACGCCCCCGGAGGGGCGACCTTCGCTGGACTGGGCCCATGGTCGAATCCGGTCACCGTCGTCGAGGGACGCCACCTGCACGCCCGGCCCACCACGACCCCGGGGCCGGTCTCCGCGCCGCACATCGCGCACTGCCCGATGTGCGGCGCCCAATACCCGGGCTGGTGGACTCGTTCCCGACTCCCGCAGTCGACCCGATCCCGGGACGACCCACGCCCGCGGCGGTCACCGGGACTCGGGGCGGGACAGATCCTTCGAACCGCAGGCCACGCCCGGTCCGGTGGCCTGGCGGACATGGTGGGATCGGTGTCATTGCGCGGCGACCAGGTGGACGCGCAGGTCGCCACCGGTGATCGGGGCATGGGGCGTGTCCGCGACCTTGACCGAAGCGGTCCCGGGGGCGTTCGAGTCGGATTCGGAGAGGGACGACCGAGGCCACCGAGTCGCGGTCGGGCGCGAGGGCCACCCGCATCAGGGCGCCGGTATCGGCGCACACGAACGACATGTTGTCGATCCAAAAGCGCGGCGAGCAGTGTGCGGGGTTTTGTCGCCGCCGGGCGTGCGTTCCTCGTCGAGGATGTACCAGGCGCCGATCCGGACGGCATCGTTGATGTGTTGGCGGCCGTTGCGGACCAGACGCATGCCGCGTCGGTACTCGTACGCCACGGCCACGTCACCGCCCGGGGAGACCATCTCGACGGTGGCCGCGGGGCTCCACACGCTCTCGCCGGACGGCAGGAACGAGTTCGTGCTCGAACGTCCGCGTTCCCTCGGCGCGGCGGGGTTGCGGGGGTCACGGAAGAAGATGCGTTTGTCCGCGTCCTGGTACACACGGTGTCGGCATCGGGCGCGAACAGGGGTACCGACTCCGACGGAGCGCGCGGGCACGTGAACTCGTCGCCTGCGGCGGGGCGACCACGCGCCCGGTGATCAGGCCGAACGCCGCGGCACGGCGCCCTCGGCCGGGCGGGCTCGGGACGATGCCGGCCACCCGGGTGTGGTCGCGGTCGAAGAGCCGGCGTGGGCCATGCGGGCCAGGATCACCGGGTACGTCCGCAGCACGTCGTGGGTGCGGTAGCCGGGCGGCAACTGGTCGAACAGCCAGGCGACGGCGGTGTCCTCCCAGCCCGCCTCGCCGGGAGGACGCACACCCCGAGGCCACCCAGACGGCGCGATACCCGGCAGGCCGGGTAGCCGCGTGGATGGATCTTGGTGCATGTCTCCATCCGGTGTAGGCGTCGGCCAGGGGGAGCGTCGTCTCGGCCTGACTCCGGGTGACCTGGAGATCCCACGTGACGTGCAGCAGCTCCTCGGTGAACGCGAGGGGTGATGCGTCCGGACAGCGCGGCAGATCCATGGTCTTGGGTGGCTCGTACGGCGGCGCGTCCTTGTGGTTCAACGGCAGCACGTTGTAGTCACCGAGGGGGAAATCGCCGAACCTGCTGGTCATGCCGAAGCCTCTCTCTCCGGGCCGACGGTCTGGATCGTGCTTGGCGCACGGACGGCCGGTTGCCCGATCACACCGAAACAGACAACAAATTGGGGGGCGTGTGGTGGTGCGCACGCCCTGGTCGAGGCGGGGCACCCGGCGCGCGGCCACCCTCGTCGTACTCGTCGCGGCCGAGCACGGCGTGGCGCTGGTACCAAAGACGGTGCGGAGCCTTCGGCTCGACGGCGTGGCCTGTATACCGCTCGCCGAGAGGGAAACCATCGACCTCGTCCGGGGCCCCGAGCAGGACATACCACGCCGACCGTGCGGCGGGTGGCCTCGATCATCGAGCAGTGCGTACCGCTCCGTAGCCGCCCCGCATGGCCCCGGGACGCACGCGCCTGATGCCGGTTCGGTCCGGGCCGAGTCGACGACGGGTCGCGACCCGGGCCGGGGCGCGCCGGGGTTTCACCCCTTGCTCAGAAGCCATAGGTCATGACGGCCGTCGCGGAGGTGAAGTCGAGACGGACGCCGGCCTCGTTGGACGACCACTGTCCGTCGGCGGGGAGAAACGAACGCAACGGCACCGGTACCTCCGGGGGTCGTGCGGCCGGCCGCCATGGTCCCCACTTCTGCACGGTCGTGGTGTCCGCGAGGCGGACGACGGCGTAATAGAAATGATCCGATGGACCGGGCGGCCCCAAGTCGCGCCCGTCATCGCCCAGATCGGAGGACCAGGCACACCAGTGCGCGGAGACCACGGGCCCCAACTGGGACACCCCCTGGAACACCTCCGCCAGACCGGACGTCTGCGTCGGCCCACAGCCGACCCCGGGCGGCCCGGCATGCGAGTCGTCCCCTTCGCCCCCGCTGCCGCACGCCCCGGTGAGCGCGACGGACACCGCGACGAATGCCACAGCCGCCGCTCGCGCCCCGATCGTCGTCCTCGACCCGCCCATGTGCCCGTCCCCCTGCTCGACACGGAATCGACACCCGAGTCTGGCACCGGGATCATCCCCGGCGCGTCAGACTTCGTGCGTACTCGAGCGTCACGCCGCCCTTCCCCGCCGCACACGACTACCGTCCCTCGCTCGACGAACGCCACACCGAGAGCGGCGACCTCGTCGCGTACGGCCACCGAGAGCCGCGCCATGCGGACCTGCGGAGTATGCGGCCACCACGCGATCGTCCGCATCGGGCGACCTCGTACTGGGGTTGCGTGACCCGCGCGTCGGCTCCCCGACACGCCACCCAGGGCCCCGGAACCCGGCACGTCGGGGTCCGGGGTCCTTCCTCGTCTCGGTGGGGACGCACCAACGGGCCGGGTTTCGGATTCGGGATCCAACGACTGTCGGCGGCCGCGTCGGGGAATCCCGACGAACTTCGTGATCGGGGATTGGCCGATATTCGCCGTCGACGGTGGGGGCGAGTACATGTCTGGGTTGCGTGGTGCGCCAGGGAGTCCGGAAGTCCCCTATCGGCGGCGCGTCGCTCCGTATTCCCGGCTTTTTCGGCCATGTCGTGAACAGAATACGAGACTCGGAGCCGGACGCCCGTTTTCCGGCCGACCGGCCGCTTCGCGTTTTCAGGCCCGTTTGAGGGATCTTCCGGACGTCTGCTCGACGGCGGCCGGGGGTTCCCGTCCGTGGACGTGAGTCGTAATGTGGTCGGCGGTCCCCGGGACGGCCGTAGTCGTCCATCCGGACCGCGGTCGATCTTTCGACGCTTGTCCACAGGGCGTTTACATGATCGCCGAATGGGCTTTGGAAAGAGGTTTCCTGTGGCTGCCACCGAATTCCTCGACGCAGTCGGTGTGAATGTGGCCGATCACGTCCGATCCAACGAATTCCTCGCGCTGGCGCGCGAGGGAAAGATCGACACCGAGCGACTGAAGCGCTTCGCCCTCGCTGAATTCCAGTCGCAGGAGGCGGAGTTCACGGCCTATGGGCTGTTGCTGTCGCGGTACCCGCACGAGGTCCCCGGTGGGTTCTTCTCCTTCGTGGCGCACGAACTCATGCAGGCGCGTCATCGCATGGTTTCGGGGGCCGCCCCCGCGTTGGGAATGTCCCCGGACGAGATGCGACGCGCCCCTGTGGCCGGGCCTGTGCGGCGGTTCACCGAGTTCATCTCGTGGGTTGCGCTGCACGCGGGAGCAGCGGAAGCCGCGTTGACGGCACGGACGGACTTCACGTTGTGGTGCAACAGTTGCGCGGAACTCGCCGACGTACTGCGCGACGCGGACGACGTACCCGAGGAAGTCGTCGCCTACATCGACGCCTACCGCGACAACCCGCCCGAAGTGGCCGACGGCGTACTTCAGGTCATCGAGCACGGCTTGGCCCAGGGCGAGCCCCGAGACTGGGTGACTCGCAGTGCGGTCCGCATGGATCCGGCCCTGCGTGCTTGGTGGCAGTCCGCAGCCGTGGGCAGGCAGGAGTCCGGGTGGTGATGCACCTGCCGTGATTCTCCCGACCCTTTGACGGAACTCCCGTCACGGCAACCGTTCTCGTCGAATGCCCCGATCGGCTCGGCCCCCGGGCGTGGAAGGAGCCTTGTGTGGAGGGAACCGAGGGACACGAGACGTTGCGGCAGTGGGAGATCGACGTCTTCCGGACCCGACTCCGCGCCTCCATAGCCGAACTCGAAGGCGTGTTGCGTCGACCGGAGTTCGGCGCCGCGAGCACCACACTGGGAGGAGAACTGGAACTGTTCCTCGTCCACGGCGACGGCTCAGCGGCTTTGGTGGGTGATGTCGTGCGCACTGCGGTCGCGGACGAGCGGGTAGCTCCCGAGGTGGACCGCTTCCTCCTCGAAGTGAACCTGACGCCGGTACGAGCCGCCGGTGCCCCGTTTCGGTCCATGGCCGCCGAGAGCGGCGAAGTTCTGGCCGCGATCGCCGACGCGACTCCGCGATCCGCGGTCGAGCCGGTGACCATCGGCAGCCTGCCCACGCTGACGTCGGCCGATGTGGGCCCCGGGGCGCTGACCCCGTGCCCCAGGTACAGGGCGCTCGAGCGGGCCTTCACCGCGGGGCATCCACTCCCCTTCGCCTTCACCCTCGACGGAGCGGAACCCACCACCGTGCGTGCTCGGTCCGTCGCGGTCCAGGGCGTGTCCTGTTCATGGCAGGTCCATCTGTCGGTCGCTACGGACGCGTTCACTCGTACCTACAACGCCGCCCAACTCGCCACCTCGCCCGTTCTGGCCGCGGCGTGCAACTCCTCGTTGATGCTGGGCCGGCGATTGTGGCAGGAAACCCGCATCCCCATGTACGAGCACGGCTTCGGCGACCGCTCGGACGGTGCTCATCGGCCGCCGCGTGTCGCCTTCGGGCCGAGCGGGCGGTGGCTGGTCGGGGGCGTGCGACAACTCTTCGAGAACGCGGTGCGTTGGTACGACGTTCTGGAACCGGTCGTCTTGGACATCCCACCGCGTCCGGATGCGGCGGACACGGACGTGCCGGGTCTGCGGGAACTGCGTGCCCACATGAGTACGGTGTGGTGGTGGAATCGGCCGGTCTACGATCCCTCCGGACACGGACACGTACGCATCGAATTTCGCGCGTTGCCCTCCGGTCCGACCACTGTCGACATGGCGGCAAACGGTGCCTTTCTCGTGGGACTGACCACAGGACTCGCGGCGAAGACCGACGTGGCGACGCTTTTGCCGTTCACGTACGCGCAGGAGAACTTCTACCTCGCGGCGGAGAACGGCTTGGACGCGCGCCTGTGGTGGCCCTCGACCGTCGGCGAGTCCCCCGCCCGTCGCCGGGCCGCCGATCTGGTGCGCGAGTTGCTGCCGCTCGCCGCCGCCGGCCTGCGCTCTCTCGGGGTCGACCGGGAGGAATGCGAATCACTGCTCGCGATAATCCACGCACGCGCGACCACCGGCATCACCGGGGCAACCTGGCAACACCGGACACTCGCGGCGCTCGAGCACGACTTCGGTCGTGCGGACGCCTTGCGAACATTGACCCGCACCTACGCCGACCTGTCGCGCACCGGCGCTCCCGTGCACACGTGGCCCGTACCCACCCCGGGCCTGTGAGCCGCCGCCCGGCCTCCGGCGGCCATGGATACCGCAAACACCCAGGGAGTTCTCGCTGCCCCGCGTTCGCCCCCTCGCCCCGCGAATGAGGTACCGATGAGTGCGCAACCCCCGCCGGCCGCCGACCTGCAGGTCGACTTTCCCTTCGACTACGCCGCCCATGTGGGCGGAGGCCGGCGTATCGGCCGGTTGCCCGACGCGGCCCGAGGTGCGCCGGTGGCGATCGTCGGTGCCGGCGGCAGTGGCCTGGCTGCGGCGTACGAGCTCCTGCGGGTGGGGTGTCGCCCGCTGCTGTACGAGGCGGAACGCAGCGCCGACGGGCCCGGCGGGGCTCGGTTGGGCGGGCGCATGTTCTCCCGGCGGCTGAACAGGGCCGACAGCGCCGTGGTGGAGATGGGCTGCATGCGCTTCCCCGATTCCGCGCGCCTGCTGTGGCAGTACGCAGCGACGTTCGGCTTGCACTGGGAGCCGTTCCGCGACGACTACGCGGCCGGAACCACGCCGATCACCGTCCTGGAGGTCGACGGGGTACGTCATCTGGTCCGGGAGATCACCGACCTCTATCCTCTCGACGAGGAGTTACACCGTGCCCATACTCGCTGGTTGGACGCGTTGACCCGCCTGGGCCTGGACCGGATCCGGCGCGACCTGGCCCGGCGCGACCTGGGCGCCGTGCGTCGACGCTGGCAGGAGGTGGTGCGTCGGTACGAGCAGTGGACCTTCTACCGTTTCCTGCGCGAGGAGGAGGGTGTCGGGCTCACCCACGACCAGGCCAGGCTGTTGGGCACCGCGGGCGTCGCCCCTGCGGCGTGGGACTGCTTCTTCGGACTGAGCCTGCTGGAGACGCTTCGACTGGTGCTGGCCTCCGAAGGCAGCACGGCGTACTACCCTCGCGAGGGCATCAGCGCACTCGCCGAGGGTTTCTGGAGCCACCGCACCACGGACCCCGCCGGTCGCTCGGTCAGCCTGGAAGAGGTCAACGGCGGCGCCCCGCGTCCCGCGGTCACGGCCGTCGAGGTCGACGAGGATCCCGGTCGCGGCGCCGTCGTGCACAGTGCCGACGGGCGCAGCGAGCATGTGGCCGCCGTCGTGCTGACTCCCCAACTGAATGTACTGGAAACGGCCATAGAGCTGCGTTCCACCCACCCGGGCCGCTCTCCGTTGGGTCCCAGGCTGTGGCGTGCGGTGCGCCGACTCAGCTATCGACAGTCGTCCAAGACCGCGCTTGTGGTGGACGAACCCTTCTGGAAGGGCACCACCCTCGACGGCGTCACCCTCACCGACCGCCTGCCGCGCGCCTCCTACACCTTCGACTATGGGCCCCCTCGCGCCCCGGGAGGCCGTACCGCCGTCCTGGACCTGAGCTTTTCCTGGGGCCGGGATGCCGTCAAGGTGGCGGCCTCCTCCCGACGGGAACGCGTCCGGCTCTTCGTCCGCGAACTGGCCCGCATCCACCCCGAAGCCGCCGACGAGCTGCGGCGCCAGGCGGACCGGGCGCAGTCGGTCACCATCTCCTGGGAGAACGAACCCCACTTCCGCGGCCTGTGCCGTTTCTCGGCACCCGGTGAGCACCCGTACCAGCGAGACCTGTTCAGTCATTTCATGAAGGACTTCACCGGACGCCCCGCCGTACCCGGTGAGCCCGCCAACGCCCTCTTCCTCGCCGGCGACGACACCGCCTGGTCCCCCGGCTGGCTCGAACACGCGCTCGGCTCGGGACTCAACGCGGCCTGGGGTGTCGTTCGGCTGTTGGACGGCCGCTCCGAACCCGGCAATCCGGGCCCGGGTGACATGTGGAACCACCCCGACTTCGCACCCATCGACCTGTGAGGAAGAGCCCGGCGCCCGGGCCGAGAACCCGGTACCGCGCGGCGGCGCCCGACGTCCCGCGGGTACCCGTCGTACCCGCGAATGGATGCCGACCCGAAGGACGGTGAACATGCGCCCCTCCGACCAGCGAGGGATCCTACTGCGCCCGGACGCGGTCTGGGACGCGATCGCTTCCGCGCCCGTGAGCGGTTTGGACGTTCTGCTCCGCGACCACCGAGTGGTCGAGATCGCTCCCGACCTCGCGCCGGGGGACGCCGAGGTGGTGGACCTGCCCGGGTGCACGGTGATGCCCGGTTTCATCGACTGCCACGTCCACCTCCTCGACGAGGGCGCCGAGATGTCGTCGGCCGCCTACCAAACGCTCACCGGCATACGGCCTTTGCGGCAACTGCTGGCCAACGGATTCACCACCGTGCGCGACCTCGGCAGCGCCCATCAAGCCCTCAACGTCGCACTCCGACAAGCCGTCGAGGACGGTTTGATCGTAGGCCCACGCGTCCTGGCCGCCCCGAACATCCTCTCCCCGCGCTCGGGCCACGGCGACAAGTCGCCGGACCTCGCGCAGCGTTACGGCACCCGGATCGGCGCGCTCGCGGACGGGATCGAGGAGGTGCGCCGCGCCGTACGCGACCAAGCCCAGGCCGGCGCGGACTGGATCAAGTTCGCCGGCGGCGGCGGCTTCTCCTCACCCGTCAGCCAACCCACCAGCACCGCCTACTCCCAAGCCGAAATGGACGCACTCGTCGCCACCGCCGACGACATGCTGCTTCCCTGCGCGACCCACGCCCTGCACGACGAGGCCGTCGTTCGGGCCGTCAGGGCCGGAGTGCGCAGCGTCGAGCACGCCTGCCTGGCCACCGATCCCACATACGAGTTGATGACCGATGCCGGCACCTACCTGGTGCCCACCCAATACGTCCAGCGGTACTTCGTCGACAACCTCGACGACGACGACTTCTGGAGCGAACGACCCGCGCACGCGCGCGAGGCGTACCGCGTCCACGCCGCGCGGCTGCGTGAAGGGTTGTTGCGTCCCGCGCGCACCCGGGTCAAGGTCGCGTTCGGCACCGACGCCGGGATGTTCCCGCACGCCGACAACTGGCGCGAGTTCCCCGCCATGCTCTCCCACGGCTTCACCGCCCTGCGCGCCCTGCGCGCCGCGACCACCGTCGCCGCCGACCTGCTCGATCGCGGCGACCTGGGCAGGCTCGCCCCCGGCTCCACAGCCGACGTCATCGCCCTGCACGGCGACCCGTTCGTGGACATCCAAGCCACCGGCCGCGTCCGCTACGTCGTCAAGGACGGACGGTCCTACCCCCCGGGCTCCCTGGCCTGATCCCACGCCCCATGGTCGGCGGGTTTCCCGAGTGACCGAACCGGAGGTGATCATCTCGTGCGAACACGTAGGGCACGCCCGGTGCCGCTCACCTCGTTCCTCGACGCCGTTCCCATCGGCGGCGGCGAGAAGGTGGTGTCGCAGGACGTACTCTTCCTGGCTCGGACCGGGCGTATGGACGCCGAGGTATGCCGTCGGCTCGTCATAGCCGAGTACCAAACCAGGGAGGCCGAAGCCCGGGCGTACGCCGCACTGTTGCGCTGTCACCGGCAGGAGGTGCCACAGCGGTTCTTCGCGTACGCCCACGGCCGATCGACCCACCACCGTCACCGGCTGCTCACCTCGGCCGCTCCCGCCCTGTGCCTGACCCCGGCAGACCTTCGCGGCGCCTCGACCACTTTGGCGGTGCGGCACCTGGACGCCTTCCTGGCGTGCGTCGCGCGCCGCGCCGGTCCCGGAGAGGCGGCGCTGACCATCCGTACCGGCGCCGCCCTGTGGAGCCGGTCCTGTGCGATGTTGGCCGAGACACTGGACGGACGCCCGGACGTCCCGGCCGCGTTCGTCGCTCACCTGAACGCGCATCGGGACAACTGCGCACCTACGGCCGACGGCGTCCTGCGGGTCATCGAATACGGCCTTGCCGCGGGAGAGCCCAGGGAGAACATCACCCGCAGTGCCTTGATGATCGAGTCCCTGTGGCGCGCGTGGTGGCGCTCCGTCGCCGGCGAAACGGGTGCGCGAGACAGTCCCGACCCTGCACACACCGGCGGCGAAACACCGCCGTCGCAACGCACACATCCACCCTCGAGGAGAGACCGGATGAATCCCGAACAATTGGTGGAAGCCATGAAGCCGGACGTCGAACGATTCGTCCGCGGCAACGAAATGGTGGAACGCGCGCTGGCCAAGCAGGTGCACGGCGACCAGTTCAAGCGTCTCCTGCTCGCGGAGTACCAGTGCCAGGAGGCCGAGCTCTCCTCGTACGGCCAGTTGGTGGCCCGCCACCGGCACGAGGACCCGGCCCGACTCTTTTCCTTCATTCTCCACACGATCGCCGAAGCCCGCCGTCTCCTGCGCGAGGGCGCGCCTTCGGTCGGCATCGCGGACCGGCGCATCCCGGCGGTGCCGGTCGACCAGGGTCTGTACCGGGTCGTGCGCGACCTGTCCTGGCCGGGCATGCACGCCGGCGCCGCGGAAGCGGCGCTCTACCTCCACACGGACCTCTCCACGTGGTGCACGCTCTTCTCGCGCATCGCGGACGCGGCGGAGGATCTACCCGACGTGCCCGGTCCGGTGATCGCCTACATGCGGTCGTGGGGCGACCGTCCGCCGCCCGAGGTCGCCGAGGGCACCTTGACCGTTCTCGAATACGGCCTCTCACAGGGCGAGGAACCCGACCGCATCCTGCACACCGCCCGCCAACTCGGTGCCCTCCTGGACGGCTACTGGAATTACGTCGTCGGCGATTGAAGAGCGGTAACGGCGACGGGGCGCCCGACCGCCCGCGCCATATCGCGTGGGTACGGCGGGCCCGGCGTGCGCCGACCGGACACGCGTACCGACGCCGTCCGGCGCCACGACCCCAGGTGGCGCGACTTCACCAGCGACAACTGTTCCGGCGCGCACCCGGAGGTCCTCGCGGCTCTGTCTCTTGCCAACGGAGGTCACCAGAACGCCTATGGAAAGGACGATTACACCGCCCACCTCGACGCGCTCTTCCGTCGCCACTTCGGGCCGCGTGCCCAGGTCTTCCCCGTCTTCAACGGCACCGGTGCGAACGTCATCGCGCTGCAGGCGGTCACCGATCGCCGGGGCGCGGTCGTGTGTGCCGATCAGGCACACCTGAACGAGGACGAGGGAGGCGCGCCGGAGAGAGTGGCCGGATTGAAGCTGCTCTCCGTGCCGTGCACGCACGGCAGGCTCGATCCGCGAGCCGTCAGGAGCGCCGTGGAGACCCGGGGTGACGTACAACGGGCCCAACCGCAGGTCGTCTCGCTCACCCAGGCCACGGAACTGGGCACCTGCTACCGACCGGACGAGATCCGTGCCCTGTCCGCGTACGCCCACGCGCAGGGCCTGGCACTGCACATGGACGGCGCCCGCCTGGCCAACGCGGCCGCCTTCCTGGGCGTTCCGCTGCGAACCTGCACGACGGACGCGGGAGTGGACATCCTGTCCTTCGGCGGGACCAAGAACGGCCTGCTCTTCGGTGAGTGCGTCGTGGTCCTGGACCCCTCCCGGGTCTCCGGGACCCCCTACCTGCGCAAGCAATCCCTGCAGCTGGCCTCCAAAATGCGATTCCTCTCGGCACAGTTCGAGGCTCTGCTCGCAGGCGACCTGTGGTGGCGCAACGCCTCCAGAGCCAACGCCATGGCCGCTCGTCTCGGGCAGTGTCTCGCCCGCATCGACGGCGTGGTGGTGACCCGGCCCGTGGAAGCCAACGCGGTGTTCGTCAAGCTGCCGCACGACGTCATCGGGCGCTTGCGCGAGACCTACACCTTCTACCCCAACGACGAGGAATCCGGGGAGGTCCGACTCATGTGCTCGTTCGACACCACCGAGAGTGACGTGGAGCGCTTCGGCACCGCCACGGCACAGGAGATGACCCGACGATGATCGCCCGCGTCCGGGCGCAGAACGGCTCACCCGTACGGAGGATCCAAGACACGAGGTGGATCTCGGGGGCGGTGGTCAGGCGTCGACGAGCGATCTCGGGGGCGGCGCCTGGGGGATGCCAACGCCGGATCGGTGGACGAGCAGGGTTGTGGCGATGGCAAGGTGTCCGAAGCCCTCGAGGCACCCCGACACGGACGGATACACGGAGGCGGACACGATCGGATACGTCTTCATCGGCGCATGAGGCGCTATGTGAGTCGTCGGCGAGCGTTCCCACACGCGCGCGCCCTCCGTCGGGGCCGAAACCCCGCCCGTTGCGCGGCGACATCGACCTTCCCTCCCCCGAGAGCGCCGCCCCGAACACGGCGACTGCGCACCATGGCCGGCCCCACCGACACACGATCCCGGGCCACGGGGCCCACAGTCGCCCCCGCGCCCGGATAACCGAAACACCGTCATCGCGGCCCCAACGTGCGCGCCCGGTCACACGACCAGCGGGATACGGCCCGACGAGCAGCGCGCCTGGTCGAGGGTGTGGTCGATGTGCGCGCTCGGGTCGACGCCCGAAGGCAGGGGCAGATAGGACACGATGAGGACCACATGAGCGACCGCCGTCGCGACCCGCACGAACTCGCGGTCGACGGTGCCTTCGAAGTGCCGGGCGCCGTCTCCCGTTTCCAGCCGGATCCGGCGATCCGACGCCAGGGTCAGGCGGGCTCCGGCTCCGGGGTGTTCGGTCATCGAGTTGGGCCGGGGATCCAGGCCGAGTGCCTCGGCGAGCAGGGGCATGGTCCGGTGGGCACGGTGTCCCGCTCCGCCGAGGGTGGACAGGTAGACGAACAGCGCTTCCCCGCCGTCGCGTCGATCGGGGCCGGCCTCCCCCGACATGACCACGCGCGCGTATGGACCGGTGCCCCCGCCAGGGCGGTCGTTCGAAGGGGTGTTCGTGGCGTCGGGCTCCGGATCGATGTGGTGCAGTGGTGCGGGGTGTTCGGTGTTCACGTCCGCGGTGGGGGCCGACGCGACACGAACCGGGCTCAGCCACGCCGGCTCCAGGACGACTCCCAGGGCCCGGAAGCCGGTCAGGGCGAGTTCGCGCGTCCGCGGGAGGCTGTGGCGCAGGCCCAGAGCGATGAACTCCCGCGAGTCCAGGAGCGGTTCGAGGATCGTCTGGTCGATGGCGAAGGTGAGGTAGTCGTCGTCGAGGGCGAGCATGGCCTCCACGGCGCCGAAGCAGGCACGGATGCGAGCGACGTCGGGAGGGGAAGCCGCCATCGCCTTCTGCAGGACCTGGTACGTGAACACCTCGAGCAGGAACGACGACAGGGAAGTGCCGAGTTCCTCCCAGGTCGCCATCTCCTCGACCGGAGTGTCGATGAAGTCGTGAACCGCCCACTCCCGAGACGCCTCCAGCAGGCCGGGCACCTCCCGCAGCAGATACCCGAACAACCGTCGCTCCAGCATGAAATCCATGGGCCCTCCTTTGGGACCGGGGTCGTGACCCGGATCGATGGTTTCGCACCGCCCGGATCGCGACCCCGCGATGTTGCCCAAGGTCTGGTGCCACTGGGATCCCAAGACCGTCCGCGCGCGCGGCGTGGACGCGCTCCTGCGGTCCGCATGGACTTCGTGCTGCTCCTGCCCCACGGCCGACGGGTTGTCGCGGTAGTCGGGCGGCGCCTGCTCGACCCGGCACGGCCGCGCCCCCGACATATGGACGACGGGGGCGCGGCCGTCCGGGCCCGAGCCCCCACCGCGCTCGACGTCGACCTACTCACTCGGCGTGCGGGCGGCTCCAGGCGCGCAGGGTCCGGGCCACGTCGGTGAGCGAGTGTTTGCGTTCGCGGATGTCGCGGGTGAGTTGCACCCAGCCGCCCGGAGGCACCGTGAGGGGTTCGTCGGATCCGGCCATGTATCCGTCAGCGCACGCGCAGCCCACAACGGCGTTGAAGTCCGCGAAGGGCTCCAGCACGACCATCGAGTGGACGAACGTCGCGGCACGTGCCGCGGTCTCCTCGTAGTAGAGCTCCCCGCGAAAGCGTTCGTAGCGGTGGCGCTCGACGCAGAACGCGAACGAACCCCAGTCGGTGAGAGGCAGGTTCACCGGGGTGTTCGCGGTCTGGATGTCCAGGACCCATCCGGCGTCGACACGCAGGATCACCGCTGTCCCTCGGGGAAGGCGTCCTGGAACTCGGCCAGGTGGTCGGTGACGAACCTGGCGGCCCCGGTGACGAAGTTTCGGCGGGCGGCCTCGGACACGCTCAGGTCGTGTACGTGCGCCTTCACCGACTTTCCGCCGAGTTGCGCCGCGGCGCGCACGGCGGCGAGTTCCTCGTCCGTGTACTCGATGTTCAAAGCTGGCATGCCCGCCAAGGTACCAGGCAGGTACCAACGGCGGTACCGGGCCGGTACCGAAACCGCGGAACGCACGCGAGGTGCCGTCGGCGTCGGTCCGGAGGCCCCGCACGCGGCCGCCCGTGGGTGTGGGAGTCGGGGTACGCGATCGACGCCAGGGCGTGGGTCGTGCCGGGACGAGGAGCGATGCGGCGCGAGCAGTTGCCGGTGCTCGGCCTCGACCTCGCACGCGGCGGTCGAGGCCGAGTGGCGGTCGCGGCTGCGCCGGACACCCCCGGCGGAAGCGGGTCGTGGAGGCCGTTGGAGATCGCGCTGAGCACGGCGGTGTACCGGGCCTGGGTAGGCATCCGAAGGTGCTGCCGCGATCCCGCGCCGGCGGGTGCGCCGGAGTGTGGAGGAGTCGGTGGGCGGGCGCCGGCCCGTCCCGGATCGAAGGGGCCTGCCCGGAGCAGGACTTGGCGCGCGCCCGGCCGCAGGCCGGCATCCGCACGAGGGCGGGGGTGGTGGTGCCGGGGTGTACGCCGTCGTGTGCAACCCGGTCCGCCTGTGGCCGCGGACGCCGCTCGAGGGCGGCACGGGTGCCGGTGGTGGCGGGGATGGCGAGCGGTCGTTCCTCTTTCGAGTGAACCGCCGGACGCGGTTGTGGGCATCGATGGCGGGCGCGGGTACGTCGGTCGGCGGGAGTGACGCGGTACCGGATCGGTTCGGGTTCCGGCACTTCCGAACTTGTCCCCTTGTGTGAACCCCGGATGGGAGTTCCTTCTCATGTGTATGCGCCTCGGCCCGCGCGTGGCCCTCGTGGTCACCGCCGGCGCCCTCGCCCTGTCCTTCGTCGCCGCCTCGACCGCCTCTGCGGCCCCCGGGGTCGTGATCATGAAGAACGGCGGCAAGTCCAAGCAGGTCCAGGACCCGAAGGACGGCCAGTGCCACCCCGGTCTCGGCCCCGATACCGCGATCACCAACCTGACCAGCGGCACCATCCTGCTCTTTCCCGACGGCAACTGTCGGACGAAGGTCTTCAATCCCCTGGGGCCGGGCGAGTTTCGGTCGAACGAGAACGTCGGCGGCTTCCAGGCCCTGGACTGATACCGCACACCACGCCCAGCCGCCTCGTGGGCCTCGGGCGGCAACGCCCGGTCCCCGAGGCCGGCCGGGCCCGCGCACGTGCGGCCGGTAGGGGCCACGCAAGTTGCGCGGTGGGAGCGCCGTGGCTCCATCACGAAGCGACGCTCAGCGCCGCGATGAGTTTCCGCAACGGCGCCGGTCTGCACGGATATGAAAACTCACACGCTCGAAACAGCCGGCGCCGACCTCGTCTATGACGTTCGTGGGCCACTGCCGACCACGGACGGACGCCCGCCGTTGTTCATGATCGGGCAGCCTATGGACGCCACCGGCTTCGCCGCGCTCGCAGCGCGCTTCCCCGAGCGGACCGTGGTCACCTATGATCCGCGCGGGCTCGGTCGCAGCACCCGTAGGGACGGGCGGGTCGACCACATGCCGCAGACCCAGGCCGACGATGTGCACGCCGTCATCGAGGCGCTCGGGGCCGGGGCGGTCGAGATGTTCGCCAGTAGCGGCGGAGCGGTCACCGCGCTCGTGCTCGTGGCGAAGTATCCCGCGGACGTGACCATTCTGGTCGCGCACGAGCCGCCGCTCATCACCCTCACGCCGGACGGCCCGGCGGCCGCGCGGGCCCGGGCCGAAGTCCGGGACGCTTACGAGAAGCGGGGATGGGGGGCCGGGATGGCCGCGTTCGTCGCCATGACCTCATGGGAGGGAGAGTTCACCGACGCGTACTTCGCGCGGCCGGATGCCGATCCCGCCGCGTTCGGGATGCCCACGCACGATGACGGCTCACGTGACGATCCGCTGCTGTCCGACCGGTCATGGGCGATCAGCGGATATCGGCCGGATGCCGACGCGATCGCCGCTTCGCCGACCCGCGTCGTGATCGCCGTCGGCGAGGAGTCCGAAAACGTGCAGACCGGACGCACCTCCGTCGCGACCGCCGCACTCCTCGGGCAGCCGGTGACCGTGTTCCCGAGTCATCACGGTGGGTTCTGTGATGGACAATTCGGATATCCGGGGAAGCCGGACGAGTTCGCGCACCGCCTGCGGAAGGTGCTCGAGGGCGCCCCGTAGCGGCTTGGCGATCGTTGTCGAAGGGGCGGGGCCGGCCACCAAGTGAGCCCTCGCGCGACCGACACGGACGAGGGCCGAAGCCGGGCCGGTGGTTTCGACTTCGGCAGGGCCGCGTTCGTCGATCCGGAACCGGACACGCACGTCCCGACTACGTCCGGGTGCTCGGCGCTGGACACGGCCGGTGTCGGCGGCGGCCGGTAGGCCGGTGTGCATCGCCGCGAGCGCCCGGCGGCGATGGACCGCGATGTCGTCGGGATCGGGGGCTCACTCCTGCCGGCACTTCTGGTGATTGCCCGTCGGGTCCTCGGGCCTCGGCACGCGGCCGTCGCCGTTCCCGGAGGCGGAGCACTTTTGTCCACTGCTGATCCGGCTTGCCGTGCTCATCCATCACACGCGACGCCGACCGCACCTTTGGATGGAAACGGAGGGCACCACCCGCCCGCGCACACGACCGGGGCCACGATGCCGGAGTTGTCGCTCGATCCCTCGTCCCGGTACGGGTGACGTCCCGTTGGACAACCGCGACACCGCACGCGCACCGCGCCCGCGCCGACGCGGTATTCCTGCGCGGCGACATGCGCGAGCCGCCCGAGATCGCACCCGTCGGATTCTTCACCCCCGAGCAGGACCTCGATGTCCTGCACGCGTTCCACCGCGCGCTGCGCCCCGGTGGGCTACTGCCGATGCACACCATGGTGACCGTGCCCGGGCTGACCGACGGCCGCATCCCGGCCGAGGAACGACGCCGACTCCCCGGCGGACGCCACCTGATCGCCCGCCGCCACCTCGACCCCGACACCCGACGCGAGCACGGGGAACACGCCGTGACCCCCTGCGACGTCCGTGTCTACACACCGGACGAGTACACCGGTCTGTGCCGCCGGGCCGGTTTCACCGCCACCACCTGCCACGGCGCCTCCTACCGCGACACCTCACGCAACCTCATCGTCCTTGCCCACCACTGACACGGTCCCGGATTCCGGGTGCTGTTGGAGGCGCGTCCGGCCGGGGTTGTGGCTACTGCTCGCGGCGATCGTCGCGATGCCGGCCACGATGTCCGTCGGAGTGGTTCGCCGAGGGGCGGTCCTGCGCGGCGGGGCTTTCGTTCCAGGATCCGACGACCCGGACTTCACGCTCGGACAACGGCAACACGTCCTAGAACCAACCCACTTCCCCCGCGCGTTTGCGCGTTCCGTGCTCGCCGGGCGCGGCCGTTGAACCCTCCAGCTCCCCCGCGCCCTCGCGCCCTTGCCGGTCGGGCCGCCGGCTGGTCGGAAGTGCCGTGCACGCGTACGGACATTGACGGAACACTGTTCGCTACGTACATTGTTCGTAACGAACGTCGTTCGTGGTGCCCGTGCTGCTCTTGTCTTCCCGCCGCACCGCTCGTCCCGCCGCGTCCAGCGCCTCGTCAGGCGCCACGCGGCCTCGACCCCCAGGAGTACCAATGCCCCCCGCGCCCGCGCCCGCGCCCGCTGCCGAGGCCGAGACCCCGCTCCCCGCCGCATACGCCCGGCGCTGGCGGATCCTGGCGATCGTGCTCGTCGCCGAGGTGATGGACCTGCTCGACAGCACCGTGACCAACGTCGCCGGCCCCTCGGTGCGCGACGATCTCGGCGGCGGTGCCTCGCTGTTGCAGTGGCTCGCCTCCGGCTACACGCTCGCCTTCGGCGTGTTGCTGGTGGTCGGCGGCAGACTCGGCGACCGCTGGGGCAGACGCCGATTGTTTCTGTTGGGCGCCGGCGGCTTCGCCACCGCGTCCCTGCTCTGTGCGCTGTCCCCCTCGCCCGAACTGCTCGTCGCCGCCCGCGTCGCCCAGGGAGCCTTCGGCGCACTGCTGATACCGCAGGGCTTCGGCATCCTCAAGTCGGTATTCCCGCGCGAGGAGACCGGCAAGGCATTCGCCGCCTTCGGCCCGGTACTCGGCCTGTCCGCCGTCGGCGGCCCGATCCTGGCCGGAGCGCTCATCCACCTCGACCTGTTCGGCACCGGCTGGCGGCTGATCTTCCTGATGAACGTCCCGCTCGGCCTCGCCGCCGTGCTCGGCGGCCTCCGCTACATCCCCCGGGACGACCCGAACCCGTCGGTACGGATCGACCTCCTCGCGGCCGTACTGCTGAGCGTCGCCTCCACGCTGATCATCCTGCCGCTCATCCAGGGCCCCGAAGCAGACTGGCCGCTGTGGTCGTTCGGTTGTCTCGCCGCCGGTGCCGCCGCGTTCGCCGGTTTCATCCTGCGCGAGCGCCGCAGCAGCACCCACTCGCTGATCGAAGCCACGCTGCTGCGGAACCGGGCGTACAAGTCCGGCATGCTCTTCGGCCTCGCGTTCTTCGCCGGCACCACCGGCTTCATGCTGATCACGTCACTGTTCATACAACTGCACCTGCGCTATGGCCCGCTCGAAGCCGGCCTCACCCTCGCCCCGATCGCGGTCGGCATCGTGATCGCCTCCATCGCCGGTTTCCAGGTGATGGCCAGGCTCGGCCGCAACCTGCTCCTGATCGGCGTCGGCGTGCACACGGCCGGGCTGACGGCGCTCGCCGTCGTGGTCGCCCACTACGGATCGCACACGACCGGCGCCGCCCTGATCGCCCCGCTGTTCGTCGCCGGCATCGGCATGGGCGCCGTGTTCGCGCCCCTGTTCGACGTCATCCTGGCCGGTGTCGCCGAGCACGAACTGGGCAGCGCCTCCGGCTCGTTGTCCGCCATGCAACAACTCGCCGGAGCCCTCGGCGCGGCCGGCATCACGACTTTGTTCTTCCAACTCGCCGAACACCACACCGCCTCCTCAGCGATGGCCGTGGGAGCCCTCGCGGTGGCCTGCCTCGGCCTCCTCGCCGGCGGCCTGGTGTTCCTGCTCCCTCGGCACGCCAGGCCGCACGAGGCATAGGCCCGGGTGCGTACTGCCGGCAATCGATCCTCGATCGGCCCGGAACCCTGGGATTCGGCGCGACGGTCCCGGGCCGATGGCTCGCCGGGGCGGACTCGGCCTCGACGTGGACGGCTATGGCAGCCTCGGCACCACCCACAGGTCGTCTTGTGGACCGCCCAGGCTCTGTTCCGTCGGGGACGGCGCGCGCCTGCCCCGCGCTCGTGGCCGGAGGCGTGTTGTGTGACGGTCAGGACGGCATACGTCGTGGGCGGGACAAGGGGGTCCTCGGCATGTCCGTCCCGGCCGCCTTGCGAGCGGTGCCCGCCAGCACCGACGCGGTCACGACGGCGACCAACAGCCGTCGACGCAACGCGTCCCCCCCTGACGTCCATCGCACCACGCGCCGGAACTTACCGCGGGGCCGGTCGCGGCCGGGGCCGAGCTTCAGGAGAAGGGGTCCGCCCGGACGTTCTCCCAGACCACCTCCAACTCGACACGCGCGAACCGCCGGCCGTGGCAGGTTCGTCGGGGCAGTCGAAGCGGTCGATCGAGGTCCCGGCTCAGAACGCGCGGAAGTCCTCGAAGGAGGGCTCGAACGCGGCATCGGGCAAGCGGTATGCCCTGCACCGGCCCCCGTCGTCGCCCTTCGGTCCCACGCCGACCGTCTCACCGGCGAATGCGTCAGGGATCACCGTCCATCCCAGATTCTTCTCGTAGTACCGCGCGGCGGTGTGCACCGACGGCCACCAGTCGTCGTCGATGACGACCAGCCCACCGGGGCGGACGACCTTGCGCAGGAAGTACAGGTCGACGAAGACCTCATGGAACCGGTGGCTGCCGTCCACGAACGCGGCGTCCGCAACGAAGCCCTCGGTCAGCAGTCGAGGAAGCGCGAGAGAAGAAGGCGCGGCCACGAGCGTGGCGATCGTCCCGAGCCCCGCCGAGCACAGCAGGTCCCAACCGGCGTTGGCGAACTCGCTTTCCTGGAACGGGTCTATGACGACGTGCCGAGGGTCGGGACGATCGACCGTCGCCAACGCCTCGCCGATCGCGAGCGCGGAACCGGCATAGGCGAGACCGATCTCGACGACCGTCTCGACGTCCTCGGCGATCAGAAGGTCGCGCAACTGGTCACCGTGACGCTCGGGTACCGCGACGGTCTCGAAATCCCCCTCCCGATCCCGCGTGCGCGGCGGACCGTCCCGCACGAGTCGTCGGCGCACCTCGCGAACCCGCGCCGCACGTTCACGGGCGTTCGTCACCCGGCATCCCTCTTTCGCTGCGACAGCACCTGGAACCTCACCGTAAACACGAACGTGGATCTCGCGAAGAGCCTTGCGGACCCGCTCCCGAATCGGCTCCCTCGAAACGCCCGGCGCCACCGTTCCGCGCACCACTCCAGCCGCCGCGCCGCCGCACCGCCGCACCGGCCGCGAGGGCCGACACCGACGGCTTCACCTACCTGGAAGGCCAAGCCGGGTCGCGCGACCGACGCGTCCTCGCCGTCCAGGTCGGAGTCCGCGCCGCGTCTACGGGGTGGGCGCGGCGCCGGCGGCGATGACTGAGGTTGCGCAGCAAGCAGCGTTCTGGACCGACGACTCGCCGGCCTGCGAGCTCATGCCGCACGGTGAGGACATCACCGCGCACTTCCATGACTACGGCCGGCTGAGGTACGCCGCCTCCGGCGGCGCTCGTCACTAGGACCGAGGTCGACACCTGGGTGACGCCGGCGAATCGTCCAGGACAAGACGTTCACCCCGAACGGAAATCTGGACGAGCGCGACGATCCCAGCGCCGGGCCGCTCGGCTCCGCCGTCACCACCAACGGAATCGCCGACGCCTACCTGAACGTGACCACCGACGCGGCAGGCTCCGCGTGCTCAGCCGCATGCCGTCCCGGTGGCGTCACCCGCGTGCTTCCTCGGCGGGTCCGCCGGCAGGCCCGATACCAACGGCGCTGCCCGACGGCGCGGTTCGACCCGCGCGGCCGCCTCACCCGCCCATCGAGGGATGGCCATAGGGCACCACCAGTGTCGGCCGACGGTGGAACAGCGCGGTCAGAGCACCATGTGGCAGTAGAGTCCGTGGCCGTGTGACCGGGCCCGTCCGGCCAGTGCCGCAAGCTCGTTGAGGAAGTCCGCAAGATGGCCGGGATCGGCAAACCCGGGGAACTCCTCCGCTCGCGACCACGGTATGCAGATCTCGGCCAGTCGTTCGCGGGGCGCCTTCGCCAGGGCGTCGCGCACCTCGTCGGGCAGAGTAACGATCCAGGTGCTCTCTGCCTCCGGGCTCGTCACCAGATGACCGAACCGGGGATGCCCGACAACCCGTGAGACGGGTTCACAAACAAGCAGCGCCACCGCCTGACCAAACAGGACAGCGGGGTCGATCGTCTTGACGCAGACTGTGTCGAAGCCGGCGTCCTCGGGTCCTTCCGCAAAGGCTGATGCCGCTGCTTGATCGTCGGGCGCGCTGAAGTAATCGTAGAAGATACCCACGCTGAGGAGTCTGGCAGTGCTCCCTGACAGTCGGCGGACGGTCCGGGCGGCCAGAGGAGATCAATGCGGGACGCGGGGCACGCGGGTCTCCGTGGGTGTGCCGATCGACCGGCGGAACCCAGGCCAACCATACGGCTCCCAATGGTGGCCAAACGCAGTCGAACCGGAACGCCTTGTGGCAACAGCCCGCCCCGCAGACACCCGCAGATCGTGACGGCCTCCAACGAGCGCCCCGAGGCACGATGTGTCCCCCGACGCGATCGGCGGCCTGCTCCGATTCGTCGACGACGACGTGACCGCGCAGGCGCAGCGCCCACATCAGGTGGGCGTTGTCGAGGAGGGGCGCGGGTCGCGGGTGAGGACGCGTTCGTGGTCGGGGTCGCGGTCGGCGCGGACGTGGCGGTGGGTGGGGGTGCCGCGGGCGTTCATGAATTGGGCGAGGCCGTGGAGCCATCCGGTGGCGGAGCGGCCGTCCTTGGCGGTGGTGAGACCGGGTGGGTGGCGATCAGCGGTTCGTAGGGGGCGGCCGAGGGTGCCGTCGCCGAGTCGGACGTCGACGCGTGCTCCGGCGCGGGTCAGGGTCGCGGCTGCGATGGTGGCGAGGGTGGGGTCGGTCTCGATGCTGGTGACGTGTCCGGTGGGGCCGACGCGGTGGGCGATCAGGGCGGCGTTCCAGCCGGTTCCGGTGCCCAACTCCAGGACGCGGTGGGCGGGTTGGAGGTCGAGGGAGTCGAGCATGTCGACGACGATCGACGTGCAGGACAGGGACGAGGACGGGACGCCGTCGGTGATCTCGGTGATCGTCGCGTCGTCGGGACCGGCGTGGACGAACCGTGCCCACGCCTGCGGGTCGGCGGCGCGGTCGACCCGCTGCCAGGCGTGACCGTCCCAGGTCCACACGCTGTCGGGCGCGAAGGCGTCGCGAGGCAGGGCCTCGACCGCGTCCCGCAGCCACGGTGAGTCCTTCGGCCAAGCGTTGCCGGCGTCCATCGCCGTGAGCGCGCGCCGGCGATGGACGGATGTCGTCGGGATCGGCGCTCACTCCTGCCTGTCCTTCTTGTGCTTGCCCTTTGGGTCCTCGGGCTCCGGCACGCGACCGTCGCCGTTTCCGGGAGGCGGATCGCCTTGTCCAACGGCTGCTCCGGCTTACTGTGATCCCCCACCGCAACTGACGTAGCAGAAGAACGCTGTGCGCATGGGCAGTCGACGACAGTCTGTGCCGCCTGCCCTTTCTCCGACCCGTGAACAGCGGTTCGGTCAGCCCGTGTCAGCCGGTGAGGCACACCCGCGCACCGTGGAACAAGCACGACGATTGACGGATTCGGGAAGCGGGACGTCAGCACGCAACGGGGCCACGGCGGCGGGCATCTCCCCGGCTGTCCCGGGGCGTGGCCGTTGAACGGGTCGGCAACACCCGGCAACCACACCGAGCCGCGAAGTCGTGCAGTGACGTGTCCGGAAGGCGGCGATACCCGCCGAGCAGCTCGCCATCGGACGCTCCATCGGTGTTGAGCGACGCCGTTTCCGCCGTTGCGGGTGATAGCTTCATCAGCCCGAGAGTTCCATGAGGAGCGTCGTCGTGATCGACCGGACACGCGGACGCGGAACATGCGCTCAGGAGCGGAACTGGACGTGACCGTGGAGTGGGTGGACGCACGCGAACGGCTGCCGGCGGACGGCATGCCGGTAGCGGCGGCGGCAACCGGCCGCTATCCGACCCACCCGGACGACGAGGAGTCCGGTCGGGACTTCTGGCTGGTGATGCCCATGCGTTTCGCTGCCCGTTACGTCGACGAGGACGGTGTCGAGCACCGCGACTGCTTCATCGACTCCGACCGGGTCATCCGGCTGCCCTACGGCCGCCACTGCGCCGAACCTGTCACCCACTGGGCCGCATTGCCGACGCTGCCCGGCACAAGCGTGCACTCGGTGGTGGGCGACGGCGTGCGCTCGGCTCTGCGAAACGTCCTGGGGTAGGGCTTGTTCTCGCGCTTGGTCGAAGCTTGGTGGAAAGGTTGCCGGCGTTGTGCACGGGTTCGACCCGTCGGGTGATGCCCACGAAGAGGGCCGGCACCGTCCGGAACCTGATCGATCGAGGTCGTCCCCGGGTCTTCCGCAGCGTCACGCCCCGCCGTGCCCGCATCGTCATGGTCGAGGACGTGATCGGCGGCGGGTAGCCACGCAGCGGGGACGATTTCCGGATCGGCCGGTCCGGCGTGGCGAGCGACGCGCTGGGACGGGCCCACGAGCGCCGCAGCGTGTTCGCGCCGAGGCAACGGAACACCACGCCCCGGGCCGAGGACCGGGTACCCACCAGCACCCTGGAGGTGACCTCGTCCTCAGTCCACGGGTTTTCGCGACGGTACGGCCTCGCAGGTGCTCGTCTCGTACCCGTGGCGGACGGTGAGTCTCACCGCGGTACGGCGGGCGGGCAGGATGGTCAGGTTGTCGGCGGTGATGACGGCCCAGGCGCCGGCCGCAGTGGTGACGACACGGTGAGCGTCGCGACCGGGGCGTCCCGCGTCGCGGCGCTGTCGCCGCTCGCGGGATGTCGAAGACCCCAGTCATGCCGGCACACAACGACGGAGCACCGGTGCTTCCACCCGACAGGCCGTGTACGGAGCCGCGGGCCTGTCCCTGGTTGCCGCCGCCCAAGGCGTGGCGGTCCTCCCCCACCTGGGCATCCCAACCCCACCGAACTCGCCCCCACGTAATCGCCACCGCCACCGAAAAACCCGTTGGCCGTCGCCGATCGAGCCGGGACAATCCCCGTGACCGAAGTAAGGGGATGCATGGCCCGGTTCGCGTGCGCCGAGTGCGGCACCGTCTTGTCCGCCCCCGTGTCGCGGGTGGCACTTCCCGTCCACGCCGGCCACGGTGTCGGCCACGAACTACTGCCCCCGCTCATGGAATCCGGGACCTACGCCATCGACCCCGCACCCTTCGGGCCGCCTTGGCGACCGTGGGACGAGGTGGGGCCGGCACAAGCGGCGGCCCGGGGCCTGTTCGCACCCACGCATACCGTGTGCTTCGGCACGCCCGGAACCGTGGTCGTCAGACCCGGTGACACCCGCAACACCGCCCTGATTCCGGACCGATGCGAAGGCTCCTGCTACGGGGTGGACGGCAGGGCCGGACCGAACCTGGCCTGTACGGGGTGCGGCCGGCCGGTGGCCACCCGGATCGACGACTGCGGGGCCTGGCAGGAGGTGCGATTCGCCCCGCAGGCCGTACGCCTCCTTGCCGGCGACGAACGCGAACCCTGGCCGCTCGACTGGGCCACGTTGGCGAACGAGCGCTCGGCCATCGAGCCGATCGAGCCGCAGGGGTGGTGGAACCCCCGATGGGAGGCGGCGGTCGCAGTGGCCCTGGCCCACGTGGTGGCGGCATCGGCGGGTGGTCCCGTGACCGTGCCCGACGGTCTGCTCACCGAGACCTTCGGCCGCTCGCTCGACATCCTGCTGCCGCCGGGACCGCCGGCGAAACGCCTGATCCCGGCCGGCCCGGGCCTGCCCGATCACGACGACGACGCCGACATCGTCCTGGTTCCGGGCCACCCGCAGACGGGCGAGGCGTGGCAGTCGCCCGCCCCCGTCGCCGCTGTTCCCCTGGCCGCCGAGGTGTGGATGTACCTGGCCTTCCACCAGGACCGCCACGACCGCCGCCACCAGTGCGACCGCCTGCCCATCCCGGCGAGCGGCGGCATGCCCGAGGGGGTGCTCCGCGATGACCCGCTGCCGCGCCACCCGTGGAGCAGGTTCCGCCCCGCCGGCCCTCTGTTCCTCCGCACCCTCGTCGGCCTGCCCGCCGTCCGCCGGCCGTGGTTGCGCGAGATCCACGACCGCGTCCGAACCGACCCGTACGCCTTTCCGTTCTGACCGACCGCCCGAATCACTCCCGGAAGCCGGAGCGTTGCCGCAGCGGGTTGTCGTCGGGGCCAACGGCGGCCGGCGGACGCGCCCCGGACCCGTCGACGGGGACGAGGTGGTCACCCGGATGCACAGACCCGATCCACGCGGAGAATCGAATTCCCCCTCCCACCCCGAACCGCCACCCACGCAGCCGGATCACCCTCCGCAACCGAAGGCCGAACCTCAGTTCCGGGGGCTTTTGCCGCGGGCGACCAGGGCCCAGGCGGCGGCGAACAATTCGGGATGCGTCCGGTCGAGGGTCGGGTGACGGTGGATTCTGAGGCGGTTGGGCATGAAGGGAATGCCTAGGAACTCCGCCTTCCACACCTCCATCGGGTGGAAGGGCTTCTTCGCGATCGCCCACGGGCCCGGCAGGAAGACGCCTCGGCCGGCGCGGGGCCGCTTGTCGGCGACCACGAGGCCGGCGTCGAGGAGCGCCGCCGCCGCCTTGCGGTGGCGGGTGGGGCTCCAGCCGTTCCAGGTACGTACGCTGCGGTCGGTCGGTGCCTCCAGGGCGAGCAGTTGCAGGTAGAGGGTGGCCGCGTCCGGCGGCACGGTGAGCGATTCGGCGACTTCGTCGACCAGTTCGGGCGCGCTCGCGGCGGGGTTCGACTCGTACGCGCCGACGGGCAGCACGCCGGAGCGCACCCGCTCGACCACACGCGTGAAGTAGTCCCCGCGGATTCGACGCACGTGCGCGATGACGTCCATCGCGTGCCGATCCCACTCTCCGTAATAGTCCCGGTCGTCGGTGAGCCGCTTCGTCTGCTCGGCGTCGACGTCGAGCAGGGCGGGACGGAAGTACAGGTGGGGGCAGGGCTTGGGTGGACCGTACGACGGGATCGCGGCGGCCAGAGCCACGGTCAGTCCGTCGTCGAACGCCGGCACGCTCAGCGGCTCCGGGCCGATATAGGGGGCGGGGCCGAAACGTCGACGCTGGTCGTCTTCGGTGACGTCGGGGAAGGCACGGGCAGCGTGGAGCAGCAGTCCGGGATATGCCAGCCGAGCGCGCAATGACTCGATCAATTCCGGCAGGCCTGCTCGGAGCGGATCGCCGGCGGGTAGTTCGGCGTAGACGGTCGGAACGAGCGTGGCCACATCGTGGAGCAGGGATTCCATCCGGCGGGGTGTTTGCCGATCGGCCGTGCCGGCGGTCGGCGCGATGCTGCCTCGGTAGTCGTGCAGCCGGGTGTCCAGGTCCTCGGTGATCAGCGGTTCACCGGCGGGGTGGGCGAGGATCCCGCACAGTTCGGCGGCCGGTTCTCGCGGTTCCAGCGAGGCGATCAGCGCGCGTGACGTCTCGGGCACCGGGGCGTGGTGACCGCGCCGAGCCCGCCACGCGTCGGCGAGGCGGGTCGCGACGTGGCGCGGGCCGGCCGCCGTCCACAGATCCGCCGGGTCCGGCGGCAGGGCATCGGCGAACACATCGAGCCGATCGGTCAGCCGCGACAACTCGTCGTGCCCGGACCTGATTTCGGTGATCCCCAGGCCCAGCACGCGTTGCCCCTCGCGATCCGGCAACGGCCCTCGGGGCGTCCTGTTCCCGGGGTCGACGGCCAACAGCAGGGCGGCCGCCGCGCGGGACATCCCGGTGGCGTCGGCGAGCAGGGCGACCGCTTCGGGATCCCACGGCATCGGGCCTCGAGTGCGTATCAGTTCCACCAGTTCCCGGATCTGACGCGCGCTGCCCCAGTGGGTGCGCGGCGGCTCGATGACGTCCGAAACCGGGCCCAGCCGGGGGGCCTCGGCGTCTCCCTTACGGTATTCGAGGACGAAGATGTCTTCCAGCAGGGGGAACAGCATGATCGTGGCCCCGTGTTCGTCACGGATCGCGCGTTGTGCCCCGGTGTGGTTCAGGACGGTTCCGGTGCGCAGCCGCGCGTCGGGGTCGACGAAGACGGTCCCCGCCCAGACGTCGAGCAGGGCCAGGAGGCGCTCACGGTGTTCGGGCCGGGTCGACGGCGCCGCCGCGCGCAAGGCGACCCCACCGATCCGACCGATCAGCAGGGACCAGTCGCCGTCGCCGACTCCTTCGGGACCGTCCCGTCCGGCCGGCGGAGCCCAGGTGCCGGCGAGATAGTCGTTGATCCGCGCCAGGCCGGCGAGCGAACCGGCCCCCCAATCGCAGGTCGACGGAAGCAACCCGTCGACAGCGAGCCCCACGCCTTGGTCGTCTATTGCCTGGAAGTCGTGCGCCATGGCTCCTGTCTAACCCGTCACCCCGACATCGCGGGTGGTGAGGGGGTGGGTATCGAAATCGCCGACGCGACGCGTCCGATAACGCCCCCGGCGGGACAGGCCGGGTCGCCGATTTCGGAAAACGCCCTTCCCGCAAGGTGGGCGGGCCGGCGCTCGCCCCACAGGACCCGCTCGACCGGCCGGGGGCTGTCCTGGAGATCACGAGCGGAGCCGCGGCGATCGGACACGGGAGTCGACGCCCGGCCGGTGCCGAGTTCGCCTTCGGCTTCGGCTTCGGCCATGGAGACGTTGCCTGCGAGTGGTCCGACAAGGATGACGCGCTTGTCCCGCCCCGCCTTGTGGGCGGTACTGCCTATCTGGTGGCGGTCCTGGCGATCGCGGGCACGGCCCGGCGCTATCACTACGACCGTTTCGGATTCACCACACGCTCCAGCCAACTGCACGAGAGCCGCCTGCTGGGCATCGACGGACCCCTGTTCCACTACCGGCTGCTGTTCGTGGCCGCCGGACACGTCACCGGGCTCCTCGTACCGGAGGGCTGGACCGAGGAACTGCACATCGGCGAAAACCTCTACCGAGCGAACGCACTGGTACACGGCGGCGCGGCCGGCATCGCCTGCGTGGTCGGACTCGCCGTACTGGTATGGCGGCGCCTTCGCGTCACCGCCGTGCGCAACTCCCCCAAGGGCACCGACCGGGCCGTCCACCCGCTGCCGGCCACCGTCCTGCTCGCCGGGCTCACCGCCACCGCGACCGGAGTCGGATCGCACTCCTACGACTACCGGACCGGGGTCTCGGTCTGGTTCCGCAGCCTGTGCGTCCCCGATCCGGACGTCGACGCCATGCGGCACGCCCCTCTCGTCTACCAACTCTGTTTCGGCCGTACGTCGTCTACCGTTCGATCCCGGCGGGGCGCTCGGATCCTTCCGGCGGTCTCCGCCGCCGATCTCGTCCACGGGACGCTCGCGGCAATCGCCCGCACGCGGAACCGGGTCGTCCGCCGCTTCGAGCAGCGCCCGCAACGCCGGTGCCAGGTCCGCCCGTCGCCCCGGCGGGACCCGCGCCGGCAACGCCACCACCTCCGCCCGGCGCGCGGTCATGACCCGCTCCACCAATCGTGTACCGGGCACGGTCAACCGCCGCGTCACCTCACGTCGGGCATCGGGATCGGTCCGACGATCCACCAGGCCCGCCACCTCCAGCCGATCCACCGTGCGCATCGCCGTCGACGGGTTCACGCCCAACGACGCCGCCAAGGCGGCAGGCTTGACCGGGGCGTGCTCCGCCGGCACGACCAGGGTCCGCAACTGCGGCAGCGTCAATACCGGCTCGATACCCGCCAACGCGCGGGTGGAGATCGCCATCACCAACCGCGACGCGGCCATGATCGCGTCGACAACCCCGTTGAACGAAGGCCTGCGCCGCGGCCTCGAGGTCGAACGACTGCCGACGCGCGCGGACCGGGACCGGGTGTCGTGGTGTGGGAGTTCGTCGCGTCGTTCGTGGTCGAGGACGAAGGTGGCTCAATCGAGTTCTTGACCTGGGTGGCCGTGGTCTGTTCGTGATCGCTTGGGTCTTGCCCCACACGTGCACACCGGGCGGCGGGTCGGGGCGCGCTCTCGTTCCGCTGTTGCTCGCGCTGGTGTTGCGCGCTTCGCCGTGAACGGGCGCCGGGGTCGGACAACGGGTGCGCTGAACCGACCCCCGACAATCGAGCCACGACGTCGGGCCCGCCGTCCGCCGATTCGGACCCGCCTGGCAGAGTCCTCGTCATGATCATCTCCGACGATTCCGGGGCCCCGGAGTTCTCGACCTGGCACGGGGACCGGGACACGTGGGTCGACCTCGCCTATCCGCCCCCTGAACGGACCATGTTGCTGCGCTTCGAGAAGGAGCCGAGCAAATGGATCTCCCTGCGCACTCGGGGTCGAGGTCGAGGCCGTCGCGAGAAGGAGAGCCGCGAATACCTGTGGCTGGGGCGACCGGAGACCCCGACGGGTACCTTCCTGGTTCGTCCGAACGGCCACGCCGCGCTGCGCGAAGTGCTCGTCGAAGGTAAGGGCCGCTGGTCTCTGCGTCTGCTCGACCACGACCGCGCCCGGGAGTTCGCGATCGAGGAGACGATCGCGGGCGACGGCCCGGACGTGCTCCGCTACACAGGTCCCGAGGGCTGGGCGACCATCACTACGCGCGGCAAGCACCCCCGCGTCCGTCTCGTCCGACATCCCTGCGGCGCCGATGCACCGCCCGAGGAACTACTCGACACGGTAGGCGAGTTCGAGTGTACGGATGACGGGCCGGAACTCGTCGGCGAGCACTTGTTCCTCCTCGCCGGTCCCACCCTGCTCGCGATCGAGGAAGCCCAGCGCTGGTCGCTGACCGTCACACCGCCCCCGACCGCCGAACCCGAGGACTCCGGAAGCCACTTCGTCCACCTGGGTCTGGGCAGACAGACCATCGCGCTGCCCAAGCCGGATCCGAGCGGTCCCACACTCGTCGAACTCCGTCGCTTGGACAAGAACATCCCACTCGGGCCGACCTTTCTGGACGCGACGGGCGGCGTCACCGACACCCACCTCTCCATGGGCACCGCACGCGAACACCGCTTCCTCATCGATGGCGATGTCGACGCCAGGCGCACGACGCACGTCGAGGTAGACGGCTTCGGAGGCCGATGGGAAATTCGTACGATGCATCCCGACCAGGCCCACCCCCTGGTCGAAAGGGTCCGCGGCAACGGCCACGACGTACTGCGCTACTCCGGGCCACCGGCGCTGCTGTCGGCTCGTAGCCTCGACGGGCTCGGCGGCGCGATCGAGGGTCTGGGCCTCGACGGCTACCGCTGGTCGACGCGCACCTCCCGCCGTGACCCGATCGTGGTCGGCCTGCTCGGCACGGGCGAACATCCCGACTTCGTGGTCTCCCGGCACGCGGGCGTGTGGGAGGTACAGGTCGAACCGCTCGCCGCCGCAAGGACCTTCGATCGCACGATTACCGGCGTGGGCAGCGAGATCGTGCGCTACACCGGCCCCGACGCGAACGCCCGACTGCGTGTCGGCTCGTGGCGGTACGTGGGATTCGCCGAGGTGAACGCGCTCGGCGAGGGTCGAACCGCGCTCGACCACGCCGCCGTCCGAGGCCGCGGCCGGCCGGCCGGCCGCGGCACCCGTTTCGCGATCACCGCAGGACTCGTGCACGTCCAGTGCAGCCGGGACGAGCCGTGGCGCATCAGGGTCGGCTGATGCCAACGCTCTCCGACGAGACCCGATGGGTCGACCGGGGTACGGAGGGGATCCCGAACGCCGGCGTCCCGCCACGCAGCATGTCGCCCTGGGACTGCGAATCGACCTGCCGGTAGTCGAGGAGCCGGCGCCGACTTCCCCCACGGTTCGTAGCCACCTCTACGACACGCGCCTTCGACGTTTTTCGCCGCGTTGCGGCGGCGCTCGCATGCCCGGATCGTCCGCAGGTGTCGGCGTACTGGTCTACTCCTGGTCGATGGCCTTCAGGAGGTTGCCGACCAGGGGGCTTCGGTCGTCTGTGCGCCAGGCGATGGCGACGCGGGTGTGGGGGGCGTCGGGGTCGATGGTGCGGAAGGTGACGCCCTGGAGGCGGATGCGGCGGATGCTTGCCGGGGCGAGGGACACGCCGAGGCCGGCTTCCACCAGGGCGCAGACGGTCTGCCATTCGACGGCGTGTTGGACGACGTGTGGGGTGAAGCCGGCGGTGGTGCACAGGTCGATGATGCGGTCGTGCAGGTGTGGGCCGACGTGGCGGGGCAGGAGTACGAAGGGCGAGTCGGCCAACTGGGCGACGCGCAGTGTTCGTCGGGTCGCGAGGGGATGGGTGCGGGGCAGTACCGCGACGAAGGGTTCGGTCAGTACGGTCCTGAAGCCGAGTCGGGGTTCGTCGTCGGTGGGCGGTTCGCGCATCAGGCCGATGTCGATGCTGCGGTCGTGGAGTGCGGCGAGTTGCGGTGTGGTGGTCATCTCCCGGATGTGCAGACGTACGTCGGGGAACCGCTCGTGGAAGGTGCGCAGCAGGCCCGGCAGTACGGTCGGGGCGAGGGAGGCGGCGAAGCCGATGCGCAGGTGGCCGACCCGGCCGCTGCCGGCGGCGCGCGCCGCCGCCAGGGCGTCCGCGAGGTGGGCCAGGATCCGGCGTGCGGCGGGCAGGAGTTCCCGGCCCGCGGGGGTGAGCGTCACGCGTCCCGGTTCGCGGCTGAACAGCGCGTGGCCGACCTTGTCTTCGAGGCGGCGGATCTGCTGGCTCAGCGGGGGCTGCGCGATGCCCAGGCGGGCGGCGGCACGGCCGAAGTGCAGTTCCTCGGCGAGCACGACGAAGGCGTGCAGCTGCGGCAGGGGAAGTTCGGGGCGTTCCATACGCGCAGGGATATCACACACCAGCGGACGACGTATTGGACGTATCGACCACGCTCGCCTAACTTCGCCGCATGACAGAACGACGCGCGATCCTCGGCGGCTCGACGTTCGAGGAACACATCGGCTACGCCCGAGCCGTGATGGACGGCGACTGGGTACACGTGTCCGGAACGACCGGCTTCGACTACACCACCATGACGATCCCCGACGACGTGGTGGAACAGGCACGACAATGCCTGCGCAACATCGAGACCGCCCTGACCGAGGCACGGTGCGGCTTCGCCGACGTCGTGCGGGTGCGATACCTGCTGCCCGACCGGGCCGACTTCGAACCGTGTTGGCCGGTGCTGCGCCGGTGCTTCGGCCCGGTGCGACCGGCGGCCACGATGTTGGTGTGCGGGCTTGCCGATCCCCGGATGAGGATCGAGATCGAGGTGTACGCCCGGCGGGCGACCGCGTAGCGGGCCACCGGGCGCAACCGGCCACGCGCGGACCGAAGGGCCGAGGCCGGGGCACTGAGCGACGGCGTAGGCCGATGGGGCAGGAACAGGCGGTCCAGGGGCGGCTGTTCCGCCACGAATTCGTGCCGGAACCTTTGTTCGGGACGCACGCGGAGAACGCGCATCCCCGGCGGTGTCGAACGCCGGCTCCCGACGAGCGGCCCTCGACCGCGGGTTCCGTCGGGGCGGGTTCTCCCGCGCCGGGGAACTGCGCCCCGTATGTCTCGCGTGGATACCACCGATGAGCCGACGCCCGTTCGGCCACGGAAGGTGACGCACGCGCTCCGTGAAGACGTCCGAGCTTGAACGCGGGGGCACCGGCGGCCGGTCGCGGATGGAATCTCGTCGGCCGGGGCCAGGTGGCCGTGGACCCGTCTCGGCGCACGCCCGTCGAGCCAAAGGATCAAGACCCCGGCGGGCCGCATCGACGACGACCGCAACGCCCACCCGGTGAAAGGACATACACCGTGAACAAGCCGTTGAGGCGGGTCTCCGTCTTCTGTCTGGTCCTGGTCGCGGCACTGATGCTGCGGGCCAACTGGGTCCAGGTCGTCAAGGCCGACGACTACGCGAACAACAGCCACAACAAGCGGGCGATCTACGAGAAGTACTCGCATCCGCGAGGCGACTTCCTGGTCGAGAACAAGCCGATCACCAGCTCGGTCAAGACCGACGACAAACAGTACGAGTTCCTGCGCAAATACGAGTTCGGCCCGATGTACGCGCCGGTCACCGGCTACATCTCGCCGTTCGTCGGCAGCAACCTGCTGGAGAACCTCGACGACGACATCCTCAGCGGCAAGGACAGCCGGCTGTTCGTGCGCAAGGTGCTCGACACGGTCACCAACAAGGGCACCCGGGGCGGCAACGTCGCGCTGACGATCAACGCCAAGGCGCAGGAGGCCGCGTACAACGGCCTCAAGGACAAGACCGGCGCGGCGGTGGCGCTCGACCCGGACACCGGCAAGGTGCTGGCGATGGTCAGCACGCCGTCCTACGACCCGAACGTGCTGGCCCAGAACGACCGCAACGCGGTGGCCGAGGCGTACGACCGGATGACCCTGGACACCAATCCGAAGCTGAAGAAGCCGGACACCAAGTTCGACCCGAAGATGCCGATGGACAACCGGGCGCTGCGCTACACCTATCCGCCCGGGTCGACCTTCAAGCTGATCACCGCGGCGGCGGCGCTGTCCGAGGGCAAGGCCAAGCCGGGCGACGTGCCCTTTGTCAACCTCCAGGGCCCAAGAACACCCTGTTCTACCCGTCTTCGAACCAGGGTCTGGACGAGTCCGCCCACCCGGGCTGCGTCAAGGCGACCATGCAGCGGGCGCTCGAACTGTCCTGCAACACCGTCTTCGCCCAACTGGGCACCGACGTCGGCGAGGCGAAGCTCAAGGAGCAGGCCGAGAAGTTCGGCTTCAACAACTTCGGCAAGGGCGCCAACACCAACCCGCTCGACATCCCCACCCGGGCCAAACCGAGCCTCTTCCCCGGCGGAAACGACGGCGGACAGCTCATGCGGGCCTCGATCGGCCAGCAGAGCGTCGCGGCCACCCCCATCGAGATGGCCATGGTCGCCGCCGGGATCGCCAACAACGGCAAGGTGATGAAGCCGTACGTGGTGGACGAGTTGCGGGCGCAGAACCTCTCGGTGCTGGAGAAGACCCAACCGCAGGTGGCCAGTCAGGCGATCGCGCCCGAGGTCGCGCAACAACTCAAGGACATGATGGTGGGCGTCGTCGCCAACCCCGGCGCCACCGGCGCACCCGGCGCGATCAAGGGCGTCACCGTGGGTGCCAAGACCGGCACGGCGCAGCAGGGCGTCGACAACAGCAAGCCCCCGTTCGCGTGGTTCGTCTCCTTCGCCGAGGCCGACGGCAAGAAGGTCGCCGTCGCCGTCGCCATCGAGCCCGACAGCACCGGCAACGTCGAACGCGACGACATCGGCGGCGGTAAACTCGCCGGTCCCATCGCCAAGGCGATCATGGAAGCCGTCGTAGGGAAGTGAGCATCGCCCGGGCTCGGCACCCTGATTCCGTGGCTGTCGACCGGACCTGAGCCGGGCCCAAGGCGGGCCGACGGCTCGGCCGAGGCCGCGTCGGGCCACGACGTGATCGTGGCGTCCGCGGCGGCAGGCACGATCGCCGTGCGCCGCGCGCCCGCGAACGACGCCTTGGCGATCCGGTACGCGTCGGTGCGGGTGTGCCGTCGAGGTGTCACAGGACGAGACCGGTGTGTTGGGCACAGAAGGCCAGGACGTCGCTGTGCAGGTCGGCGTGACGGGTTGCGGTGCGAGGTCCGTGGCCGGCTCCGTCCTCGGTGCGCAGCAGGACGGGCTTGCCGGAGTCGGTGGCGTGTTGGAGGGCGGCGGTGAACTTGCGCATGTGGGCGGCGTCGACGCGGGGATCGGTGCGGGGGCTGGTGAGGAGGACGGCCGGGTAGCGGACGCCCGATCGGACGTTGTGGTAGGGGGAGTAGCCGAGCAGGGTGTCGAGTTGGTCGGGTTCGTCGGGTGTGCCGAACTCGTTGGCCCACCAGGCGCCCAGGCCGAGCTGGGGGTAGCGGACCATGTCGGTGACGGCGTCGGAGCAGACGGCGGCGGCGTAGAGTTCGGGGTTGCGGGTGATGGCGACGGCGACCATCAGACCGCTGTGGGAGGCGCCTTTGACGGCGAGTTGCGGGGCGGTGGTCAGGTCCTGGTCGATCAGATGGCGGGCGGCGCAGGCGAAGTCGGCGAAGGCGTGGGGTTTGTTGGGTCCGCGGCCGGCCGCGTGCCAGGTGGTGCCCTGCTCGCCGCCGCCGCGCACCCCGGCGACGGCGTAGATGCCGCCGGCTTTCACCCATGCGGCGATGGTGGGTGAGTAGGCGGGGGCGGCGGAGGCGCCGAAGCCGCCGTAGGCGGTGAGCAGCGCGGGGCGAGGTCCGCGGGCTCCGGGAGGGGAGATGACGTACAGGCCGATGGGGGTGCCGTCTTCGGAGGGATAGGTGAGGTGCCGCACGACCGGCTCTTGCCGGCGGGAGCGCGGCCCGGGTCGGGCGGTCGTCGTCCCGGTCGTCGGTCGGGCCTCGGGCAGACAGCGCCCTTCGGGCAGGGCGAGGCGGTAGACGGTGGGAGGGGTGGTGAAGTCGGTGTATCGAAACCACATCCGGTCGCTGTCTCCGGGTGGCGTGCTGAGGCCGTTGATCGTGCCCGGCCCGGATCCGGGCGTGGGGATGTCCGTGAGCGGCCGGCCGGACATCTCGTGCAGCGTCAAGCGCGGTACACCGTTGCTCACCGTGCCCACCAGCAGCCTCACCTGCCGGCTGCGGGGGTCGTGCAGGGCCGTGCACGCGGACAACACGGCGTCCGGGCCCGGTTCGACCACGGTGGTCCAGGCCGAGGACCGGGGGTCGGCCGGATCGATGACGCAGACCCGGCCGCGTGGGGCCTGGGCGTCGGTGACGGCGTAGAGCAGTCCGCGTGGACCCGACTTGACCAGAGCGCTGGAGCCCTGGGACGTCCCGTCGTGGACGATCACCAGTTCAGGGCTCGCGTAGTCTCCTCCGCGGGCTGCGGTGGCCCGCAGGTCCGCCATGCGGAGAACGTTGCCGGTCTGTGCCCCCGGGGCTGCGCTCACCAGCAGCCAGCGGCCCTCGGGGCCCAGCGAGACCGACAGGTGACGCATGTGCGTCTCCCACACGACGGGATCGGACTCGGGGTCGTCGCCGATACGGTGCAGTCTGACCCGGCGCGGTTCGGCGGGCGAGCCGGTGACGTAGTAGAAGCCGCTGTCGTCGGGAAGCCAGGCGACCGCCGTCGGCCGGTTCAGGAACAGTGGGTCGTCCACGACCCGGCCCCTCGCCACGTCCAGCACCCGCAGTTTCGGTGACTCCGCGCCCCCGACCGCCGTCTGAAACGCCAACAACCGCCCGGTCCACGAGGGGCGCCATGCCAACAACGATGTCGCGCCGGACGGATCGAGCTCCAAGGGATCCAGCAGGACGTTCCCGACGCCGGGACCTGCTCCTTCGACGGCGACGACCAGCACGGGCATCTCCTGCCCGATCCGCTGACGCACGAAGAACGTTCGTTGTCCGCGCACCACAGGCGCCGACACCGCCACACCCGCACCGTCGGCCGACTCGTCCAGCAACGCGCGAAAGGCCGCCCGGGTCCGGACCTGTGAGAGGGGCGTGTGTTCGACGAGCAAGCGCTCCTGCTCGGTAAGCCATCGGGCACATTCGGCCGTGCCGCCGTTCTCCAACCATCGATAGGGATCGGCGACCGTCCGGCCGTGAATCCTCTCCAGGATGGGTTGCCGCCGAACGCACCCGTCGCTCACGCGCCTCACATCCCTTCCACGGAGCGGGCGGCGAGCCTGAACCAAGCAGGCCCGCCGCCCCAGTACGGAAACCGTCAGTCGGTGTCTCCCTCGGCAAGCTCCATGCGCCATTCCTCGAGGCCGGCCACCTCGTCCGCGAGGATGGTGAGGATCAGGGGAAGCCCTGGCATCTCTTGCATCGTTTCGCCCTTCGCGTTGTCGCTCGTCGACCGTCTCAGGGTCCCCCACCGTGACCGACCCGATGGCGAGGAGCACGGTGTCGCTCGTCGAAACCACCCATATGGATCGGGGCGCCACCACCCTGGCGACCGCGCCGCGCCGGACCGGACCACTTCCACAGCGGCGGCCGGCTCCGAAAACGCCGCCGATCGACACGAGCGAGTGACACGGCGGCGCGGCGTCCGCAACGACGACGCAGGACGGCGGACTCACCGCAATCGAGCGGGGCTATGTTTCGGCGGGGCGGTTGTCGGCCGAAAAGACCACGTCCGCCGGATAACCGGGCGCGTCGAGTGCGGGTATCTCCCTTCGCCGAGGCGGGATCAGCGGCGCGTGGGCGCTCGCCGTCGGGGTGGTGCCGGGGGCGGTCGGGCCCGCGTGACGGGCTCGGGGCAGGGCCCGCCTCTGCGGGCGGTCCTGGGCCTGTTCCGCCGGGAGGTGGAGCAGCCGGGTGTGGGCGCCGACGCGGTGATCGGCACGCTGTCGGACACATCGCCGGTGTACGCCCTTCGCTGGTCGTACCGAAAGCACGGCGCGAATACGGAGTTCGCCTTCTCCCTCGTCCTCGAACGCGAGTTCGGCATGGGGCCCGACGCCTTCCGTGAGCGGCTTCCGCTTTCACCCCCGCAGCGACGGGACATGAGCGGGATCGGCTGATCGAGGCGTTCCCGACGTCGGTGGGCAACCGGCGGCGGGCCGCGGTGGCGGCGCGGGCACGCGTCGGCGGGACATACGCGCTCGGGGCTCGAACGCACCGACGCGGGCTTCGAGCACTCGGTCCTGTCGCAGTTGTCGGTGATGCTCGGGCCGAACGGCGAACCTTGCCCGGACGTGTATCCGACGAGTGTTCGAGCGCACTGCCGGGGTGGTGTCCCGTCGAGGGGTACCCGCGGCCGGTCACGTCACGTTTCCGCCCGCGGGATGGGGCACGTCGCCGACTGCCCGGCACGTCCGGGGCGACAGGGCGGGTACCCGCGCGGTGTGGTCGGCCAGGTCCTCGACCACGTCCCGCAGGCACCTCGCCCGGGCGAACGCGGATCGTTGGCGCCCGGCGCCGCCGCCTTCGCGGGCAAGCCGTTCCAACACGGTCCCCACCCACGCGGACTCCTCCCGCCCCGCGAGCGCGGGACGGGCCCTCGCCAGGAGTCGGCGGGCCATGTCCGCCGCGGGCACGATCCGGCCGCTGTCGAGATCGACGCCGTGTCCGGGCCAACCGTCGCGCGCACCGCGCCAGTACGCCGCCCGCAGCCACGCCTCCTCCACCGTCGGCCCCGGGTCGCCGCGTCGTACGCGCTCCAGGGCGTTCGCCACCAACCCCCGTACCAGCACGGCGAACGCGACCGTCTCCTCGAGTCCGGCGTTGACGTCCATCACCCGGATCTCCACCGTGGACAGCCGCTCGCACGGCCGTACGTCCCAGAACAGGTTGTGCTCGTCCAGCGCGGCTCCGCTGTCCAGAAGCCGGCCCACCAGGCGGTCGTAGTCGCTCGCGTCGCGAAAGAACGGCGGCGGCCCGGCGATCGGCCATCGGCTCAGGGCCACGGCCCGCCAACTCGCGTACCCGCTGTCGCGGCCGGCCCGGAACGGGGAGTTCGCGGCGATCGCCACCAGGGTGGGCAGCCACGGCCGCAGATGGTTGCTCACCAACACCGCCGCCTCACGGTCGGGGACCGCGACGTGCGTCTGCAACGCGCAGAACGCGAAACCGTCCTGCAGCCCCCGATAGGCCTCGACGCCGGCCGCGTAGCGCGGGTCCTCTCGCAGCGGAACCGGGCTGCGGGCGCCCAGTACCGGGGTGCCCGACGCCACCACCCGAAGATCCTCCGAGGCGGCGGCCCTCGCCACGGCCGCGCGCACCCGCGCCAGATGGTCCCTGAGTTCGCCCGTCTCCGAGCACGGCGGCGTCTTGCCCTCGATCTGATACTCGCTGAACTCGCCGGAGACCAGATCGCCCACCTCGATCCGGGCCCGCCGCAACACCCGCGAGCCCGCCTCCCGTACCGCCCCGTCACCGGCGTCGACCAGGAAGTACTCCTCCTCGACGCCCAGCGTCGGCAACTGCCCCCGCCCGTCCGATCCCCACACCGACACGCTCGCCCCACATCCCGCCGACCCGAAACGAACAAACATCATCGCCCGCCCCAGCATCACGCCTGCACCGGGACGTTCACCCGCCGGCACGCCGACATGACGACCGCCCGTCACGAAACCGCCGACCACCACCGGCAGCCGCCCCGGCGGAATGACCGCGAACTCGGGTGAGGCGAGCACGGCGACCGGCCAAGCGATCGGCGCGCCCAACTCCCGACCATTACCAACGAAGACTAAAAGGTCTCATATCATGCCAAATGACATGAGGTGTGCCACGGAGCGTCGCGGCGAGGAGAAGGATATGGCGGGGCCGGTCACGGATCCGGAAGGGCCGGACAAGGCGTGGTGGGAGCCGGACGGCGGCTTCTTCGGGGACCTGTACCGGGAGGCCGACGACTCCCTCCGCACGTTCTTCGGAGACCGGACACGGCTGAACGATCGTACGGTCGTCGAGGCGGACGGCGTCACCCGCCTGTGCGGTCTGACCGCCAACTCGCGGCTGTTGGACTGTCCGTGCGGTTACGGTCGCCACAGCGTCGAACTCGCCCGGCGCGGCCTGGACGTGGTCGGCGTCGACATCAACCCCGGCTTCCTCGAAGCGGCCCGGCGCGAGGCCGCGGACGCCGACGTCGCGGCCCACTTCGTCGAGGGCGACATGCGGGAGTTGCCGGACGTGGCACCGGTCGACGCGGTGATCAACATGTTCTACTCCTTCGGGTTCTTCACCCCCGAGGAGGACCTGGCGGTACTTCGCGGCTTCCACGCCGTGTTGAAGCCGACCGGACGTCTGCTGATGCACACGATGGTCACCATCCCCGCGTTGACCGAAGGTCGGATCCCGGCCGAGGAACGACGCCTACTCGCCAGCGGACGCCATCTGGTCTCGCGCCGCCGCCTCGACGCGGACACCCGCCGGGAAGTCGGCCAATGGGCGATCGTCGACGACGAGGGCACCGAACAACCCATGACGCCCTACGACGTGCGGATCTACGCCCCCGACGAGTTCACCGACCTGTGCCGCGAGGCCGGTTTCGCGTCGACCACCTGTTACGGCGGCTGGGATGGCGCACCCTACGAGGACGCGTCCCCCAACCTGATCGTCATCGCAGACCGGTGACACCGACGATCCCGACCCTCCGCCCCGGACACGGTCCCCGGCCCGGGACGGAGGTCACTCCCGCCCCTGGACCCGGAACCACGGGAAGTGTGAACGCCCGCCGTCGGGAGCCGGATTGAAGCCGATCGTTCGAAATCGGTGTCGGTCGGACCAGGGTGTACGCGTCGCGTGCGGATGATCGCGATCATGTCGAGTGCGTTCCGGAGTCGGGTGGCGGTGGTGTTGCAGTTCTCGGTGAACCTGACACGCCGGCAAGCTCGGCCGCCACCAAACGCTCCCCGAATACGGCCAACAGCCAGTCCGCGCGATGACCTTCCGCAACACGGTTTCGGAACTCGGGCAGCACCGAGTGGTCGAATCCGGGGTCGTCCGACTCCAAGCCCAGCGCGTACTTCCAGTCGATCCTGCAACGAACCGACTCGGCCGCCTGGTGGGCGGCAGCGGACCGCCGGGGTGGGCGGAGCGTTACGGACGGTCCGCCCCATACGACCGGCTGCCGAAGAGCAAGGCCGAGTTGGACGCCTACGACGAACAGGTCGGTGCGGACGGCATGTTGCTCCCGCGCGCGGTTCACGCGCGGACGCCCCGCCGAGACCGCGAGCCCTGACCCCGATGCAGGTCCTGCAGCGGGACCGGCCTTCGCCGGGCCGCGTCCGCCCCGGTCGCCGACAGCTCACCCAACCCTGAATCGGCACGAGTGCCCGGCCGGGCATCGCACCGTGACCCGCGTTTTTCGAGACCATCGGCGGGAACCACACCCGGTCCGGTACGACTGCCCCTTCG
The DNA here is from genome assembly GCF_002024165.1 of Embleya scabrispora. NCBI lineage: Bacteria > Bacillati > Actinomycetota > Actinomycetes > Kitasatosporales > Streptomycetaceae > Embleya > Embleya scabrispora. The sequence continues at coordinate 125,511 of NZ_MWQN01000004.1, forward strand.
GGTAGTCGTACAACCGCTGTGCCCGGGAACCCCGTCCTGCGACGGCGGTGCGATTGTGGCTTGAGGCGACCGCGTCCGGCAGGTCGCTCGGGCGCGGGCGGCCGGCCGTCACGTCACTCCTCGAAGGGTGCGGCGAGCAGGAGATCCTCCACGGTGGGCACCGGGAAGCCCGAGAGGTGACGGCGGCCGACTTCGGCGAAGGGGTGCATCAGTACCGACATCGGCTTGGTGCGGCACAGCGAAAGGATGTTCTCCAGGGCGTCCTGTTTGAACCCGGCCCTGGGGAACACGGACAGGATTTCGGTGAGAGCGTCGGACGGGAGCCCCTGGATGCCATTCCCGGTGAAATCGAGACCGGAGCCGACGCAGACCATGCCGATCTCCGGCCTCTTTCGGCTCGCGACACCCGGGTTGGTGTGCAGGGCGATGGCATCCCAGACGACTTCCACCCGTGCGGCCGGCATCCGCCGTTCCCGCAGGAACGTCCGGGCGGCGTCGGCCCCGTCGACTTCGAAGGGCTCGTGCGGGGTCTGATACGCCTTCACCAACCCGAGGTCGTGCAGAACCGCTGCCACGAAGGCAAGTTCACGGTCATACCGAACGCCGCGTCGGTCGAACAGGAGTGAGCCGTACAGGTATGTCCGCATGACATGGTTGAAGAGCGTCGCAGAGGAGACCCTTCTAGCGAACGCCACCGCAGCCCGGGCCAGTTCGCTGTCGGGGATGCGCACCCCGGCCACGACCGTCGGCAAAGTGGCGGCCGGCGAACCCGAGTTGCCCGGCGAGCGCGCCGGAACCTCGGCAGCGGCGGCCGGACCTGACAACACGGCGGCGAGTGCGGAGGCCGCGCCGATGGCAGCGACACCGGCACCGCGCTCCAACACCGTGCGCCGGGTGATGTTCTTCGCCTCATCGACGCTTTCGAACACGAGAGTCCGCCTTTTCATCGAGGTTGGATGCCGAAAGCGTAGGAGCGGCGTCGCCTCGTCCGGGAGTGGCGAAAGTGTCGAGAACCCGCGGATTCTCGCCAGGAGCGGAATCTTCGACGGTGGTGCCTGCAGCCGGGTTTCAAAGGCTGTGCTTCAGGCGGGCCCACACGCCTTCGGCCGGGGTGAGGTCGGTGCGTAGGTGGGAACCCGGAACACGGTCAGCCAGGCCCGCGTTCGATCAACTCCCGCATCGCGGCGTCGACGTCTCGCGGAAGCCCTTGCACCCTTGCGGCTGCGGTGCACCCGGATCCGAAAGATCAACCGGGTACGCAGGACGGGCCTGCAACACACAAGGGCGGCGATCGAGATCCGCAAACACCGAAGCGCACGTGGAAGCGATGGGCGATCACCGTCGCCACCCGCGCCACGGTCCAGCGCCGGTCCTCGACCCGGCCGTGCGCGGCCGGACCCCGTTCCGACTCCGCGTCCGACCAGGCGCGCCAACCCGGCCTCATCCGGGACGGTCTGCCGGACGGCCCCTTGGAACGCCGCGCCTCGACGCCCCCGACCCACCACTCGGCATGCCAGGCATGAGCGGACTTGCGCGACACTCGCAGTGCCTTGGCGACCAGCGGCGGCGCCAGTCCCTGCGCAAAACATCCCGGCGGCCCGTAACCGCACTTGCTCCCGCGGGGCCCGCCGTTTCGCGGTCAGGCCGCCGCCGCCGGGTACCGCATGACACCGGCATACACCCACAGCCGGCCCCACCGTCACCCAGCCGAAATGCTCGGTAGCCGCGCGGGCGTGTGACGTGGGTCATCGCTGGTGGATGTCACAAGGCGCCGGGGAGCGGCGTCTGGTGTGCGTGTGGCGGATCCATATGTCGAGCAACAGGCGGACGTCCGCGAGCCGCAGTCGTTGCAGGAAGGACTCGGTCGAAGCCGTGGACGCCGATGGTCAAGTGAGCGCATCCACCCTGATCGACGGCGACGTAATGACGTCATAACGGTATTGGTCTTGGACGCCATAACTCGTGCGCCATAGCCTCGAGTTGTTCGCGCAAGACGATCGCAATGAGGAGGTTCCATCATGGGGAACAACAACGCACGACCCCTGCTCTTGAAATTCGCCGCTCTGTCGCTGGTAACAGCCGCAGTCGGCGTCTTCGCCGTGGGCAGCGCAGATGCCGATACCTCGAAAAAGGGCCGGGTCGAGGTCTTCGAACTCCAGCTCAAGGACCTTGAGTACAAGCCTATCGACCTCGGCCCGGCCGGGCCGAGCCTGGGCGATATGAGTGCCTACTGCGCCACCGCCGTAGAGAACGGCCGCAAAGTCGGATATGGGGCCGGAACATCTCAGGTCGTTCACGTCGAGGGCGAGAAGACCACGTCGCAGGCCGTGATCACGCTGGAACTCGAGCGTGGCTCGCTGACCATGCAATCACTGCGGACGAGCGAAGCGAGTTCGCTCGACATGGCCATCACCGGTGGCACAGGCGCCTTCAATGGTGCCCGGGGCACTGTTCGCTACTGGGACATCGCCACGCCGAAGGAGAGGATGCGTGTCGAAATCCTGCACTGAGCGCATTCCATCCTGATCTTGCCGGTCACCGGGTGGCTGCGGTCCGCGTGGCCTGATCGCCTACGACGAGGCTCCTGATCAGGTCACGTTTGCCAAGTCCGCCGGAGAGTCCCGGAACCTACTCACGAAGACAGCAACATCGACCTGCGCAGTCGCGTTCCGGTTCGGCGGCCGGCCGCCGAACCGGAACAGCGATCTTCAAGAGACGGTCGACAAATGAAGAGCGCGACGGACCGCCCGCCGCATAGACCCTCGAACGCCTTCAAGAAGCCTTTCAATAAGCCGAGTTCGTGGAAAACCCACGACGACGGTTTTGTCGAGTGCCACGATGTCCCCATGAACACCGCACCTGTCAGTTTCCGAAGTCGGCTGCTCCGACGTCTGAAGTCGCCTGCACGGATTGACGATCTGCGTGGGCGGTCATCTCGACGCGGCGCCGTTTTCGTCCCGCGCGGAGCAAATGGGCCGTCTGGAGCGGGATTCCCCCTGGGGCACCGCGACGTATTCCATGCTGGGGGACGCACGTCGCTGCATCGACTGCTGCGCCGGGCGGAAACCTCGATGGGCGCGACCACGCCGCCGGCACTGGACGCGCAACTGGCCCAGGACGGCCCGCCGAGCCGAGCGCCGCCCGACAGACGAAAGTGGCGCGCCGCCGTCGCCGACACCATCGGCCGCGACCCCGACGGGCACAAGCGGACCCGTCCCCGGCCGTGGCCCCGGCCCGACTCCGCGCGAGGCGGTCTCAGCGGGCCAGTTCGGTCTCCGTTTCCACGCGCGAGAGTTTCCTGGGGTTGCGCACGGCGTAGAAGCCGGTGATGAGTCCGTCCTCGACTCGCAACGCCACGATGCTGTCGATTTCGTCGTTGCGTCGAAGGCGCAGTGCCGGGTACCCGTTGATCTGGACCGGCTCGGTCGAGACACCGGCGGTGAAGGTGTTCAGCCCGAGCGACAGCAGGCGGGCCACGGCGACCGCTCCCACGACGGGCTGCGGCATGGCCTGTACGGAACCCCCGCCGTCGCCCAGGTAAACCACGTCGGGCGCGAGAATGTCGATGAGGTTCCGCAATTCACCGGACTCGATCGCATGTTGGAACGCGCGCAGCGCGGCCCGGGTATCGGCCGGGGAGACGACGGCGCGGGGTCGGCGGGCGGCGACGTGCGCGCGGGCCCGGTAGGCGATCTGGCGCACGGCTGCGGGGCTCTTGTCGACTGCTTCGGCGATCTCGTCGTAGCTCAGCACGAAGACTTCCCGCAGAACGAACACCGCCCGTTCGGTCGGGGTGAGCGTTTCCAACACCAGGAGCATCGCCATCGAGACGCTTTCGGCCAATTCGACGTTGTCGGCAACGTCGGGCGCGGTCAGCAACGGCTCGGGCAGCCATGGGCCGATGTAGGACTCGCGACGCCGACGCAGCATGCGCAGTCGGTCGAGGGCCTGCCGTGTGGCGATGCGTACCAGAAAGGCGCGGCGGTCGCGTACCTGCTCGAGATCGACGCCCACCCAGCGCAGCCAGGTTTCCTGCAGGACGTCTTCGGCGTCGGCGGCGGAGCCGAGCATCTCGTAGGCGAGAGTGAACAACAGCGCGCGGTGGGCGACGAACGCCTCGGTGGCCGGGTCGATGTGGCCGTCGCCGCCCGTCGGATCGGTCGTCTCCGCTGTCCGTTCGCCACGCTTGTCCATTGACGACTCCTGCCTGTTCGCTGTGATCCGCCTTGGCGGCGCTACCCGCATACGACGCTGCCCGCACCCGTGTTGTGACACCGGACCTCGATGGCGTAGCTCACACGTCGGCCGTGTTACGCGGCCCCGGCCGCCGACGTCTTGTGGTCGTCCGTGTGCCGTACGGACGATCCGCGCGGCACCCAGTACCACGAGTGAGGACCGATTCATGGAAGTCCCCGCAACCGAGAAGTCCCCGGCCCCGGCGGCCGATCCACGCCGCTGGTCCGCACTGCTGTTCATCGGGCTGGCGCAACTCATGATCGTTCTGGACGGCACGGTGGTGAATATCGCGCTGCCGACGCTTCAGCGGGATCTGGGGATATCCGACGGTGATCGTCAGTGGGTCGTCACCGCGTACACGCTCGCGTTCGGCAGCCTGCTGCTGCTCGGCGGCCGGATCGCGGACTACACCGGCCGCAAGCGGGCCTTCCTGATCGGTCTGCTGGGCTTCGCCGCCGCCTCCGCGCTCGGTGGCGCCGCAGGCGGCTTCGAGGCGGTACTGATCGCCCGGGCTCTACAGGGCGCTTTCGCCGCGCTGCTCGGCCCGTCCGCGCTGTCGCTGCTGGCGGTGACGTTCACCGAACCCGAGGAGCGCGCCAAGGCGTTCGGGATCTGGGGCGCCATCACCGCCACCGCCGGCGCGATCGGGTTGCTCGCGGGCGGCGCGTTGACCGAGTACCTGAACTGGCGCTGGTGCCTGTTCATCAGTGTCCCGATCGCGTTGATCGCGGCGGTCGGCGGGTATGCCCTGCTGAGCGAGTCGCGCGCGCCGGGCAGGGCCCGGTTCGACATCCCCGGCGTACTGCTGGTGATCGGCGGCCTGGTCGCGATCGTGTACGGCACGAGCCGGGCGGAGTCCGACGGATGGGGCTCGGCGCGGGTCATCGGCCTCCTGGCCGCCGGGGCGGTGCTGCTCGTGGTCTTCGCCCTGGTCGAGAGCCGGGTGCCGCAGCCGCTGCTGCCGTTGCGGGTGATCGCCGACCGCACGCGCGGCGGTGCCTACCTGGGCGCGGGCCTGGCCTTCGTCGGCATGTTCGGCGCGTTCTTGTTCATGACCTACTACCTGCAGGTCATCAAGGGATTCTCGCCGGTGAAGACGGGCTTGGCGTTCCTCCCGATGACCGGGGCGGTGCTGCTCTCCGCCGGCGGGCTCGCCTCTCGACTGCTGCCCAAGGTGCCGCCGAGGGCGCTGATCGTACCCGGCATGCTCATCCTCGCTTCGAGCATGCTGTGGATGCTCGGCATGGACACCGATACCCCCTACGCTCGTGGCATCCTGGTTGCGGGACTGCTGGCCGGTTTCGGAGCCGGGCTGATCATGCCGGCGGCCTACAACTACGCGACCCACGGCGTCGATCCCGGCGACGCGGGCATCGCCTCGGCCGGCGTCAACACCGCGCAGCAGATCGGGAGTTCGGTCGGAACCGCACTGCTCAACACGATCGCCGCCGGTACCACCGCCGACTACCTGGCCGCACATGCCCGGCAGGGCGCGAGCCCGGCCCTGGCCAGGCACGCGGCGATGGAGGGCTTCCAGAGGGCCGGCACCTGGGCCGCCGGGATCCTCGCTGTCGGCGCGTTGATCGTCGCCGTACTGATGAACACCCCTCGACCGGCGACCGCCGTCTCCGGGACCGAGACGGCCGAACCGGTGCCCGCGCACCAATGACCTCTTGACCCTCACACGGCGCGATGCCGCATCGTGGCCCAACACGAGCGCTCGTGCTCCGGCAGTCTCCATGTCGATCACCGCAGCGAGACGTCCACCGCGCACGCCCGGTCGTAGTCGGCGGGATCGTCGGTGTCGCCGATGACCATCCGGCTTCGGTGCAACCGCACCATTCCAGAAGCGCCTATACAGGAAGGACGACGAGCGGCCCGCCCATCGATACGACCCAGTCCATCACCCTGAGTCCGCGACGGGCAGGTTTCGCTTCGTAGGAGATATTCATGGCGGCAGCGTGCCTCCGCCCCATGACACCGCCCGCCCAATGGCACTCCCTCTTCCCTGAGACAGGGCGCCGGCGATCCGCCGTGAGAGGCTCCTTGCCGAGCGTCATGGCGAGAATAAAGGTGCTGGTCAACTGGCCGGACCAGGGATCGGCCGCCACCACCATACGAGGGAGTGCGACCACATGGTCGGAGGTGTGACGAGGCAGACCGAATCCTGGCCGAGCGGGAACTGAGCCTGCGTCAGGCGGTTCTCGGCTTTCTCGTCGACCGGCAGGCCGTCGCCGACCTGAGCGCCGGGACCGCCTGGCCCGACGTCGTCACCGTCGCCCGCCTCGAAGCGTTTCCTGGAGTGGCGTTGTGTCCGGCTTTGACCACATCGGGCATGGGGATCAGCCTTACCGTCCCCGGCGCGTCTCGCGTCCGGGGACGACGAAACAGGCCACGTCATCCCCGCAGAACTCAAGTTTCCTCTAGGCCGCGTATCCAGTTGAGCGCGTATCCAGTTGAGATCGACAGGTGCTCCGGCTGAGGTCGCCGATCCAGATCATCGCGGCGCGTAGGTGGAGGCCGGTGAGGTAGCTCTCGGGAGTCTTGTCACATCTGGCGGCAATGCCGCGCCGAGCCTTGAGCCTGTTGATGCACCGCTCGACGGTATTCCTGTTCCTTGTAGAGGCCGGTGTCGGGGTCCAGATGCATCCCGGCGGCGTCGTGGTGCGCCCGGACGGTGGTCGAGTCCACACTCACCAACGACAGGTCCACGCCGCCCCGCTTCGCCGCTTCCGCGATCAGGGCCTCGAAGACACCGGGCGTCCCGCCACTGCCGGAAACGATCGTGGACGGTCGGCCACGCACCGACCCGCTCCGGCACCTCACGCCACTGCCCACCCGTCCGAACTTCCGGATCACACCCTCGAACTGCCGCCGCGGCCGCTCCGGATACGGACCGTACGCACCGATCGGCAGGTACGGCCCGATGAACTCCCACTCTGCGTCCGTCAGTTGCTTCTCGCCACAACAAGACCGTCTACCGGACCGACACTACCTTGACGACGAATCCCACAGATCGATCACAACCGGATATGGACCCTGGCTCGGGGGCGAACGAGGGCCTTGTTGGGACCACGTCTTGAAGGCGTCGGCGAGGCCGCAATCCTCGATCGACGCTGCGGCCCTCCCCTTGGGGAGAGCCGTTCTCCTGTTGACCGGCGGCGGTGCGTCGAGCGGCTCCCTTCCCGACACGAACCCGCACCGAGGCGACCCGATTGGGGCCATCTCGACCTCGGTCAGGACGCCTGGCTTTGGATGTGAAAACGGGCGGCGGTTGTCCGGTCGTTACCGTCCTTGGACAGCGAAGTTGGTCGACCACGATGCTCTGACCTGCGACGACTGAGTTCATTGTCAGCAGGAGTAGAGCTCCGAAGTTGATCGCTAGGGGCGGATGACGATGGTACTGACTGTGCCGTTGCCCCAGACGGTGGTGTTCATCATCATGCGTCCGTCCAGCGACACCGCGGTAAATTCCGGCACGAAGTGCGTAGTGAACAGTGTCGCGAACCCGCTCCGTAGCTTGGTCACTTCGCTCGTGACCAGGTCCCAGTCGTCGAGCAGGCGGACCTGGACCCAGGCCCAGTCGTCATCTTCGGGCTCTCCGTCCGTAGGGTGCGGGTTGTAGTCGACGCCGAGAAGGAACTCCCGGTCCTGATTGAAGAGTCCGTATTGCGTTGCCATCCGAAACCAACTCGCGTTGACCTTGTCAGCCATGTCCGGGGCGTCGACATCGGCGATTTCGTCCGTATATGAGTCGAATCGCCCATGCTCGGGGCGCGCACTCGCCGGCGAGCACCCCGCGGGCAGTGGCGGCAGGGGGACCTCGTCCTGACGCCGTTGCACGAAGTGAAGCCCGGCAGGTGCGATCAGGGCGGCTATCTCGGTGTCGGTCAGCGTCACGGAGGCACGATAGTCGCAGGCAGATCGCGTGATGCGCCATTTTCAGAGCTCCCGGAGGACCCAGCCGCGAGTTCTATCCTGCACGTAGCGTCTGATGACCCCGTAGGAGATCGAGGTCTCGTGCTCGTCCATGAGCTTCGCCCGGATCTCTGTGGGGCGGTGCCCCGCTTCGACCATGGAGTCGACGAGGTGCTGGACAGGATCGATGGCGGTCGGTCGACGAGGTAGCGGTTTGCGGGGGCGGGGTTCAGAGCCGTCCAGGGCGCGGCCCGGACGGTTCGCCAGGAGACGTTGTGGCGCTTTTCCAGAGCTCGCATCGGAGGGCTTCCTGTTCGGCGTCGCGCCGGATGCGCCGGTAGAGCTCCTTCTTGTCGATCTTCTTGGGCGACAAGGGGTTGGAGCTCGCGCGCGCTGCCGCCGGGGTGGTCGGGCATCTGCAGGACTTGTTCAAGGAGTTCGAAGGGGCGGCTGGGGCCAACGCGGCAAGGCGTTCGAGGCGGGGCTGTCCGAACCAGTTCGATGAGCCGGTGAGGAGGCCGTGCAGGTAGCTGGCAGATAGCGGTCGAGCTGACCAAGCTCCAGGGTGGCCACCAGCCCCTTCCAGTCGGTGCCGAAGGGGAATGGGCGAGTGGGGACAAGTGTGAACCGGCCCGCGATCTGGGCCCCGCGCGTGCCGGCCAGAAGTTCGCTCTCCTCGACGCCGATGCCCGCGTGGACGAACGTCGCGGGGATGCGCTCGGAGAAGTACTTCAAGGTGTCGGAGACTTCGGCGCCGGACCGGGTGGTCTGCGAGATGTTGTGAATCTCATCGACCAGAACCAAGCCGGTGCGGGTGTCGGTGCAGACACCGACCACCGCCTCGATGATGTCGGTCATGTTCAGCCGGGAGCGGATGGGCAGCCCCAGGAATCGGGCGAACTCCGCAGCGATCATCCGGGCGGTCGCGGCAGGCGGGACGGTGATGTAGAGCACCGGGATGCGGTCCGGGACACGGGGATGCCGGGCTCGGTCGAGGAGTTCGTGGGGCCGTCCGAGCTGGGTGATGGCGATGGTCTTGCCGGTACCGGGCAGGCCGGAGACGATCAGGCCGCGGCGGGCGCTGATCGCGTGCCGGTTGAGCAGGACGAGCCGCCGGCCGCAGGTGACCGTCTTCTCGACGAAGGACGTGGCGACCACGAGCATCCGGGCATGGTGGTCCATGCGGGCCTCGTCGTAGAGGCCCCGCTCTGTCGCAGAAAGCCGCCGCAACTCAGCGGGCAGCAGCCGGGTTGTGGGTTCGGGCGTGCCGTCGACGAATCTCCGCTCGGAGATGGTCACGGGCGCCTCCAGGGGTCGGCGAGCGGGTCGAACGGGCCCCGCGGGATGACCTTGGCGAGGTCGGAGTCCGCCTCGTCGTCGGGCGCCGGCTCGATGGCAGGCGGATCGGAGACCGGCCGGTCCGTGGCGGTGGCCCGGTTGCGGGCGGCGACACGGCGGCCGCGACGGGACCGGTTGGACGGGCGGGCTCTCTCCTCGTCGGGGCCGTTGTGAGCACGGCCGAGCAGGGCTGCTGCCGCATCCGCGATCTGTTCCTCGGTTCCGCCCGGGGCCTGGGCGCGGGCGTGGTCCCAGGCCGACTCGCCGAACGGGACGCCGACGCGGTGCAGGTGCTTCCAGAACACAGTGATCCACCGGGCCGGCTGCGCCGGCGAAGCTGACGTGCAGTCCTTCAACCTCGCCGAGCCGGCCTTCGCGCTCGGCTTCGGCGATGCGGGCGATCAGGTTGTCGCGGATCTCGACCAGTCGGCGGCAGCGCGTCAGCGGCTGCGGGAAACCAGTGGCGTCTCTGTGGACGCGCCTCATAGCTTGTGCGTTCGTGACTGATGATCCGGAGACGCGCCCGAATCGATACGACCTCGGCCGAGTGTTCGACGAGGTGCCGGAGCTCTACGACCGGGTCCGGCCGGGATACCCCGATGAGCTGTTCGCGGATCTTGCCGCTGTCACCGGCTTGGACCACAGGTCGTCGGTGCTGGAGGTGGGCTGTGGTACCGGTCAGGCGACTCGCTCGCTGGCAGCACGCGGGTGCTCAGTGACCGCCGTCGAGGCGGGCGTGGACATGGCCGCATTCGCTCGCAACCGGCTCGCCTCCTTCCACAACGTCGAAGTCGAGACGTCGACGTTCGAGGAGTGGGACAACCGCGGTCGACGCTTCGATGTCCTCGTGGCCGCATCGTCGTGGCACTGGGTGGACCCGTTGATCGGCCGGCGGCGAGCGCACGACGTGCTCCATCCCGGAGGCTGGATGGCGCTGCTCGGCCACGTCGTTGTCCGCCGGCCAGGAGAGCCGGAGGTGTACGCCGAGACCGCCGATCTCCACGAGCGGTTCTACCCTGGGAACCCTGATTGGGGTCATCCGCCACTCGAAGAAGACGTGCGCGGCACCGACGAGGGTTGGGGCCCGGTCGACGATCCCGGAGGATTGTTCGGCCCGACTGTCGTGCGGTGGTATCCGACCGTTCAGTGGTTCGACGGAGAGGGCTTTGCCGATCTCCTACGCTCGCAGTCGCTGTACCGGAGGCTCGACCGTGATGTCCGCGAGCCCCTGCTTGACGCCATCGCCGAGCGCATCCGCACGCGGATGGGCGACCGGGCATCACGCCGTTATCTGAGCGTCCTGCGTGTCGGACAGCGCGCCGGGTGAGGCAGAGGACCGATCCTTGAACTACCGGCCCCGGCCTGATCATCCGCTGGAGAGGGCCTTGTCGGCTCACGCGTACCGAGGGCGACCCGGCCGAAGGCCGGCATGCCGAGGCTGACCGCATGGAATCGGCGCGACTCGGCAGCGAGTTGCGCAAGCTTGTCCTGAGCGCCTGCAAGGCTGACCTGTAGGCCCTCCACCTCGCCGAGCCGGCCTTCACGCTCGGCTTCGGCGGCGTCTCCATCCGCTGCCGGGCGAACCCGATCACCTGGGCGACCGCGGCCTTGAGGCTGTCGTAGCGGATCTCCCCGTGCGGGACACCGCCCAGCACGTTCAGCGCGGGCACGTGGCCCTCGAAGAAGGCTTCCTGTCCGCCGGAGGCGAACACCCGGTGGACCGCCTTGCCCGAATACGACAGCCGCAACGAGAACAGGAAGCAGGTCACCAGCTCGCCGGCCAGCCGGCCGGCCGGACCTTGACGTCCCCGAAATCGACCTCGGCCTCCATCCCGCGCTGGTGTGTCTGCGGCACGAACGACTCCCCGACGCCCGGCCTGCGGCCTGCGGGATCTGCGGCTTCCGGGCCGCGACATGGCGGCGGACCATGGGATACGAGATCCCTACTGCGGCGTGCTCGTCGACCAGCCGATCGAAGACCCGCTTCACGGTGTGTCGCTGCTTGCGCGGCGCGTCCAGGTCCGCCCGCAACATCGCGTCGACCAGCGGCTTGTACGGATCCAGCAACGTCGCTCTCGGCGGCATGGGCTTGCGCGGTTCAGCGCCGCGTACAACTCGACCTTGGACTGACGCGGCACCGGCGCCCCCTCAAATCGAAGAGCACTTCGATGCCGGCACCGCAAGAACACCGGCGCCTTCGAAACTGTTGAACATCAACCCCTGGCGAATCGCCAGAACGCCCGTGCACACCGGGCGCTTCAACGTCACCCGCGTCGTCTCCAGGTCACGCCGCGGCGTCTCGCCTCCGGGGCTTTCGGTCGCCCCCGAGCACGCATCGACCGACCCGGGGTCGCCGGCAGTCGCGCGATCGTGTCGCCCAACTCGCGTGTCCCGCCCGCGTTCCTCCGGGCTCCACCGCGGAGCGGTCCCGCGGCTCGGACGATTCGATGATCGACGCCCGACCCTCCCCGTCCGGCGGCTCGCCCCCGACCGAATCGGCCTTCCACAATTCGGCACCGGGAACCGTCGGGGACGTCGCAACGGGACCGGAGATCCTCGCGTCCATCTCGTCGAGGACTTCCGCCAGGACCACGCGCCGGGCCTGAACGGTCTTCAACTGCGCATCGTTTTCCGCGAGTTCCACCGACAGAGTCGCAAAGCGCTCGCGCAGGACGTCGGCCTCCCGGGTGTAGGTCGCCACGACTGGCGGCAGACCGTGCGACCCGGTCGATTCTGTGTAACGTCCCTCAAGTCAACCTCGCTCGTCAACGCCCCCACCAGCACCAGGGGCGCGGGTGGACTCCGCCGGTTCGAGCCCCTGCGGCGTACCTGTGCGCCGTTATTCTTTCGCGAGCCCCAACTCGCCTGGCACATACAGCGGATCGGGCCGGGAGCCGTTGCGGAAGGACCTCACCCGCACATCCGTCGGCCGCTCGGCGCCCAGCGTACGCAAGGCCGCCACCGCCTTGCGAGCCAGCGACCCGGCACCCGCGTGGACGTTCGGCCGACCCAACGTCCACTCCCACTCTCCGGGGTCCAGCCCGGCGACATGTGTCGGCCACCAGCCGGCCGCGAACATCCGCCGGGCCCGCTCGCTCCCGGGGGCGTCCCGTGTCGGCACGTTCTCGGGATCCAACTCGGGATCCACCGCGCTGGTGGCCATCGTCCCGTCGACCGACGTCATGAACTGCACGACGCTCTCGTCCGGCCCCTGCATCACCACCGCGGCATCGGTCGGCAACGTCCCCAACACCCAGTCCAGTCGGGGCCGCAAGTCGTCCCATTCGGTACACAGTTCGGGCGCGCCGAGCGCACTGGGCCGGTCGTCGAACCGCTCCAGCCCCCATCCCACCTCGAACGGGCCGTCGTTACCCCATCCGCGCACCGTCACCCCTTCCGCGGGCAACGCCAACACGTCACGCAACACGGCGACCACCGACCCACCCCGCACCGCGCGGACCTCCGCGTCGGCATACGAGCGCCAGTCAAGGGTCCATATCGGATCGATCACCGTCGACCCCGACCCGTAGTACCAGCCCAAGTCCGTCAGCGCCTGCTCCTGATCCGCCGTCAGCGCCGATGCCCCATCGGGCAGGAACACATCGGCCACCACAAAATCACCGTTGCGAGTCATCGTGACCGACGCCCCCTCCGGCACACCGATCCGCACCCGATCCCACGTACGCAGATAGTCATCGGCAACCACGTCGGCGACACGCGGCACCGCGCCGCTTCCCGGCTCCAACAGCGCTTCCCAGACCGTGAATTCCATGCCGCACAGTATGGCCACGCCGTACGACAACGGCGGACCCGATGGGCCGTGGTGTCGGGAGTGGATGAGGGGACGGCGTAACCGGCCAGGGAGCGGGGCGGCCCACCCTCCGTGTGCCCGGTCAGCGCCATTCGCCGGTAGGCGCGCGCCGTCGCGCGCGAGTCCTGCGCGCCCCCGGGGACGCGCAGGGCGGCAACCGCCTTCCGCTCGTGGGATCAGCTCGATGCGCCGTGGATTCCGGTCATCAACGCGGCCAGGTCCTCGGGGGCCAGGAAGGAAGGCGGAGGTGGCGGGCCCCAGTTGAACAGGCCCCTGGCTCCCTCCAGGACTTCCGGCGTCCACAGCTGGTCGTCGACCACGCAGTCCATGTCGGAGTAGTACTCGCTGAAGTTGCCCGCCGGGTCTTTGAGATACCAGAAGAAGTTCGAGCCGGCGTAGTGCCGGCCCAGACCCCAGACGTGGCGGTCGGGATGGCCCTCCAGCATCGCGGCGGCACCGCGGCCGACTTCGTCGATGTCGTCGACCTGCCAGGAGGAATGGTGCAGGAAGGCGACCGGCGCGGCCAGGACCAGGATGTTGTGGTGATCGGTGGAACAGCGCAGGAACGCCCCGTGGTCCTTGATGTAGTCCGAGGCCCTGAAGCCGAGCCCCTCGCGGAAGAAGGCCGTGGTGGCGTCGAGATCGGTGGTGCCGATGACGGCGTGTCCCAGCTTGCGCGGGCGTACTCGTTCGGTACGCAGGACGCCGGGCGCACGCGAGTCCGTGCGCTCGGCGCGACCGGGACCGTTGTAGGCGGTGGCCGCGACCGGTTCCTGCGTCGGGCGTGGCGCGATCTCGAGGACGGCGCGCACGGCCGTGGGCCCGTCGTATGCGGTCAGCGCGCCGTCGTCGATGTGGCGGGCGACGCCGAGCCGCTTCAGGCGGGAGGCGGCGGCCGCCAGGTCGTCGGCGGTGTCGACGCCGATCCTGACCTCCACCAGGCGGCGGGTGGGCGCGTGGACGATCCCGAGTTGGCGTCCGCCGTCCCGGGTGGCGAACCAGCCGTCTCCCTCCGGAGTGAGGCCGAACTCGGCGTAGTAGGCGGCGGTTTCGGCGACGTTGGGCACCCCCATGATGATGGAGGTCAGTCGGTGCAGTGCCACGAGAGGACTCCTTCGTCCGTCGACGCCCGGGCTCAGGCCACGAAGGTCTGGCGCAGTTCACCGATGCCCTCGATGGTGCTGACGAGTTCGTCGCCCGGGGCCAACCAGCGTTGCGGGTTTCGGCCGAGGCCGACGCCCGCGGGGGTGCCGGTGAAGATCACGTCGCCCGGCAGGAGCGGCAGCACGGCGGAGAGGCGGGCGATGAGGGTGGGCACGGGGAAGATCAGGTCACGGGTGTGGCCTTTTTGGACCTGTTCCCCGTTGATCGCGCAACGCAGTTCGAGGTCGTCGGGGTTGTCGAACTCGTCCGGCGTCACCAGCCACGGACCCATGGGCGCGAATCCGGGAAAGGACTTGCCGAGGCTGAACTGCGGTGCCGGGCCGGCCAGTTGCGAGACGCGCTCGGAGATGTCCTGGCCGACCGTCAGCCCGGCGACGTGACTCCAGGCGTCCTCTTCGCGGACATGGTGAGCGGCGCGTCCGATCACCGCGACCAGTTCGACCTCCCAGTCGGTGTGGCCGTCCGCCGGCAACTTCACCTCGGTGACGGGTCCGCTGATGCTGGTGGCGAACTTGGTGAAGACCGGCGGGAGTTGCTCCGGCACGGCGAAGCCCGACTCGGCGGCGTGGTCCCGGTAGTTCAGGCCGACGGCGAACGTCTGTCGCGGCGCCGGGGCGGGCGCGCCCAATTCGCGCTGCTCGAACGCCACGCCGGCGGGGAGGTCGCCGGCGGCCCAGGTACGAAACTCCTCCCACCGCTCGTAGAGGGCCTGGGTGTCGGCGGGGAAGCGTCCGTTGCAGGCTCGTTCGACGTCGACTGCCTTGCCGTCGACGATCAGGACCGGCCGGCCGGAGAGGTTGGCGATACGCATGGGGAGTCTCCTGAAGGGAGCGAACCGGAGTGGGGTGTTCGGCGCCGCGTCGGCCCGTCCACTCGCGTCCAACAATTGAGCATAATGATTAGCAAGATTTTGCGGCGGCGGCAGCTACAGCGTCAAGCGTCGAGGCAGAATGCACACGCTCGATACAACCGTCCGACCGAGAGAGCAGAGGGAGTGGACGTGCCAGTCGATCCGGACGGCTTCGTGCCGACCAGGAAGCCGGGAGCCGACTTCGGTGACCACCGCGCCGGGCCCGGCCCGCGCCCGAGCAACGGACCGGCAGGTGCTCGAAGCGCCGGGAGGTCCCCGCGACCGGCGGGCTCGGGGCTCGCCGAACGGGCGGCGCAGCAGGTCACGAGGTTGATCGAGGCCGCTCCTCCCGGTTCGCGGCTCGGCACGAAGGAGGAACTACGCACTCTCTGCGGGGTGTCCGTGGGAACCTTCAACGAGGCTCTGCGACTTCTCCAGGCCCGAGGGCTGGTCGGTGTGAAACCCGGGCCGGGCGGCGGGCTCTTCAGCGCCGAGCAATCTCCCATGGTCCGCCTCGGCAACTCCGTTCTGGCACTCGACGCACAGCAGAACGACGTCGCCGAGGCCGTGCGCATCCGTGACGCGCTGGACCCGCTGCTCATCGAAGACGCGCTCTGGTACGCCTCCCCCGCCGAGATCGCCGCGTTGCGCCCCCACGTCACCGCCATGGAGAACGCCGTGGACGAGGCCGACCCGGTCGCGTTCGTACACGCCAACTGGCGCCTGCACGCGGCCATCGCGGCGATCAGCCCGAACGCCTTGCTCGGTTCGCTCTACATACACCTGCTGGAACTGATCGAGACACACACCCTGTCGGTACTGCCGACCGGCGACCAACCGCTGGGCGAGTACATCGCCGACCGCCACGCACTGCACCGCGACCTGGTGGACGCCCTGGACCGACGTGACCGCGACGAGGCCCTTCGACTCATCCACGAACACAACACCACCCACGACGCCACTCCCAAGCCGTCGAAGCAGGCTTCGATACCACCCTCGACAAGCCACGCTGTGCCCCGCCGGCCCGGATGGATCTTCGGCTCGTAGCACAACTCGAGCAGCAGGCGCATCACTTCTCGCAGGGCGGGATGATCGCCACGCTCCTGGCCGGCTCCGAGCCGCGCGCGGCAGCGCCGGCCACCTGGTCCTCCGGGATCGTCGCCTCGCCGTACGGCGCCTTCGGAGCGCTGGCGCCCGCATTCGCACACGGTGCCGAACACACGCTTGTGGACCTCGGGTTCGGGCAGTTCACGTTCTCCCGCACCTGGTGGGACGAGGTGCGGGCGATGGACCTGGCCGCCGCCCTCGCCTCGTACGCCCGACCGCTCCTCGCCATGGCCGGCACCGACGACGACCTGGTGGCACCCGCCGCGTCCGCTGCGCTCGCCTGTGCAGCCGCGAGCCAGGACGCCACCGTCATGGAGTTCGCCGGCGCCGACCACATCTTCAACGTCCTCGGCCCGGGTACGGACGTTTCGGCAGCCGTGATCGAGACCACGGTCGACTGGTTCGCCGAGCGTCTCCTCCGGACCGGCGCCCAGATCGCGGAGGGTGCCCGATGACGCGGGTCGAGGCCGAGCTCTTCCCGTTTCCGGACTTCGAGTTCCCCGTCCCGGAAGCCCGAACCCACTGTGTCCGCCACCGGGATGCCGTCGTCGCGGTCGGGGGCGCCGGCGTAGTGCCTCCCATGGGCGCGTCCGCGTACCACCCGCGACGATCGGGAACCGCACGACACCCGGCCCTGGCACGAGAAACCACGCCCGCGCGGACATCGGATGCCGGTCGCGGCCGGGGCCGAGCTTCAGGAGAAGGGGTCCGCCCGGCCGTTCTCCCAGACGACCTCCAACTCGACACGCGCGAAGCGCCAGCCATGGTCGGTGTGTTCGCACACGCAGTGATACACCGCTCCCACGTCCCAGTGCACCCGGGTATCGGTGCCGTGGCGGTGGACCGCGAGCAGGTTGGCTCGCAGCCGGACGCGCTCGTCCCCCGTCTCGAAGACGTGGTTGCCGGTCATGTGGTGGGTGCGGTCGAAGCGCCCCAGATCCCGACGCACGAACTCCGCCACATCGGGAGCCCGGACCTCACCCGACGGCAACGACAACACACCATCGGAGGTGAAGCAGCGGGCGTAACCCTCGAAATCCTTCGTGTCCAGGCAATAATCGAACCGCGTCAACAGATCGACAATGGCCTGCCGCTCGCGCGGAGCGAGCGGGTGAAAACGCTCGACCAAGAGACTCCCCTTACCTTGTGGGATCATTCAGACACCCAGCGTAGCGAAGCCCCCGTCTTCCACGCCGACCGAACATGACCGAGGCCTTCGACCGGTGCGGTCGACGATCGGGGTCGGACGGCCGGGCATTGTTTCGGCGTGTCCGTCGGTCGGGCCTCGGCGGGTCTCTCGATGTCGGCCGGCGGGTTCGTGTCTGGTTAGCGTGGACGCTCATCCGCCGCTCCGGTTGCGTCTCGGGATCTTGTCGGTCGCCGAGCGACGTCGGTACGAAGGCGTTTTCGCCCTGGGGAACGTGGGTCCGGGGCGTGAGGGGTGTGATGTTCCGCATGCCGCCCCAGCGGCCAGTTCCACGAACCCGGACTGCCCGTACGGGTTCAGCGCCGGCATCACCCACGCGCCGGTCGCGGTGATCACGAAGTCGAACGCTCGTACGGCGGAGCGTCCTACCGGTGGGACGAGCGGGTTGTCGGCGGTCCGTTCGGGGAGGCGAGGTGGAGGCCGATCCGGGTGACGGCTTCGGCGAAGCGGGCGGGTTCGGCCAGGCTCGTCAAGCGGATGTGGTCGCCCTTCGGGTGGTGCAGGCCGCTGCCGGGGGCGACCAACACCCCTTGCGTGCGCAGGAGTTCGCGGGCGAACGGCCCGTCTCGGCGGCCCGGCGGCAGGCGGGGGAAGAGGTAGAACGCCCCTCGTGGCCGGACGCAGCCGACGTCGGGCAGCCCGCGCAGCGCCCGCCACGCGCTCCGGTGTCGTTCGCGCAGCACACCGCCGGGCCCGGTCAACTCCCTCGCGGTCTGCTCGATGTCGCGCAGGGCGGGCACGATCGCGTGTTGCGCGGGTACGTTGGGGCACAGGCGCAGCGACGCGATCAGGTGGAGTGCGCGCGCGTATTCGGCGGTGTGTCGGCGTGGACCGGTGAGCAGCATCCAGCCGACGCGGAATCCGGGCACCCGATGGGTCTTGGACAGGCCGCCGAAGGTGAGGCAGGCCAGGTCGGGCGCGAGGCCGGCGAGGACGGTGTGCGGGGCGTCGTAGAGGATGTGGGCGTAGATCTCGTCGGACAGCAGCGTCAGGCCGTGTGCGCGGGCGTGTTCGACCATGGCGTGGAGCACGGGGGCGGGCCACACCGCGCCGGTGGGGTTGTGGGGCGAGTTGACGACGAGCGCCACCGTCCGTGGTCCGGTCCGGGCGCTCAGGTCGGCGAGGTCGGGGATCCAGTCGGCGTTCTCGTCACAGCGGTAGTGCACCGGTGTTCCGCCGGCCAGGGTCACGGCCGCGGCCCACAGCGGGTATCCCGGGGCCGGCAGCAGGACTTGGTCGCCGGGGTCGAGCAGGGCGTGCAGGGCGACCTGGACGAGTTCCGAGACGCCGTTGCCGAGGGTGACGTCGTCGGGGTCGATGTCGTCGATTCCGCGGTCCCGGTAGTAGGCGGTGACCGCGTCTCGGGCCTGCGGTATGCCCTGGGAGTGGGCGTATCCGCACGAGGCGTCGAGGTTGCGCCGCACGGCGTCGAGCACGGCCGCCGGCGCGGCGACGCCGTGTTCCGCCGGGTCGCCCAGGTGGAGGCGGATGATGTCGCGCCCCTCCGCCTCGAGTTCGTCGGCGAGAGCGGCCAGCGGGCCGCGGATGTCGTAGGAGATGGTGGAGATACGGGCGGCGGTCTTGAGGGCCATGGTGGGATTCCTGGGGATGTGCGCGGGCCCGGTGGCGTCCACCGCCGCCGGGCCCGCGCGTCGACGCCGCGTCGGCGCCGCGCGGGAGGGCCGGTCAGTGTCGGGCGGCACCGGCGGTGAGCAGGGCGTACCGACCTGCGGTGGAGATCAGTGGGCACACCGCGTCGATCGCCGAGCGCACCGCTCCCTCCTGGCTGTCGGCGGTCGCGAGGTGGCTTCCCGCGAAGTACACGCCGTGGCGGCCCTGATGGACCCCGAGCGCGTGGGTCGCCAACGATCCGGCGACGGTGGGGCGCAGTTGTCGGTATTCGGCGCGGGCGATGACGTCGTGCGGCTCGTCGCGGTGGGTGACCCAACTTTTGAAGATGTCGGCGCCCAGGACCGGACCCAGCCACACCGTGCTCTCGGCCCACGGATCGTCCACGGTGACGCAGGTGGTGGACCAGTGCGCCCGGTCGGGCGGCATGTGGACGGGGTCGCGGTGCAGGACCACGGTCGTGGGGACGTACTCGTACGACGCCAAGTGGGTTGCCGGGGCCTGGAGATCGGGGCAGCCGCGGAGCAGGTCCCGGGCTTGCGGGGCCTGCGTCGCGACGACGACCGCGTCGTAGCCGGTGGTTGCGGTCGCGTCGCGTACGTGCGGCCGGCCGTCCCGGATCTCGATCGAGTGCGCGGGCGTGCCGACGCGGACGGCGGTGTGGAGCGAGGCGGCGATCCGGCCGGCGACCTCCCCCAGTCCGGTGGCGAGCAGATGCCACACGGGTGCGGCGTCGGGGTGTTCGGGGGAGGCTCCGGTGGTCCAGACGGCGAGCGCCCGGGCGGGCATCTCGGCGGCCTGGTCGAGTGTGCAGCCGACGAGGGAGGCGCACCATGCCAGGAAGGTGCCCCGTACCTCGTCGGGCGGCAGTGTGGCGGCCAGTTCGGCGACGGTGGTGGTGACGGGGCCGTTCTCGGCGTCCAGGCGGACCACGTCGGCGAGCAGTGTCGCGAACGTCGCCGCGGCCGGGCCGCCCACCGGGGTACGGCCGGTGGCCCCGTCCGCCGGGGAGTCCGCGGTGACCAACGT
Organism: Embleya scabrispora; assembly: GCF_002024165.1. NCBI lineage: Bacteria > Bacillati > Actinomycetota > Actinomycetes > Kitasatosporales > Streptomycetaceae > Embleya > Embleya scabrispora. The sequence continues at coordinate 145,800 of NZ_MWQN01000004.1, forward strand.
CGGTGTCGCGTGTCCCGCCCGTGCGAACGTGGCGGTCATCGGGACGTTCAGGGTGTGGTCGGCCGCCAGCCCCAGGGCCCGGCGCAGGGCGGTGTGACAGGGGTATGCGGTGGGGGAAAGCAGTTGGGCGCCGAGGTCGACGGGCAGGGCGCCGTCGCCGGCGCCCTTGACGGGGATCGTGTGGATGTTGCCGCCGACCCGGTCGGCGGCCTCGTGGACGGTGACTCGATGTTCCTCGTCGAGCAGCCAGGCGGCGGTCAACCCGGCGATGCCCGCGCCGATGACGGCGATGCGCATGTTCTTCTCCCTGTGTTGGATGCGGTCAGCGCGCGTGCGGTCGATCCGGGTGGTCGGGCGGCTGCAGGAAGCCGGACGAGACGAAGTAGCGCAGATACATGTCCAGCAGGTCGGCGTCGACCGGAGGGCAGGTCAATCCGGAGTCGGCCAGGGCCTCGTCGAGATTGGCGCGGCCGAAGTCCGGGAAGGTGCCGGCGAAGTACATCTCCTTCACCGAGATGTCCGCGTCGTGCGCGGACTCCAGGAACATCGGCATGAACGGCGCCATCGGCTGGTCGGGATCGCGTGCGGTCAGGGCCGCCATGTACGAGACCCATTCGTCGTAGGAGACGGTGCGAATGGGGTAGCCCATCGCGCGCAGCCGCTCCACCAACGCTCCCAGCCGCGCGTCATGCGGGTTGGCGATGTTGTAGGCGTGTCCCCACGCGGCCTGTCGGGCCAGGATGTGCACGATGGCCCGGGCGGTGTAGTCGACGGGTACGAAGTCCAGCGGCAGCGGGATGTCGGGGGCCAGGCCCGTCTCGGCGATGCTGCGAAACAGCGCGCACATCATCGTGTCGGTGTTCCAGATGCCTTCGTCGGTGGTCCCGGTGATCTCGTAGGGTCGGTACACGGCCGTCGCGAGGCCCTGTTGCGCGGCCTGTGCCACCAGCCGCTCGGCCACCCACTTGCTCTCGGGGTAGCCCAGCGAGATCCGGTCGCCGAAGCGCAGCGGTTCGTCCTCCTCCACCCGGTCGACGCCGGAGACGCCGAAGCCGGCGATCACCGCGATGGTGGACACGTAGTGCAGGATCTTGGCGGTGCCGCGCGAGGCGAGGTCCAGCACGGTGCGGGTGCCGCCCACGTTGCTCTCGCGCAGTGCGGCGTAGGGGTAGGCGAAGTTCACCTGCGAACCGGCGTGCAGGATCGTGTCGACCGACTCGCTCAGCGCGTCGAACGCGGCCTCGTCGAGGCCGAACCGCGGCTGCTTCAGGTCGCCGAGCACGAGGGTGACGCGTTCGTCCAGGCGTGTGGGGTCGAGCCCGTAGCGACGCATGCGCGCGGCCAGTCGGCGCCGGCCCCGGTCTTCGTTCGGTGCCCGGACCAGGCACACGACCTTCTCGGCGAGTCCGTCGTCGAGAAGGGCGTCGAGCAGGTAGGTGCCCAGGAACCCGGTGGAGCCGGTGAGGAACACCAGTCGGCCGGTGGTGGGCGGTTCCTGCGCGGAGGGAAAACGCCGCTCGGGGTCCAACCGCGCCTCGGCCTCGAAGTCCACCGCGTCCTCGGCGGTGTCCTGGCCCGGGTCCTCGATCAGTGACGCGACACGGGCGGCGAACGCGCCCAGTGTCGGGTTGTCGAGCAGGACGCGGATCAGGAACCGGCTGTGCCCGGGATCGAGGTCGAAACGGGCACGACAGGCCGCCGCGACGCGGGTCGCCTGGAGCGAGTTCCCGCCCAGGGCGAAGAAGTCCGTGTCGCGGCCGATGGTCTCGACCCCGACGACCTCCGACCACACCTCGGCCGTCGTCTTTTCCACGGGTGTGCGCGGATCGGGGCCCTCGGCGGTGTCGGCCTCGGCCCGCTCCTGCGCCTCGCGCAGCAGCCGCCGCCGGTCGAGCTTGCCCGAGTCGGCCAGCGGCAGCGAGGAGCGCACCAGGATGGGCCGCGGCACCATGTACTCGGGCAGCCGGTCGCGCAGGTAGTCGCGCAATTCCCCGGGCAGTTCGCCGGCGTCGGCGTCCTCGGCGGCGGTGACCCAGGCGATCAGCGATTCCCGGTCGCCTTCGTGCGAGGCGACCGCCGCCGCCTCGCGTACGTGGTCGTGCTTGGTCAGGTGCGCCTCGATCTCGTCGAGTTCGATCCGGTAGCCGCGGACCTTGACCTGGCGGTCGCGCCGTCCGAGGAATTCCAGGACACCGTCCTCGCGCCACCGGGCCAGGTCGCCGGTGCGGTACAGCCGCCCGGTGGCGTCCGGGGTGAAGGGATCGTTCACGAAGTGGTCCTCGGTCGCCTTCGGCCTGCCGAGGTATTCCAGGGCCACGCCGTCGCCGCCGACCCACAGTTCGCCGCTCTCGCCCGCGTCGGCGAGTTCGCCGTCGGAGGTGAGCACGTACGCGGTGGAGTTGGCGACCGGCGTGCCGATCGGCACCGTCCGGGCGTCCGGGGCGAGTTCGGTGATCTCGTGCACGGTGGACAGCGACGCGTTCTCGGTGGGCCCGTAGCCGTTGAGCAGCGCCCCGGGAGGGCCCTCGGCCAGGACCTGACGCACCGCTTCCGGCGAGAGCGCATCCCCGCCCGCGATCAGCATGCGCAGACCGGAGAACATCGCCGGGCGCACCATGGCCATCTGGTGGAACAGCCCCGCGCTCAGCCACATGACCGTCACGTGCTCCGCGCGCAACACCTCCGCCAGCGAGTCGGCCGCCAGGAGCGCGTCGACCTCCGCCACGACCAGGCACGCCCCGTTGAGCAGGGCGGCGAACATCTCGAAACAGGAGACGTCGAACGTCGGATTGGTGGTGGCCAACAGCACGTCGCGCGACGACAGGCGCAGGCGCGGGTCGCCCTCGCGCACCAGCCGCACCTGACCCCGGTGCGAGACGACCACGCCCTTGGGCTCGCCGGTGGAGCCGGACGTGTAGATGACGTAGGCGGGGTCGTCGGGGCCGACCCGGACCGAACGCGCGGCGCCCGTGGACTCCGGCAGATCGTGTACGTCCACCACGGCCGGGCCCTCGGCCAGGTCGTCCAGCGACGCGCGGTGGCGCTCGTCACTGATCGCGACCCGCACCTCGGCGTCGGTGAGCGTCTGGGTCAAGCGGCGTTCGGGGTAGTCCGGATCCAGGGGCAGGTAGGCCGCGCCGGCGCTGAGCACGCCCAGGACCGCGGTGACGCACTCGATCGACCGCGGCAGTACCACCGCCACCACGTCGCCCGGCCGTACGCCCTCGGCGACCAGCCGGTCGGCCAACCGCTCCACGTCCGAGCGCAGTTCGCGATAGGTCAGGCGACGGTCGCCGCGCACGATCGCGGGTGCGTCCGGGGTGCGCTGCGCCTGGCGGGCGAACAGTTCGTGCACGGTCGCCTCGCGCGGATAGTCGGTGTGCACATCGTTGATCTCCCGCACCACGGCCACATGGCGCGCGCGCGAGGTGTCGTCCCGGTCGGGGGCTGACATGGGGGATTCCCGTCTTTTGGTGGAGGGTCGCTGAAACGTCTTCACCGTTTTCCATGACTCGATGCATTGCCGGCGAATATTGTCCGGAAATCCTTGGGATCCATCCGTGGAAACGGCTCTGGTGATTCTCCGGCCACTCCCTTCACCTGCGTGTCGTATTTCTTGGTTTCGATCATCGGAATCACGCCGGCGGCACGCTTCGAGAAATATGTGATCGAATATCGAGAGCAGCCGCGGTGGTGTATCCAACTTTCCCGGAGTCGATCCATCCGCCAGCACCCCGACCTGCGGATTTCGACCCATCCGTGGCGTGCGAAACATGGCGGGTCCGCCCCGGGGGCGTCGCGTCGGGGCGAAACCGGAACCCGTCCTGTCGATATCGAATTCCCACACTCGGGCAACCGGGGTTCGATTGGTATCGATGCGGCCGGGTAGCCGCCCCGGCACAGGAGACCGCCATCGGCGGACCGGTCCGAAGATCGGTTCGGGAATCGATCCATGGACCGGCCATCGGCGGCTCTTTTCGATTTCAAAACTCCCGAGAAGGCGACCTCGCCGGGCACCGGCCTCAGAAAGGACCATGATGAGTGTCGAGCAGCTGATCGAAACCATGCGACCCGATGTCGAACGGTGCATCGAGGGCAACGAGACCGTCGCACGCGTACGCGCCGGAGACGTGGACCGGGAACTGCTCCAGCGCCTGGTGATCGCGGAGTTCAACTGCCAGGAGGCCGAACTGGTCACCTACGGGCTCCTGGTCGCGCGCCACCACGACGACGCGCCGTTGAACCTCTTCGCCCTCGTCGTGCAAACTCTGGCGCAGGCACGCCTGTTGCTGGCCGAGGCGGCTCGGTCGGTCGACCTGCGGCCCGAGGAATTCTCCGTCTCCACCAGCGGACGCCTGGCCCGCGCCGTCGGCAGTCTGATCGCGCCGGGCATGCTCGGCAAGCCCGGCGGGGTGGCGCTGTACGTGCACAGCGACCTGGCCGTCTGGTGTCCGCTCTACGGCCGAATCGCCGCCGCGGGGCGCAAGTTGGGCAACATACCGGTACCGCTCATCGAGTACATGGAGTGGTGGGGAAGCGAACCTGCCCCGGAGTTCGTCGACAAGTCCGCCGAGACGATCGCCTACGGGCTGGAGCACGGCGAGGACCCCGAGGACATCCTCGAGGCCGCCCGCCAACTCGACTCGATCGTCGCCGACTACTGGGGGTTCGTGCACGACAAGTGACCCGGACGACACCGCCCGGGACACGATCGCGGCACTGGGAGCGATCGCAGGGCGTTCGGTGGCCTCTCGTCATGTCGGATCCCGGGCCCGTCCCCCGGGGGTACCGCTGCCCCGGGATCGGGCGTCGGGGGGCGGGTCCGGTCAGGTCGTCGTGCGGGCGGGCGCGGTGAGTCGTTCGGGGTCGAGGCCCGTCGCGGTCACCGTCCCGTGCGCGTCGATCACGCCGAACGCCGGATACCCCGTGATCGCGAAGGCGGTACCCAGCGGGCGTTCGGGCGACGCCTCGACCACGACGCGAGCGATGTCGCGAAGGGCCGCCACCTGTGCGCGGGTCGTCGCGACGTCACCGTGCAGCACGGCGAGCACGCTGCGACCGCTCTCGCGTCGGGCCGTCTCGACGAACCGCGGCAAACGCTCGGTACACGCGCGACAGTTCGGCGAGAAGAACCCGAACAACGTTTCGCCCAGGCCTTCTCGCGTGATCGTCTCACCGGTCGTGGTCACCGCGGAGAAGTGCGGCACGGTCGAACCGACGGACAGCAGGAGATCCGCGGCCCCGGGGCGCGAATGATCGCGCTGTGCGCGGAGTTTGCGGACGATCCCGAAGGTCAGCAGCAGATTCAGCAGGCACAACACCGTGAGGACCACGACGGCGGCGATCAGGAACGGCATGGCGTTACCTCCCGATGGGGCCAGGGGCGGAACCGAGATCGAACAGTTCGGCCAGTTCGTCGGTGGAGATCAGTACGAGTGCTCCGATCACCGCGCACGACACCGCCGTCAGGGCGCCGGCGAGGTGCGTCGGGTTCGACGCTCCGGCCGCGCCGAGGGCCAGTCCGGTTCCGGCGACCGTGATCAGCACGGCGTTGCGCACCACGTGCCGGCGGCCGATCGGCGTCGCGGACGCGCCGAAGCACGCGCACGACGCGTTCGTTCCCCGGCGCAGCGCGCCGAGGATGGCGATCGTGAAGGCCGTCAACAGCGGCAGGGCGAGGGCGAATCCCACGAATCCGTTCGGTGGTGCCGCGAGCGACAGTGCCGCGGCGATCTCGCCCACGACCACGGCGATCGCGATCGAGCGCGCCCGCCGGGCCGGCGCTCCCAGTTCCCTCGTGGCCTCGACGAAAGCGCGAAATGCCTCGCCACCACGTAGTTTTCCGCCTGCGGAGGCCACCAGGACGAGGCCCAGGAGCACGCGGCACGCGAGTAACGCGTATCCCATCGATCGCCCTCGCTTCCCTCCACCGGACCGACCGATCGAGGCAATGTAACGCGTTGCCGGCGTTCGCGACAGAGCCGGCGAACGCCGTGTCCGCGCGCCGCCCGAGGCGGCCTGCGATACGGCAACTTCGTTGTGTGTCAGGCGTGTTCACGGCATGAACCGTTCCGCTCCGGGGTACCGGGCGGGCGGCGCCGGTACGCGGCCCGCGCCGAGTGGGCATCGGCGAGCACACGTTGGACGACACTATTGCGGTCCGTCGACCGCACGCCCTAACGTCTCGTTCCGGTGAAGGCGCTCGACGGCTTTCCCGGTTCCACCCGTGCCGGAAGGTCCGCGATGAACGCGTGATCGAAACCCTGGGTGCTGAAATCGGCGTGATCGCTTTTCGGAACGACCGTTCGGGCACGTCCCCGATGACGATCGGCGCAGCAACGCCGATCCACTGGACGACGGACTTCGGAGGTTCACGATGAAGGGCACCATCGCAAGACTCGGTGACCGGCTCCTGGAACTCGCCCTCGGCCGGGGGCAGGCAGGCGCCTGCTACGACGACATGGGCCAAACGTGTGCGTGTGTCGACGGCTACGAGTATCGCTACGACTGCTGGGACCGCTGCCTCCCGACCCGCTTCCCCTGCTGAAGGCGGCACGATGAGGGCGATCGTGGCAAGGTTCGATCGGCTCCCGGGACTGGTCTCGGGACGGGAGCCGGCCGGCGTGTGCGTCATGGGCATGGTCCGGGCATGCGCGTGTCGGGGCGGCGTCGAGGACCGCCACGACCGCCCGGGCACCTGCGTACGAACCGGCTTCCCCCGCTGATGTCGACCTCGGCCGGGACCGGCGAGGGTGACACGTCACCGGCGGCCCGACTGCGGCCCCGAGCGGCGAAAGTCGCGTTGACCCTCCAGTTTCGGGCGGCGCCGGTCGGGGCCACGCTCATGTTCGCCGCGACGGTGGCGGTCGGCGTGCTGCCGGCCGCTGCCGCGTGGCTCACCAAGCTCTTGTTCGACGAACTCGCGCGCGGCGATCACATCGACAAGGGCCGTGTCGTCGCGCTCGCCGTCGCGGTGGCGGGGATCGGCGCGGTCGCGACGGTACTCGTCCAACTCACCGGCTATCTCAATGAGTTGGTGCGACGCAGACTGGTGGCGACGGTCGAGCGCGACCTGTTCGCCAAGGTCGACGAGTTCCGGGGCCTGCGCCGGTTCGAGGACCCCGCGTTCCATGATCGCCTGCGGCTCGCGCAGCAGGCATCGCAGGACGCGCCGCACAACATCACCATGTTCACGCAGGAGGTGTTGCGCTCGGTCGCGTCCCTGGGCGCGTTCGTCGGCGTGCTCTTCGCGGTGTGGCCGCCGATGGTGGGGCTGCTCCTGCTCTGCGGCGGCGCCGCGCTCCTGGCACGTCTGTCCATGGCACGGCGCCAGGTCGCGGTCTGGGAGATGACGTCCGGGCGCCAACGCCGGCGGTTGTTCTACCGATCCCTGCTGATCGACCCGCGCGCGGCCAAGGAGATCCGGCTGTTCGGACTCGGCGGTTTCCTGCACGCGCGGCTGGTGCGCGCACTCGCCGACGCCACCGACGCCGAACTCGCGGTCGCGCGTCGCACCGCGCTCGTGCAATCGGGATTCGCCGCCCTGAACGCGCTCGTCGCGGGTCTGGGCATGGTCGTCGTCGTGATCGGCGCCGCCGACGGCCGATTCGGCGTCGGGGACGTGACGCTCTTCGTCGCCGCGTCGGCGGGCGTGCAGGGCGCGTTCACCGGCGTGGTCATGCAGGCGGGCCTGGCCGCGTCGGGAGTGCGCCTCCTCGGCCACTACCTCGCGCTCATGGACACGCCCGACGACCTGCCCGGAGGCGCCGATCCGGTACCGGCCCTGCGCGATCGCATCGAGTTCCGCGATGTGTGGTTCCGCTACGACGCCGACGGGCCGTGGGTGCTGCGCGGCGTCGATCTCGTCGTGCCGGCCGGCCACACGATCGGTCTGGTGGGGCGCAACGGCGCCGGCAAGAGCACGCTGATCAAACTGCTGTGTCGGTTCTACGACCCCGAACGCGGCACGATCCGCTGGGACGGTGTCGACATCCGCACGATGAGCGTGGTCGAACTGCGCCGCCGTGTCGGCGCGACCTTCCAGGACTACATGGCGTACGACCTGACCGCCGCCGAGAACATCGGCGTCGGCGACGTCGCGCACCGCGAGGACCGGGCACGGGTGCGCGAGAGCGCGAACCTCGCCGGCATCGACGCCGACCTCGCGCGCCTTCCCGACGGATACGACACCCAGCTCAGCCGCGTCCATCGCGACGAGGACGACGCCAGGGGCGGCGTCACGCTTTCGGGCGGACAGTGGCAGCGGGTCGCGCTGGCCCGCTCGCTGATGCGCCGAGACACCGACCTGCTCATCCTCGACGAACCGAGCGCGGGCCTGGACCCGGAGGCCGAACATCGGGTACACCGCACGCTGCGCCGGCATCGTCGGGGGCGAACGAGCCTGCTCGTGTCGCACCGCCTCGGCGCACTGCGCGACGCCGACACGATCGCGGTGCTCGACAACGGCCGCATCGTCGAATCGGGACGCCACGACGAGCTGATGGCATTGCCCGACGGGCACTACGCCCGGCTGTTCGCGCTCCAGGCCGCCGGATACGCGGGCCACGCGGGGCCGACGATCGTCGAGGAGACGCGGTGACCGGAAGCCGGCGCGAGACGACGAGCGCGCGGGCGGCGCCCGGCGGCATGGTGGGGTCGGCCGTTGTCGCGACGGTGATCCTGGTGCTGGCCGGAGCACGCGCGTTGCGCTCGCGCCTCGCACTCGTCCGGGTGACCGGCACGAGCATGGCGCCGACGTTCGCCGACGGCGACCGCGTGCTGGTCGACTGCGCCGCGCCGGTACGTCGGGGGGACGTCGTCGTGTTCCGCAACCCGACCGCCGCCCTGGGCGCGGATCGGGATCCGCGCTGGCTGGTCAAACGGGTCGCGGCGGTGCCCGGCGATCCCGTACCGGTCGAGATGCGCGACGTCGTACGCGCCCCGAACGACGGTGTCGTGCCCGCGGGTTCGCTGGTGGTGCGCGGGGACGCGCCGCGTTCCCACGACTCACGCCACTTCGGATACGTGCCGGCGTCCACCGTCCTGGGCGTGGTCGGGGCCGGCCCCCGAATCCCCTGGCCCGTGGCCCGCGGGCGGTGGCGTCGTCCCGATCGATCCGCGAACACCCGCCCGCACACGGCACCTCTCCCCCGCGCCGGACAATCCCCCGGCCGGTGACATCGTGGCCCCGGTCGACGCCACCGGACCTCTCGTCCACGAGTTCTCACGGGACTACGGCATCGGAAAGCCGCACTTCCTCGCCCGCTCAGCCCCGGTGAGCTCCGCACCCGGCTCGCCGATCAGCGGATCGACGGCTTCGGGCCTTCCCCGGAGCGGGTCAGGGACCAGGCATGGGCGAACAGATCGGGCAGGGTGCGTTCTACCGTGGGCCGGGAGGTGATCACGTGGCCCCCCGGAGTGAGGTTGACCCCGAGAAGGTGTGCCTTCCATTCCTCCATCAGCGGAATCGCCCCCGTCGCGGCCCCCACCCATGCGCCGGGCAGGAAGAGGGTGCGTCCGGCACGGGTGCGCTTGTCCTGGACGACGAGGTCGGTGTCGGCCAGCGCGGCCCGTGCCTTGCGATGGCGAGCCGGGCCCCACTGGTTCCAGCGCCGGGTATGGGCGTCGGTGGGCGCCTCCAGCACGAGGAGTTGCAGGTACAGCGTGGCCGCGTCGGCGTCCAGGCCCAGTTCCTCGGCGACCTGTGCAACCAGGTCCGGCGCGGACGCGCCGGGATTCGCCTCGTACCGGCCAGGGGGCAGGGCGTCGGAGGCGACCCGCTCCGCGATGGCGTCGAAGTAGGTGCCGCGTATGCGGTCGACCGCCACGACGCCGGTGACCCTGTTCGAACCGAGCCGGCGCAAAACCTGCGAACGGGCATCGTCGCCGAGGTGGGCCGGTCGGAAGTAGGCCGTCGGCCTCGGAGTCCAATTGGTGTACTTCTCCGCCGGGTTGAGGAAAGCCACGGTGAGCCCGTCGTCGACGGACGGACGCTGGAAGGGCTCGGGGCCCTCGTAAGGCGTCGTCCCGAACAACTGCTCCAACCCGTCCATCATGACCACGGATTCGTCGAAGTCCGCGCTCTCGTACAAAAGCACGCCGGGGTGTTCGAGCCGCTCCCGAAGAGCCGCGATCACCGCGGGGATGCCGGATCGGACCGGGTCGCCGGCCGGCAGCTCGGCGTACAACACCGGGACGAGGTTCGCGATGTCCTCGATCAGGCAGTGCATGTCCAAGGATTTCGACTGGTCCGCGGGGCGTACGCCGTTGTGGCTGTCGCGCAGGGGAAGATCCAGGTCGGTGGTCAGCATCGGTTCGTCGCCGGGGCTCGCGAACGCCGCGCACAGGGTGGCCGCCGCCGTCCTGCCACCCAGACCCCCCACGTGTACCAGGGTCTCGTGCGGAATGGCGACGTGCTTGCCGTATGCGGCCTGCCACGCGGCGGCGATGCGGCCCGCGAGGTCGCGGGGGCCGGTGGGCTCCCACAGTGACTCGGGGTCGTCCGGCAGGACGTCGGCGAACACCTCCAGCTGTGCCTGCGCGGGCAGCGACCCCAACTCCCCGAATCCGATCTCGCATTCGGCGACCTTGAGCGACATGACCCGGCGTTCGTGGTTCGCGGACCGCGCGGCCACTTGGTCGAAGTCGCCCGGACTACCGGCCAAGAGCATTGCGGCGCCGGGGCGGGAGAGCCCGGTGGCCCGGCTCAGTTCGTCCACCGCGGCGGGGTCCCACGGCATCGGACCCCGGGTGCGCACGAGATGCACCAACCGGTGCAACTGCTGTGCGGTGCCCCAGCCGCGTGAAGGCTCGGCCGCGTCCTCCAGAACGCCCAGGCCGGGCGGCTGGGCGTCACCGGTCCGCAGTTCGAGCGCGAGACGGCGGCCGTAGGGCGGTCCGACCACCACCGTCGCCCCACGCTCGTCGCGCGCGCCGACACCCTCGCGGACCCGACCGATGCGCAGGCGCGCTCCGGGGTCGGCGAAGACCGTATCCGCCCACGACTCCAGCAGCGTGAGGAGCCGTTCGCGGCGTTCGGGCCGGACGGCGGGTGTGGCCGCACGGAGCGCGAGCACGCCGATCCGCCCGATGCAGCGGACCCACAGCCCCTCCAGGACCACCGGAGGACCACCCGTGCCCGTGCCCACCGGCGGATCCCACGTGCGGGTGAGGTAGCCGGCGGTGGACTCGATGCCGGCGAGGACGGGCATGAGCCCGTCCTCGCCGCAGCGAATCAAGCGTCGCAGCGTGCTGTCGGTGCGGTAGTCGTCCACCCTGTTCGCGGAATGCGTCATGCGACATCCCTATCGGATCGCGCCGACGCCACCGAGTTTCGAGCCGACCTGTCCGGAGAACCGGTGTTCCGAGCGCAGGCCCTGGTAGAACCGGTGCCTGTACTCCTCGCAGTGGTCGTTGTACGTGGGTTCCGTGCCGATGGCGAGGTGGCCGACGGCGGGCTCCTGCCGGGAGTAGAACCACTTGTCGGAGCCGTCGTCGAGTTCCCGGTATCTGTTCGCGAGGGCCGGCATGGCAAGCTTGCCCGTGCCGGAGCCCTTGTAGGCGACGCGCCATCGGGAGGCGCCCGTACCGTTGGTCCAGCTGTACCAGCTCGTCATACGGACTGCGACCCCGCGGGTCCGGACCGAGGCGGCGTCACGGTGTCGTGGTCGGCGTCGGGCGGGCAGGCAACGGGTCGCCGGTCCGTCCGGGCTTATATGCGGGAGTGGTGTCGGGGTGGTCGGGGTCGACGGCGGCTTCGAGTGCGTCGAGTTCGGCGAGCCAGTGGACGGGGAGTTCGTCGACGTCGGGCAGGCTCGGGTCGGCGATCACGGCCAGGTGCGCGGTTCCGGCGTATTCGGCCAGGCAGACGGACAAGTGGTGGCCCGGGGGCAGGAACATGAGCGGCAACAGGGTGTGAATGTGATGACCGTGGAGTTCGAGGGGGCGTGCGGGGCCGGGGACATGGGTGGCGACCAGGGTGATGCGTCGCGGGTGCAGGGCCCGTGCCAGGACCCGACCGTGCCAACGGGTCGGCAGGGTCTCGAACAGGGCGTCCGCGTCCGGGTCCAGGCGGTCGATTCGGATGTTCGCGGTGGCCAGGTGAGTGGCGGCCAATCGCTCGCCGGCGGTGGGCAGCCGGCAGGGCAGGACGACGGGGACGCCACGGTGGAAATTGCCCACCGCGTTGCTCGTGTCGCGTCGCCGGGCGTCGAGGGGGACCATCGCCCGTACGGTGCCGCGGGTGTCGTCGGGCAGCCACGGTCGCAGGGCGCCGGCGAGGGCGGCCAGGTAGACGTCGTTGAGGCTGGTGCGGCTCGCGCGCGCGATGGCCTTCAGCCGAGGCAGCGGGGTGTGGACCCAGCGCCGACGTGGTGGGCCGGTCGGTGCCTGGACGCGTGCGGGGCCGAGGGTGATCGAGCGCGCCGGCAGCGCGATGTCGGCTGCCGCGCCCAGCAGGGCACGCATCCGGCCGGGTGTCCAGGAGGGCGACGACCCGGGGGGTGTGCGGCGGCGCGGAAGGCCGGCTTCCCCCAGCGCGGCGAGCATGACCCCGATCAGCGACATGCCGTCGAGGAGGCCGTGGTGAGCGCGCAGGAGCAGGGCGAACTCGTTGTCCCGGTGGCCGTGCAGCAGGGTCACACCCCAGGTGACGTCCGTGAGTGGCCGGGCGCACACGCGCTCGATCCCCGCGTGCAGCGCAACGTCGCCGCCGTGGGTGGGCAGCACCACTTCGTCGAAGTGGTCGGTGGGCTCGGCCGGGCCGCGCGCGTTCGCGCCGGGCGGGCGGGCCCGGTCGCACAGTGGCGGGTGGGCGGCGCGGGCCAGGTCGATCAGCGCGTGCAGTTCGAGGGTCGAAGGTGTGGGGCCGGCGACCAAGGCCACCCCGCCGATCTCCATGCTGGAATGCGGGTGCGCCGCCGCGTAGTCGAACCAGCGTTCGCCCGCCGCCGCCCCCTTGTCATGCCCGAGCACGATGTTCTCCGGTGGGTGTCGTCCGTGTGGTGATGGTGTGGGTGCGTAGGCGGTGGCGGCGTGTGGACGCGTTCGTGGTCACCGGGTGCCCGACGAGATCGTCGTCATCGCAGCCGACGCTTCGGGCGAGTCGGGGCGGTCGTCGGGGATCGCGGCGGCGACCTCGCGCACCAAGGCCCAGGCGTCGCGTACCGAGGTCTGCGAGGCCAGACGTGAGCCCAGGGCGGCGCGCAGGACGTAGCGGCCGTCGACGGTGGTGGGAGTGAGCAGGATTCGCCGGGTGGCGTCCAGGTCCGTGCGCAGACGTTCGGTGCGCGTGTTTTCGCCTTCGAGGCGGAAGCACACCAGTCCGAGTGTGTGCGAGACGAGTTCGAAGCCGGGGCTGTCCCGGACCAGGTCGGCGAACAAAGCGGCGAGCGAGAGCTGTTCGCGGATGTGCGTGCGCAGGCCCTCGATGCCGTGGGTGCGCAGGACGAACCACAGTTTCAAGGCCCGGAAGGGGTGCATGAGCGGCACCTGCCAGTCCCGGAAGTCGGTGACGTGGCCCGAGTCGCTGGCCTGGTTGCGCAGGAAGTCCGGGCGGATGTCCATGGCCGCGGTCAGGCTGCGTCGGTCGGCCACCCACATGGCGTCGCAGGGCGGCCCGGTCAGCAACCACTTCGCTGGATCCAGGGGCACCGACTGTTCTTCACCCTCACCCAGGCCACCGTCATCGCTCTGCGACACGCCCTGAACGCCCCTTCGCCCGCCGAGACGGCCCACGGCCTGGACAGCGCCGCGCACTTTCTGCGCGCCTGTGCGTCCGCCCTGCGGATCACCGCGTCCTTCGGCGTCGACGACTACCACGAGACCGTCCGGCCCTCGATGGCCCCACCGCATGTCCGCCGAACGGGGTTCTCCGGCCTGTGGTCGGCCGATCACCGGGTCCTGGTGCGGTGCCTGCGCGAGTGGGGTCTGGCCGCACCGACGAAGTCCGCCACCCTGCGGCCCGCCCACCGACGCCTGGTCCAGGTCCTGACCGAAGTGCACCATGCCCATGTGGGCGTCTGCTCGCGCTTCGTCGGCTCCGGACCCTCCCTGCTCCGCGGCGCGGAACCGGGAGTGCAGGCGCTCGAACGCCTGTGTCGGCGCCGCCGCGCCGGTCTGGACGTCGCGCCCGCCGGCACGCCGGCCCGACTGCCCGACGCCCGGGACGGGATCATCACCGCTGCGCGGAATTCGTCCCGTGACGGCCGCGCCCGCTACCTCGGGGGCGAGAGGTAGGCGTCGACCAGTTCGTGGAGGCGGGCGCCGTCGAAGCTGCCCTCGTGTCCGGCGTGTACGACGTCGACGTCCATCCCGAGGAGTCGGTGCATGCTGGAGCGGTAGGCGGCGACGTCGCTTCCGAGGAGGTCGTCGAGGAGGAACTCGTCGTAGACGACGTCGCCGGAGAAGAGGATGCGGTTTTCCCGGTCGTGGAGTCCTATGCTTCCGGGGCTGTGCCCGGGCAGGTGCAGTACGTGGAGCACGCGGTCGCCGAGGTCGATCTCGTCGCCCTCGGCCAGGGCCCTGGTCACGGCGGTGGGGAGCAACCGGTAGGTGGAGGTGTCGTAGTCGGCGTCGGGTACCGCGCCGACGAGCAACGGCGGCAGGTCGTCCGTGTAGAGGGCGGACATTCCGACCATGCCCGCCAGTTCGTCGGTGACCAGCGACCCGCGGCCCGCCTCGGCGACCGGTTCGGCGTCGTGTGCCCAGCATTGGGTGAACTCGTGTGCGGAGCCCATGTGGTCCAGGTGGGCGTGGGTGAGTACGACGACGGGCTCGCGGTGTGTGCCGACCAACTCGGGGAGCGCGCTCCGCAGGGACGCCACTCCCAGCCCGGTGTCGATCAGCAGGTCGTGGTCGCGGCCCCGGATGTGCCAGGTGTTCGCCCGCAGCAGGGGGTGCACGTGCGGCTCGGTGACGAGTGTGATCGCCTCGTCGATACGGGTGGCCGTGAACCACGGGGTGGCCACGGGCAGGGGCGCCGCCGTGGTTGTCACTCGACGGATTTCGTTCATGGTTTCGCTGCTTTCTCCGGGGCCGGCGGGGTGACGGGCGTTCGCGTGGGGCGGGTGGTCGGGGGTAGAGCACGGTCGTCAATACCGCGTAGAACAGTGCGTAGCAGGCGAGGGCGGTGCCCAGCAGGCCGTCGACGACCACGGCGGTGGAGCGGCGCCATGCGAACCCGGCGGCTTGCAGGCAGAGGCCGGAACTGTACATGGTCATCACGTTGTTGGTGATCGAGCCGAGCACGATGACCAGAAGGAACAGTGGGTGGAACCAGCCGGGCAGGATCGTCTGGAGGGAGGTCTGGGGTCGGTCATGTCGACGGCGGTTCCGGCGAGGACGCCGAGCACGCCGAGCGCGACCGAGGGAATGAACCCGCCCAACGCGGTATACAGGGCAACGGCGCGACGGGAGGAGTCCTCGGGGAGGTAGCGCGCGTAGTCGGCGCTCATGCTCCACGACAACGGTGCGGCGGCGATGAGGCTGACGCCCGAGACGGCCACGGCCCACAGGGACCATCCGGTCGGCGCGAACGACGGTTCGGGTGAGTAGTCCCAGTGGGCGTGAGCGAGTACGTAGGCGCCCAGGACTGTCATGACGGTGGTCGGCAGTGCCGTGAAGTACGGGCTCAGGCGCACGATGGTGGCGTGCCCGTAGGTGCTCAGGGACAGGGTGGCCGCGGCGACGACCAGGACGACGACGATCCGCAGCGGCCGGTCGGCCGACAGGCCGATCCGCTCGGCGAGGGCGAAGCCGGCCAGCGCGCCGACGGACAGGTTGACGGCCTGGTAGGCGATGAAGGTGGGCAGGTTGAACACCGCGACGTTCACCCGGTTCCCGCGGGTGCCGAACATGCTTCGTGTCACCACGCTGCTGGGGGTACCGGAGGACACCCCGCTGATCGCGAGCAGCCCGATCAGGCCCCAGAACAAGGTGCCCACGACGACGACCGCGATGCCCTGCCACGCGTCGAGGCCCAGCAGCACGAGCAGCCCACCGAGCAGCAGGCACAGGTAGTTGACGTTCGACGAAGCCCACACGGCGAGCAGCTCGCGCGGCCGACCGCGCCGGTCCGCCGGCGGGACGTGGTCGATGCCGAGGCTTTCGACCCGACCGAACTCGTCGACGGGGTCGGGTCTGGCGGGAGTGGTGGACATGGAGCCTCCGGACGGACGAGGCTTGCGCCTGCCGCACTGTAGAGCATGTGCTCAATAGTGTTGAGCGGTGATTCAATATGCTGTGCGGCATGACGTCAAGACCCGAGTCGAAAGCACGGCGCAAATCGCCGCAGGACCGTCGCGCGGAGATCGTCGCCACGGCGACCCGAATGGCGCTGGAGATCGGACTCGAACAACTGACGCTGCGTCGGGTCGCCGAACGGCTGGGCGTGGCCAACAGCCTGGTCAGCCACTACTTTCCGTCGGTGGACGAGTTGCTCGCCGAGGCGTTCGACGCCGCCGCGCGCCAGGAGATCGACCGGGTCTACGCAGCCGCCGAGGCGGACCCGGATCCGGTGCGACGGGTGCTGGAAATCGTGGACGACTACGTCACCGGCGACCGGGAACGGATGGCCACGCTGTGGTTGGGGGCCTGGTACAACGGCCGCACCCGCCCGGCACTGCACGCCGCGGTGACCGAACTCATGAACGCCGAAATCGGCAGACTGGCCGCGCTGATCGAGGCCGGCAACGCCGAGGGGTCCTTTCGCGCGCCCGATCCGGTGTCCGGCGCGATCCGTATCCTCGCGGTGTGTGACGGGCTGAGCATCCAGGCGGTCATGCGCGCTCCGTGGGACCACACCGCGGCCCGCGAACTCGTATACATCGTCACCGAGCGGGAACTCGGTCTCCCCGCCGGCACATTCGACGCCGCCCGGTCGCGCGGTGGGGCGGACACGCCGTCGTAGACCGCCGAAGCGAATGCCCCTCCTGCGGGGCTTCGGGCCGGAGTCGGGGCACGCCGACAGCCTCGGTGGCCGGCGAGAGTGCGCCACCGAGGCTGCCGGCCGGGCCGGAGCGGTTTCCGGGGGGTGCTTGCTCGGAAGCGCCAGTCGACGCGTTCGTGACCGCGGTCGACGATGTCGCCGAAGCGGCCGCCGAGGAACCCGAGGGGTTCACCGGCGCGTTCGCACACCTCCAGCACGCGTCCGATCACCACGATGTGGTCGCCGGCCGTAAAGTGCCGTTCGACGTCGCACTCCGGATGCGCGAACGCGTCGGGGACGACCGGTACCCGGTGTCTTCCGTGGATCACGTCCAGGCCGGCGAAGTGGTCCTCGCCCCGAGGCGCGAAGCGCAGCGCGAGGTGTTCCTGGCGAGCGGACAGGATGTCGACGGCGAAGCGCCCGGATTTGGTATCCCGGCCGCGCCGACGAACGGCCCGCGCGCCGACGTTCGGCGGCACCGGCCGGCGCGGGCGCGGTGCGGCGCTGCCCGGCGAAGGCCAGTCCCCCGGCCACCACGAACGTCGCGGCCAAGGCCGTGCCGTGTGCCGCCCGGCCGCCCGCGTCGGCCGCGCCGACCAGGGCCGGTCCGGCCAGGTAGCACAGGCCGTTGCCGAGCGCTGTCGGTCAGGACCGGCAGCGCGCCCACCGCGACTCTGTGGCCCAGCAGGAGCAGCGGCAGTATCCGGGTCTGGCCGAAGTGGTCGATCAACCGGGCGAGTTGTGGTCCGCAGTGCCTCGGCGACGGCGAAGCCGGCGGTGACCAGGCCGGCCGTGGCATAGGAGCCGGTTCGGCCGTGTACCAGCCAGACGATGCCCAGTCCGGTCGTCGCGATGCCGATGCGGCCGAGGGTGGCGGTGAGGAAGAAGGCCGCGGCACCGGGGGTGCGCAGCAGGCTGCGATAGGTCGCCGACGACACGGCGGGTGCCCTTCGCTGCCCAGGGCGCCGAAGACCCCGGGTGGTCCGCCCCGCGCCGACCCGTGGTCAAAGGTTTCCTGGCCGCGGCCCCCGCCTGCACCGAGGCGTTACTCGGTGGCGATCCCGACCCCGAAGCGCAGGCGATGTGCCACGCCCTCGGCGCCGTCGCGCGAGGATTCGCCCCCGCGACGCCGGAGGCCCTCGCCCGGGACGGGGAACTCGCCCTGGCCACCGAGCAGAGAGCCCGCACGGACGACCTGGTAATCGAACTCGACACGAGAACCCTCGACATCCTCGCGAACGCCTGAACGCGCGGGCCTCGATCGTCGCCGTGACCGTGCTCGCGCACGATCCGGCCGTCGGGGACACCGTGTCGGACCTCCCGACCGACGCTGTCGGCCACGCGCTCCGCCCCCGCTCCCCGAGCGCGCGGAATACCGAACGCGCCCCGACCGTGGGCGTGCCGCCGCAGCCCGGCCGCAGGGCCGGACTCAGGTGAGGTCGAAGGTGAGGTTCACGGAGCCGTCCCCGTCCGACCCCTCCGTGAAGGTGAGGACTCCGTCCTCCGCCTCGACGATTCGCACCACGATCCCGCCGCGATCCTCGCCGGGAAACGCAAGGGAGAAGAGGGGATCCATCTCCATGAGGAAATCCCAGCCCTCACGTTCGGTCGTGCCGAGGCCCTCGACATGGCGACCGGTTCCCCGCCACCCGCCGACCGCGTCGACCGTGACGGTGATGTCGATGTCGTACATCCCCAGGCACATCGAACCATTGGCCCACCACTCGAGCCGCGCCCGACCCACGAACCGATTCATGAACACACCATGCACGACGCCCGATCCGCTCCATCCACCGGACCCACGCCCGCGACGGTCCTGCGACCCGCACTCCGACGAGCGAACGGCCGGCCTCGGCGCGGCCCTCGACGCCGGACGCCCTTTGGCGCCAGGGCGGTTCCCCACCGCCGAGCCCCGCGAACGCCTGCACACCGACCTCGCCCGCGCCTGCCGACAACTCGGCAAACCCGATCGGCTCGCTGATGGCGCGGCGATGGACGGCCGTCTCTCGTGTCAGGATCCGTTGCTGACGTTGTTGCGCGCACGACACGCCATTCGCGACGGTCGCCACCATGTCTCCGGACTATCGGCGCGGCGCATCGACGTGGCCGGCGGTACAGCAGCCGGGACGATCCGCCGGACGATCGCGCGGTGGATCCCTCACGCGCGTGTCCGCGGCGTGCGCCGCCGGCCGGGCCGGAGTTCTCTGATCGCCTGACGACGCCAAATGGCGGCGGCTACCCTCGGTTTCCGGGGAGCGCGGACCGCCTTCGGCGTCCGCGAGACGGACGGGGGAACCATGGGCGCCGATCAGGCGGGTATCGAACTCGCCAGCGCTGTACAGTCGTTGCGCGACGAGTTGATCGAGGCTGCGGCCCGGGGCGCCGGCCGGAACGTACGGTTCACGGTGGAGACCATCGAGTTGGAGTTCACCGTGGAGTTGCGGGAGGACACCACAGGCAAGGCCGGCGTCAAGGCCTGGGTGATCTCCGCGGGGGCGGAGGCGTCGCTGGGCAGGACGAACACGCACCGCGTGAAACTGGCGCTGAGCGCCAGGGACACCACGACCGGCCGCGCGCTGGAGATCGGCAACCCCGACCGCGGCAGCACCTCGGGCTTCACGCACGAGAATCCGGGCGACGACGGCGGCAGCTGATGCACCCGCACCGCTCGCGCGTTGCCGCCGTGTTCGGTACCGGCCAGGGCAGCGGATATCTGCTGAGCCCGCGCCTGATCCTCACGTCCGCTCACGTCGTGGGCGGCACGACTGCCGACGCGATCGCGATCGGCGGGGCCGGGGAGGTGTCCTGCGATGTCGTGTGGCGACGCAAGGACGCGCAGTGCGACGCGGCGTTGCTGATGGCCCGCGCCGATCTCCTGCCGGACAACGCGCCGGACGTCTTCGCCGCCCCGCTCCGCTGGGGCGAATTCACGACCTTACGCCCGTGGGACGACGGCCAGACCATCGGATTCCCCCAGGTGCAGCGCGGTGACCGGAACCAACTCGACACCGAGCATGTGACGGGGCGGATCAAACCGGGGTCGTCGCTGCTTCGCGGTCGGTACGTACTGGAGGCGACCGGCACGGCACCGGATTCCGCATCGGCGTGGTCGGGCCTGTCCGGTGCCGCTCTCTTCGCCGGCACGGCGTTGGTGGCGGTGGTGGATCAGGCGCCGATCGGGTGGGGCCACGGGCGAGTGGAAGCGGTCCCGGTCCGCGTGATCGCCGACGACCGCGGTTTCCAGGCGGCCGTGCGCATGTACGGAGAGCTGGACGTCGTCGTGGAAACACTGGACCCGGTCCCCGACGACGAGCGCCGTGACCGCGCGTTCGAAACGGAATATCGGGCATACATCGCCCGCCGCCACGCGAATGTCGAGACGCTCGGGGACACCGAGAGCGACCGGATCGTGCTGCCGCTCGACTCCGCTTTTCTGGCTCTCGAGTTGGCCCGGACGTCTCCGCGCATTCGCCTGGACGGGGTCGACCCCGGCGCGGAGACCGACGTCGGAAAGCGCATGCATGAAGCGATGTCCGGCCGCACGCGCATCCTGCTACAGGGCGCGGCCGGTTCCGGCAAGACGACGCTCATGCAGTGGCTCGCGGTGCGCACGGCTCAAGGGGACCTGCCACCGGAGCTGAGTCGGCTGGAGAACCGAGTTCCTTTCGTGATCCCCCTGCGTGCCCTCGGCGACATGCGACGCGGCCCCGAGGCCGAGCAGTTGCCGAGCGCCCTGGGGTACCCGGCCGCGGCCGCCCAGCCGCCGAACTGGTCGGCGCGGCTCTTCAGGCAAGGGCGCGGCCTGCTCCTGGTGGACGGCATCGACGAGATCCTCCGCGAACACCGCCCCAGGGTGCGCTCGTGGCTGGAGGGCTTCCTGTCGCTGTATCCGGAGACCGCGGTGGTGGCGACGTCCCGGACCTCGGCGATTCCGTACGACTGGCTACCGGGGTACGCGTTCACGACGCTGAGCGTGCTGCCCATGAGCCCGGCGGACGTGGACCGCTTCATCGATCGTTGGTTCGGCGCCATGGCCGACAAGCCGGAGTGGCACTGGGCCAGAGACCAGGTCGAGGGAACCGGCGCCCGAGTACGGGAGCAACTGGCTACCCGGCCCAACCTTGCCCAGCTGGCCGCCAATCCCCGGCTGTGCACGCTGATCTGCAAAACGGCGCTGCTCAGCGGCCACAGACCGCCGGAGAGTCCGCTGTCGCTCCACGAAGCCGCTCTGGACCTCCTGCTGCACCGACGTGACGCGCAGCGGGGATTCGCCGCCACCGAAGGCGTCCACTTGCATCATTCCGAGCAGGGGCTGCTTTTCGAGGCGCTGGCCTCGTGGATGGTGGTCAACGACCAAACGGACATGGGATACCCGCGGGCCCGGAAGATCATCAGACGCGCCGGTCCGCGCAGCCTTCGCACCAAGTACACCGAGGCAGTCCTACAGCACCTGGTGGTGCGCAGCGGAATCCTGCGCGACGTCGGGGACGACAGCTTCGCCTTCGAACACAGCACCTTCCGCGACTACTTCGCGGGCCGGGCGTTCGCGGCAGACGGCCATGTCGGTTTTCTGGTGAAGAACGCGCACGATCCGGCCTACGAAGACGTCGTCCGCATGACGGCCGGGCACTGCCAGGGCCGCGACGCCGACTCCCTGTTGGCGGCGCTGGTCGCCCGTGGCGACCGCGAGCCCGTTCACCGGATGCGCCTCCACGTACTGGCGGCCTCATGCCTCGACTACACGGTCCAGGTCGACCCGGCGGTGCGCGCGGCCGTTTCCCGGCGCGTCGAGGTGCTGATGCCTCCGGACGACGACGCGGCCGCCGATGTACTGGCGGAGGTCGGACCGATGGCGCTGCCCCTGCTGCCGACTCCGGACGGTCTCTCCGCCGATCAGGCGCGCGCCGTCGTCCTGACGGCGTGCAAGATCGGCGGCCCGGGAGCGGTTGCCGTGCTGGAACGCTTCGCGGCGTTCGACGACTCCGTGGTCCGGGAACGCGTGCGCTGGGGGCGCGAACGCGTCGGCTCGCCGCCGGCATCAGCGTTCGCGGACTGATCGGGGCCTGATGGATGGGATCGTCGTTTGATGTGATGTGGATGTCCGTGGTGGCCTGACCGATGGCCGGTGAGTTGCGTGGCGACGCACGGTCGGAACCGTTGCAAGGTCGGCTACTGACGACATGAGGCAGCGGGCTACCAACCGCCCCGAGCAAATCCGGTGGCACCGACAGCCTCCGGCGACAAGACTGCACCGGTGAATCCCCTGTCACCGCCGTCCGACCCGCTCCTCCTGCCGGTACGGGATCCGCGCGCCCGCGACGTCGTTCTCGACTATGCGGGCATGCACGCCCTGGTTGCCGAGCTGGTTCTGCCCGGCGACGCGCCGATGTACGTCATGAGCGCGATGGAAACCTCCCGCGAGCTCATCCGGCACTCCTACTACCGGTACGAGTTCGCCACCGTCGCGGTCACGCATTCCCTGTTCGCCCTGGAGCACGTCCTCGCCGAGCGCCTGGCCACGAACGGACCGCTCCACGTCCTCATCCAGCGGGCCGCCGACGCAGGGCTCATCACGGCCGGACTCGCCGCCGAACTCGACCGCGCCCGGCTGCTGCGCGACAAGCTCACGCAGGGCGCCGAGTCAAGTGCCGCAGTCCGCCCGCTGGGGGCCGTCGCACTGGTGCGTGCCGTCTTCGACGCCGTCTCCCTGCTCCTTCGCCCACCGTCCTCGGCAAAGGCGACAGCCGCCGACGCGGGCGGAGCACAGCCCGAACGGGGACTCGCCCGGCTGTGGGAGGACCACCTGCGTGCACTGTTCCCCGACGGCTTCCGCGGCGTGGACTTCGACGGCGTGGACCTGGTCCTCCTGGACGCCGACGTCGCCGGCCTCGTGCACACGGAACTGAACGGCGGACTCGACGACAGTGGCATCGCCTACATCTGGGGCTGCATCGCCGACCTCGACAAGATCGTTCCTCTGATCAACGAGGAGTACTGTGCCTCCTACTTCTCGAAACTTCGGACGATGGCCCAGGTCGCGGCAGCGCCCTACATCCCCACCGCGACCGACCACGGGGGGTGAAACAGACTCGGGTCGTCCGGCATCGATCCGCCCACTGTCGAGAGTGCAGCAGACTCATTCACCCACGACCTTCGTGTCGATCGGATGCGTCCTTGGTCGGAGCACGTGATCGAGCGAAGGCCGTTTCCACGTCCGGCGAACTCCCGGACGAGTGAACTCGTTCGATAGGCGTTCGAGATCGTGGCACCATGGGCCGCGTGACGACGAACCGAAGGGCCCATGCCGCGTAGACAGCCGGCTCGCATCCGAGCCTGCTTCCCTCTCCACCTGGCCTCAAGGCCCATAATCGACGGGGTCTCCGCGCGGTCTCTCTCCGAGATCGCTCACCTCGAACGCACCCGGAACTACCTGCAACCAGGGGATGTCACCGCTGCTGTGCGCCTGTGGAGAGACCACGTCCACCGCTCCGAGCGCCAGTTGTGGCACGACTACGAGTGGGCCAACGTCCACTGGTACTGCTGCGGCAATCCTTGGGAGGCCCGCGCCCTCCTCGACGCGGTGATGCATGCGATGTCGCCCCGAGGCGCCCGCGAACTCCGGAGGATCATCATCAATCGGCTTGACGCCGACTACCGGCTTCCCATGCCGCCGCATGACGGAGGCGGAGGTTGAAACGTAAGCTCGGTAACCTGCGGATCCAGGCCCCGGCGTGCGTCGGCCGGATGTCTCGTGAGACATACCGAGCTCGACCCACGCCTGCCGAGTTGGAGCGGTTCCTCCTCCCGGTCGCGCGCCTCCGGCTCGTCCCACGGCGCCTCGCGCGTTGCGAAGTGGCTCGTGATCGGGGTGGGCTCATAGCACGGGCGCGGCGGTACAACCAGCTACTTTCGTAGCCGCGTCGTGCAACCTTGGCGGGTTCCCGTGTGAGCCCGGTCGTTGCAATCGTGTAATCGTTCGTACGCACCGCGTATGAGAGACCCGCACGGGCACTCGTGGACCGATCGGCCGCGCGTCGCGATGGCCCTCGTTTTGGGCCTGACTTCGCCGAACGCACCACCGCACCACCGCACCACCCCCGACCCTGGCGCCGCACGAGGTCGACATCAGCGAACGAACCCACTACGGGAGGCATCGATGTGATCAACCGATCCCGGGCCGTGGCACCCGAGGCGCCGGCGTCGCCCTTCGGCACTACACGCGTGTTGTCGATGTACAGGCACGACGCACCGGCGTCCGAGTACTTCGGACCGACGTGAAGGCGAGCATGCAGCCGTCGGCGGCGAGCGCGTGGGCCAGGTACCTGGAACCCCCGGTGTCCGGAGAGGAACTCGGGTCGGAGAAAGGTATTGCTCGGGCGTGAGAGCGAACGTGCGCGCAGCACGATTTCCCCTTCGTTTCCTCGGTCCGCGACGACGCCTGGGCCGGGACCGACTCGCGTCGGAACAGCCATTTGCGCCGGACCGCCTGCGGCACTCCGAACGAGTTTGAATCAGCTGGACGGACTTGATGCGGCGCCGTGCAGGCGGTGAAGTTTCCAACGGCAACCCGGCGGAGTTCCCGGCCTGTCGGGCGGGTGGTATTCGGAAACAAGTCGGTACACCAATGGTCGTTGGGATCTCATAAAAAGAAAAAGTGTCATCGCTTCTTTCGTTCCCTTATGCGTACGTACTCAGGGAAAGGAATTGGCGATGACACTTTTCTTGCCGTTGTGCCGATATCTTCCACCGCGGAGCACTCCACTCGGCAGGGGCTGATTATCCAAGATTCGTCGGGGAATGCGGCAGATCGTGTGGATGGCACTCCTGGGCGGCCACGGCACGATGGTGCCCTGTCCGCTCGTGCGAGCGGACAGGGCACCACCAGTTCGGGTTCTCGGCAGCGCAGGTCAGCAACCGCCACGCGAGATGGAGCTGATGACGTCGTTGAACTGCCACTCGTAGGCCAGCAAGGACGAAACGACCTGGCGAGGCCCGATTTCACGCCGCGAGCCCGTGTACGTGCCGTCGGAATATACGCACCATGCGTCATCCGTGTTGTTGATGATCGCGGTGGTCTTGTCGTCGAGGTCCCGGTCGAACAGTTGGCTCTGGCTCCTGGTGAAACCGGCGAAAACCGCCTGGAAATTTTCGTCTTCGAAGAGGCAGAAGCGGTTGCTGCTGCACTGTTCGGGAGACGCGGCGGCAGGGCTTGCCGACAGTCCGGCAAATGCAAGACTGGCGATCATTAAGGCGGCAGAGGCCGCTGCGGACTTCCGAATGTTCACTACTACCCTCCGGGGTGGAGTCAACCTTGCCCGAGTGCAAGGAGGGGTTCAGCATATGGTCAACCAGGTGAATGCGCTATGCGCCTGACGGCCTTTTCTGGTTCTGTCGCGATTTCCGTGAAATCCGGAATGCGATCTTTCCGGTTCTTGAACATGCGGTGTTTCCATATCCGAGACGACCGCCATTCTCGGCCCTCGCGGTACGCATGCCGGATTCGGCCCCGCCGGCCATGGCACATCGCGCGGGCCGGAAGGTGGCGCAATTCCTGCACGGTGAGTCGGCGGTTCATCGGGCGCCGGTAGGGGTCGACCCTTGGTCGACGCGAACGCCGTGTCCGAGTGGAGATCGTGCCGCACGCCGTCTCATTCCCGCCCCGGGTCGGACACACGGGGCAAGCCCCTGATCGGGTGCCGCACGCCGCCCGCCACTCGAACGTGTGAGTTCGAAGGCGACCAGGCGGACGGACCCGGCCCCGAACGCCAGGATCGTATCCAGGTTCGACACATGCGCCCGTCCGGTGCGGTTGCCGCCCCGGATCCGGCGCGTTCTCGGAGCACCTACCGGCCGCCCAGACGGAGGACACCATGAACACCGAGCCCGATCCCGCCCATTGCCCCGGATTCGAACAGCGACGGCGGTTCCCGCTCGCCTCCCCGCCCTCCGGAACGCAGCAGTGCAACGCGCGTCGCTCGGCACGACCGGGGACGAGGTCGGGGGCATGAGCACCGGCGGTGACGTGGACGGCATCCGCCCGGACGCGGTGCCCGGCCCGCACGCCGCGGAGCTTCCGCTGCCGCCCGCCGCGGTGCCGGGCGGGCCGCGCGACGGTGACATCGCCGACGACCTGACGGAGGCGTACTGGTCCGTCTACGACGGCGCCGCGTCCACGGCCACCGTGGGACAAGTCCTCGCGCGGGTGCCGCGGATCATGCGCCGGATCGGCCGGCTGGCCTGGAACGCGGATCGGAACGCGACCATGGCGGTCGTGGGCTTGCAGCTCGCCTCCGCCGCGATGACGGCCTTCGGGCTCCTGGCCTCGGTGGCGGTACTGCGGGAGCTGTTCGCCCACGGGCCCACCCCGGACAGGGTCCGCGCGGCCGTCCCCCAACTCCTGGTCGTCGTCGGCTTCTTGAGTGCCCGGGCGCTCCTGGAGGCGGGTGTCGCCGTCGGGCAGGCCAGGGTGACCCCGGAGATCCGCACCGCTCTGGAGTGCGAGTTCCTCGCCCTGACCGTGCACGTACGGCTCGAGGTCGTCGACGACGCCGACTGGCACGACGAGGCCTACCGCGCCAACGACCGCGGCTTGTTCTACGCCCGGCAGATCGTCGGCCAGGTCGTCTCCCTGGCCGCGGCACTGCTCGCGCTCGTAGGCACCGCCGGCGTGCTGGGCGTCCTCCATCCCGCCTTGTTGCCACTGCTTTTGCTGTCCGTCCTGCCGGTCGGCGCGGCGGCCGTGCACAGCGCCCGCGCGCGCTTTCACTCCTTCAAACGGTGGAACACCCTGCAGCGCAGGGTGCGGGTCTTCTCCTGGCTGCTGTTGGAGAGGGACGCCGCCGCCGAACTTCGCTCGGACACCACCCAGCGAGCGCTCCTGGAGGAGCACCGACGGCTGACGACACGGATCGCCGAGGAGGACACCCGCCTGGGTGTAAGTGCGGCCCGGCCGGCCCTGGCGGGTCGAGCCGTCGGCGGGATCGGCATCGGCATCACCTACACGGCGCTCGGCACGATGCTCATCGCGGGATGGCTGCCGCCGGCCGCCGGCGCGGGTGGACGAGGTGTCCTTCACCTACCCGGGCAAGGACACCCCGGCCCTCGACGGCGTCTCCATGACCCTGCGGGCAGGTCGCACGGTGGCGTTCGTCGGCGTCAACGGCTCCGGCAAGTCCACCTGCGCGCGGCTGCTCGCCGGACTGTACGAACCCCACGCGGGCACCGTGTGCTGGGACGGCGTGAACGTGCTGGACATGGGCGCCGAGTCGCTGCAGGCCCGGGTCGGCTGCGTGCTCCAGGACCCGCTCCGGTTCCCGTTCAGCGCGCTGGCCAACCTGACACTCTCGCGCGGCACCCTCACCGAGTCCGACCCGCAGCGGGCCCTGGACGCCGCGCGAGCCTCCGGCGCCGACCAGGTCATCGCCGCACTGCCCGGCCGATGGGAGGCACTGCTTGTCCAAACGATTCCGCGGCGGACAGGAACTGTCCACCGGCCAGTGGGCGAAGATCGCCGTCGCCCGCGGCCTGTACAAGAACGCCCCCGTCCTGCTGCTGGACGAACCCACCGCCGGCATGGACCCCCGCGCCGAACACGCCGTGTACGAAGCGGTATTGCGGGACAATCCGCGCCCCGATCGGATCACGGTGCTCATCTCCCACCGCCTGGCGAGCGTGGTCGCCTGCGACCGCATCTACGTCTTCGACGGTGGCCGCATCACCGAGAGCGGCACCCACCCGGAACTGCTGGCCCTCGGCGGCGACTACGCCGCCATGTTCACCCTCCAGGCCGCCGGCTACCGCGCCGAAGCCGAGGAAACGGCATGACGCCCAACCACCGCAACCCCGCCCCGCCGCGCCCGTCGGCGCCCGGCCGGAGAACTTCACCACACACTGCCACGCCACCGACGGCCCGATGTGCGCGAACCCTTGACTTCGCGGAAGGCAAGGATTCCGGGCGCTGGGTGCGCGCGAGCGGGAATCTCTCGCCGAGCGCACCCCCCGCTCCCGACGGCGGCGGCCGGGTTCTGGACGTGGGATGCCGCATCGCACGCGTTCACGCCGTAGCCGAGATCGGCCGGGTGCACGGCCCACTTCCCTCGCCCGGCCCGCGAGGAGCACGCCGACCTCGAGGGCGTGCGTTGATTGCGCCTGGACATCGAGCGGGACGACCCGGCGCCGCTGCACGGGGAGAGGGGTACGACCTGATCATGCTGCGGCCGACATACCCCGTCCTGAAGGACCGCGCTCGCGTAATGCACGGGCCGGGCGGACGGCTTCGCGACGCTGGCGCGCTCGTCGGCGGCGCATCGCCTGGGACAAGGACGAGATCGGCCCGGTCTGCGCGGGCTGGGAAAGGGCGCAGCGGCTCGACACGGTCGTCACCGACGACGCCGGCCGGGTTTTGCTTGGCCGGTCGAGGTGCGGCAAGTCCAGCGGCGCGGAGGGTGCTCCGTCGAGGTGGCCCGGCTACGCGAGGCGCGGCACCGTTTCGAGGCGGGATCCGGCGGCTATAACGCCGAGTTGACCAACCGACGCGGCCCTGGGCACGCCCGCGCACCTCGTGCCCCGCGACGGCTTCGACGCCCGCGTGGCCACCTACAACTGCCCGGAACGCCGCCCCCGTATGGCGGGATCAACCGGCCGAGGGCAGCCGGCCGGTCCTGCCGTTGGAAACGGGCGGCCACACCTCGACCGTTCCCGAACTCCATTGCAGTGTGCGGCCGTTGACGACGGCATCCCAGTCGGACTGGCGAGCGTGTTCGCGGCCTCCGTGGACCGGCCGTGACACTTCGTCAAGGACGCGATCCGTTCGACGAACGCCCCTTTCCCGCAAGTGATTTCGTCACACACGAAGCGGCGCACACGCACGGGGACGGACACACACCGTCGCCGAGCGGCCGATCCGCGAGCCGTCGTGGGTGGGCGTCGTGCACCTTGCCGCCCTCACATCCACACCCGGGGCAACGCGCCGTCGGGAGCCCACAGTGCGCGTCGACCCGGACCCCGTCCACCATCGGGTCCCGGACCTCCAGCCACACCAACCCTCTGAACCCTCCGGCGTCCTCCGTGCAGAAGACGTTGAACGCCCGACCTCACTCGGGGCACCGGTTGTTCGGAAGCAATCGTCTCGGAATGCGCGCCACAGCCCGGTCGGCCACCGGGGACGGGACACCTTCGTGTCCATCGCGGCCGGCTTCGGGAGTCCCGGGCCCGCTCAGTGGGCCGTCGGAGCCGGCAGCGTGACGGTCTCGCGCAGCTCGTCGGCGGCCTGGGTGATGAGCTGTGAGAGGGAGGCGTCCGGGTCGGTCAGCCAGCGGGACGCGGCGCGCCGGTGGATCGCCAGCACCACGTCGATGACGAAGCGTGCCTTGCCGGGCTCGACGCCGCGGCGCTCGAGCGCCCGCGTCAGCGCGTCGGCGATGTCGGCGAGCTTGATCAGATCGCGCTCGGCCAGTGCCGGGTTGGCGGCGATCACTCTGGCGCGGCGCAGCAGGTACTCGCGCGGGCGAAAGATCTCCTCGGTGGTTCTCAGCGCGGTGAGCAGCGCTTCGAGCGGCGTGAGGTCCGGGTCGGTCGCCTCGAACTGGGCGACGAGGTGGGTCTCGAGCTGGTTGCCGGCGAAGAGGACTTCCCGCTTGTCGGGGAAGTAGCGGTAGAAGGAGCGCTCCTTCAGGCCGGCGGCGACCGCGATCTGCGCGACCGAGGTGCGCTCGAACCCCTGCGTCTCGAACAGCTCGAGTGCCGCGCGTTCGAGCCGGCCCTGTGCGTCGGATTCCCATCTCGGCATGCCCGTCAGGATACGACAACAGAAGCTGTCATCGACTGATAGGGTCGATGACAACAGATGCTGTCATCACTGGGAGATGGTCATGAAGGCTCTTCAATTCGACCGGTTCGGTTCCCCGGACGTGATCGTGCTCCGCGACGTCCCTCAGCCGGAGCCGGGCCCCGGTCAGATCCGGATCGCCGTGCGGGCGTGTGGCCTGACACCGGCCGACTGGCACGTCGTCGACGGTCTCCTCGCCGACCGTCTGCCGCCGCTGCCGCGCGGGCTCGGCTTGGAGGTCGCGGGCACCGTCGACGCGCTCGGTGAGGGCGTCACCGGCGTCCGGGTCGGCGAGCGCGTGTTCGGCCCGGCCACCTTCGACGGCCCGACGGCCGGCGCCGCCGAGTACGCGCTGATGCCGGCGTGGGCACGCATCCCCGAAGGCGTCACCGCCGAGCAGGCCGCCGCGCTGCCGATGGCGGCCGAGACGGCGTGGCGCGCGCTCGACGACCTCGGCGTCCGACCGGGTGAGCTGCTGCTCGTCCACGGCGCGGGTACCACCGTGGGTGAGGCGGCGGTGCGCTTCGCGCTGCACCGGGGAATTCGGGTGATTGCCACCGCCGGGCCGAATCGGACCGCCGCCCTGGAAGGGATCGGCGCCCGGGTGGCCGCCTACGGCGAGGGCATGGCCGAACGCGTCTGCGCACTGGCCGGGGGCCCGATCGACCGCGCCCTGGACACGTCGCCGACCGGGGGCCGGATCGACCGCGCCGACCGGCCCAGCCCGGCCGGCGGCTCGCTGCCGACCCTGATCGGGCTGACCGGGGAACCCGACCGCGTCCTGACCGTCTCGGACTTCGCCGCCGCGGCCGAGCTGGGCGTCCGGATCACCACCGAGATCCGCTACGACCGGATGGACGAGTTCGCCCGGCTCGCCGGCGAAGGCATCCTGGTCGTACCGGTCGCCCGCACCTACACGCTCGACCGGATCCAGGAAGCGGCCGAGCTCAGTCGGTCCCGCCGACCCGGCGGCAAGCTCATACTCGTCCTGTGATCGCCCTGCCGGGCCGACAAAGCCAGACCACCCCGACGAGGTCTTGGTGCGGAGCGGCGAGTTGCAACGAGCCGCTTGCCAACGGGCGCCCACGCGGACCGTCGCCCTCGAACTCGCGGTGAGGCAGGCGCCACCGTCGCGGATCGCCATCGATGTTGCGCGAGCGTCGGGCCCGGCGGAGCGAGTACCCGAGCAGGCGCAACGGGTCGCGCAGGGGCTCGTAGTTGGTTTCTCCATGGAGGATCCTCTGTCTCTCGCCCGCCTCGCGGGGTGGGACCCACGAACTCCCCTGCTGCGACGGCCGAACCGCGAGAACGGCCGGTCGGCGAACGAGCCCGGCGCAAGCCCAGTACCTCGCGGAACCGTTGCCTCCAGTGACGCCGAACGTTGCCGATATCGAGGACCCCCAACTCCCAGGAACGACATATTCGGCCGAACACGCAAGGGCACCGACAGGTCGACGGCGCGCGAAGGAGCCGACCCGAGTGCAGCGCGGCGCGAGGCCTCGGCGGGGGCGGGCGTCGACAGGCTCCGGTAACGCCGGTCCCACGCGTGGGGCCCTGCGGTCGCGGTGCCGGACCGTGCATCACCGCGGCTCGGCTCGTCAAGGAAACATGCGGAAAGACGGGAACGGCGCGCCGGCGGTGAGCCCTGGCGTGACGAAATGAGACCGGAGCGCGACGAGTTCGGCGACAGGGCAATGCGTGGAGTTGAGGGTGATGACGGGTGGTGCGGTGGCGGTGCGCGGGTCGCGGTCGAAGATCTTCCGCCTGGAACGCGGCGAGAGCCCGCCCAAGCACCACGACGTGATGGACCTGTTGCGCGCCTACGGGGTGCGTGAGGGCGCGACACTGGCCACTGTCGAGGACCTGCTGTGCAGAACCGACGAAAAACCCTGGTGGCATCGCTACGCCGACGTCAGTCGGGGTGGACGGCCCGGGCGACCTGGTGGACGTTGTCGCGTGTCGACAGGCAGGAGCCGTGGTCGAGGGATTGCCGGATCCCGTGCTCGCGTGCCAGCACGCGCACCGCCCGGGTGGTCGTCGGTGTCGCCGAGGAGGTAGTCGTACATGCGGGCGACGCTGGGGGGTCTCGTGTCGATCGGGGGCGGCCCGGAATCGGCATCCTGGTCCAGGGTGTCCCCTCGACGTCCGCGCCACTCCCCCGCCAGGGTGACACGCCCCCATGCTGGGGAACCGAGCATCCGGGGGCGGGCAACTCCTGTGGGTGAACGAGGGTTGCCGGGACCTGTTCGTGCGGCGCCGGCGCGGATCGGGCGCGTGTGGGCGCGTGGCGGGGTGCGCGGCGTCGAGTTCTCCCGAGGGTCATCACGAGCACTCGTCGTCCTCCGCGATCGGCCTCCTGCCGTGCGCCCCGGATCGGTGCGGCTCGGACGCGGGATGACCGGTTCCGGGCGGGTCTCGGTGGCCGGATGGTGTCGCAGGCGGGGCCTATGCTGCGCCGCCGTGGACGCTGAAGATCTCGACTATCGGACCCGGACCCAGTCCGGGTGTATTCCTCCGCATCTGGTCGCCCGCCTTCTCGACCTCGGGCACCACGAGGTGGTGGCGGCCTGGGCGGCGCGCGGGGAGTGGTTTTGTGCGCGCGAGCACGCACGGTTGCTGAGCACGCAGGGCCGCCACGTCGAGGCGGTGCGGGTGCTCGACCCCTACCTGGCTACGGGGTGGTGGACGGCGGCCGAGGCGGCGGCCGAAGTGCTGGAGGGGTGGGGGAAGGCCGACGAGGCGATCGCGCTGGTGCGCCCGCGCGCCGAGGGCGGGAGCTCGCCGGAACTGGCGTTCTGCGCGCGTCTGCTCGCCCGGCACGATCGCGCCGACGAGGCGTTCTCGCTGCTCGCCCCCCACATCGCGGACCGGATCGCCGCAGCGGCGCTGGTCGACGTCGCCGCGGTCGCCGGTCGCGACGAGGAGGCCGCCGAGCTGTTGACCGCCCGCATCCGGGCCGCGCGCGACTGTGATCGCTGCGGCCTGCCGGCGTGCGGCCGCGGCGGTGTCGCCCCGTCGAACGCGGTCGAACTGCTCGCGGAGATCCGCGAACGCCAGGGCCGGATCGACGACGCCGTCGCCCTCCTGCGCACCCGCGACATCACGTCGGTCGGCAACCGCGACCGGCTCGCCGACCTGCTCGCGCGGCACGGCCGGTTCGAGGAACTGCGCGCCTACGCGACGGTCGAACACCACGGCCACGCGGCGGCGCGTCTGGTGGAGTGGCTCGAGGAACGCGGCGACGTGGAAGGCGCGATCACGGTGCTCCGGGATCGCGTCGACGCGCGGGCCGGGTTCTCCCATCCCGAGGTGTGTCTCGCGCAGTTGCTGGAGCGGCACGGCCGCGTCGACGAGGCGATCGCGGTGATGCGCGCACTCGTCGACGCCGACCCGGAGGACTGGACGGTGTCCATCCTGTGCACCATGTACGCCGACCACGGCCGCGCCCGGGAAGGCCTGGCCCACCTCGACGACATCCTCCCGGGGCAGCAGGACTGGGAGTTCTTCGGCAGCCGGATCGACCTGCTTGCCGCATGCGGGCTGCACGAGGAGGCGATCACCCAAGCGCGCGCACACCCCGAGGGTGACAGCTGGTACGCGGCGTGGACCATCGCCGAGACGCTCGCCGACGCCGGCCGGCTCGAAGAGGCCGTGACCGAGCTCGAACGACACCCCACCGCCAACCCGACCTTCCTGGACCGGTATCTGATCGACCTCGGCCGCATCGAGGAAGCCGTGGCGCGCCTCCGACGACCCCACCCCAGGCCGACCTGGCCCGCCGCAACCACGTACACGGACTGCCCCCCGTTCTGAACGTCGGTGGACTGCGACCTCCGGCGCGCGATCGTCACGTCGACGACGCCGGGCTTCGAGGCGTCCCCGCCGCGGCTATGGTCCTGCCACCGGGTAACACCCCGTCCGATGCCATCGCCGCCGCGGGCGATGCCCAGAGCCGGGTTGTGGTCACCGCTCGTATCGGCGTTGGGGCCCTCGCGCTCGGCGGCGCCGTCGCCTTCTTCGTGATCCGCCATCGCCGCCGCACCGACTCCTCCTCCATCTGACTACACATCATGGGCCCGCCTCGGCCCGCCGGCGGGGCAGGGCACGCCACCATCGCCCGGCGAAACCGGAAGTGGGCCTACCGGTAGAGGTGTCGATGTGCGGGGCACGTCCCGCCGAAGTGGTTGGGACGGCTCTGTCCCCGCCACCCGGCTTCTCCGCGTATGGAGCGCTTCGTGACCACGACGGTGCTCCGGTGCGGGCGAGCCCGACCAGCGTCCTCACCGGGCCGTCGGCACAGAGCACGGCGTCCGCCAGGTCGCGTCCGGCCCGCAAAGCGCCCATCGTGGCGTGGCGTACAAAGCCGATCGCAACTCCGTACAGGCCCCTGGTCAGGGCTGGTGGTCGTCCGACGCGTCGAGGCTCGGCGGGTGTGGGGTGTGGTGGTCCAGCAGGCGGGTGAGCATGCGGACGAACTGGTCGCGTTCGGCGGGGGCCAGGGGCGCGAGCAGTTGTTCGTGGAGGTCGTCCAGGGTGCGGTCGAGGAGGGCGAGGCGGCTGTTGCCCCGGTCGGTGATCGTGATGACGTTGCGCCGGCGGTCGTCGGGATCGGGTGTGCGCTCGACGAGATCGCGTTCGGCCAGGTCGTTGAGGACGCCGACCATGTCGCTGCGGTAGATACCGGTGCGTCGGCTCAGCGTCGCCTGGCTGGCCGGGCCGTACTCCTCCAACGAGGCCAGCACCGCGTAGTGCCACTTGCGGGCGTCGAGGCGGGCCAAGCCCTCGACGATCAGTCGATCCGATTGCGTGGACAGCCGTGCCAGCAGTCGGCTCGCCTGTTTGCGCAGCCTGTCCGGCGTCCGTCTCTCGCGGTCGGAAACGTCCATCGCTTCGGCGTCGCTGGTCATGGCGGTGATCCTACCCCGTTGCGTTAGTCGGACTAACGATGTAGGTTCGTTCATGCCAGAAACGTTAGTGTCATAAACATTTGTCAGACGAACGAACAGGGTAACGGCGCGATTCGGGCCCCGTCACGTCCAGCCCTTGAGGAGCACCGCATGGCCATGATCGACGTCCTCGACTCGACCATCCACTACGAGGACCACGGCAGCGGCGCCGCCGTCGTCTTCCTGCACGGCAACCCCGCCTCCTCCCACACGTGGCGAAACGTGCTGCCCCTGGTCGGACCGGGCCGGTTGATCGCCCCCGACCTGATCGGCATGGGCCGCTCGGGCAAGCCCGTCGGCGACTACCGGTTCGATGACCACGCCCGCTACCTGGACGCGTTCCTCGATGCGCTCGGCCTCGACGAGATCGTGCTCGTCGGCCACGACTGGGGCGGCTCGCTCGCCTTCGACTGGGCGGCCCGACACCCGGACCGGGTGCGCGGCCTCGCCTTCTTCGAGACGATCGTCCGTCCGATCGCCTCGACCGAGCTTTCCGAACAGGCCCGTGCCCGCTCGGTGAAGCTCCGCTCCGATGAGGGCGAGACGCTGGTCCTCGACGGGCACTTCATGGTGAACGCGGCCTACACCGGGGGTGTGCTCACCCCGCTCGGCGAGGAGGACATCGAGGTCTACCGGGCCCCGTACACCACCCGCGAGAGCCGTCGTCCGCTGTTGAACTGGACCCGCTCCCTGCCGATCGACGGCGAACCCGCCGACGTGAC
The DNA here is from genome assembly GCF_002024165.1 of Embleya scabrispora. Lineage (NCBI taxonomy): Bacteria > Bacillati > Actinomycetota > Actinomycetes > Kitasatosporales > Streptomycetaceae > Embleya > Embleya scabrispora. Next base: position 181,218 of record NZ_MWQN01000004.1, read on the forward strand.
CGCCCGAATCCGGGCGTACGGCCCCTGGTTGGCCGACAGTCACGACGTTCCCAAGCTTCTGCTCACCTTCGACTCCGCACCGACCCTCCTCATCACCCCCGAGGTCGCCGCCTGGTGCCGGGACAACATCGCCGCTCTCCGGGTCGAGCACATCGGCCCCGCCGGCCACCACGCCACCGAGGACCAGCCCGAGGCAATCGCCAAAGCCGTTTCCTCCTGGCTGGATGAACACCGCCTTCGCTAGGCAGGTTCGCCGAACAGGAAGCTCGATCGAAATCTCGGGACCGGTTCCCCCGCGTCGGCGGCGAAACCGGTCGCGTTTCGCCTCATGGCCCTGATCCCGGAGCCCGGAGTGAGTGCGACTGCGGTGAACAGGGCATCTCGGTTCCACGACCACAAGCTCCACGGCCTGCCCCGCGACGAGCGCGAGCAGGCCGATCGCGTCCGCCGTGCTCGCGGTCGGGCAGGTTCCCCGGCAGCAGGAACGCGTCGCGGACCAAGGCGTCCACCGGGTCGGCTCGGGCGGCCGGGTCCTCATACACCCGCGCGATGGCCTGCAACCGAGCTCGCGGCGATGTCGTGTCGGCGATCACGGTCGCGGGCCGGGCCGCGAGATCCTCGAACCCGCGCCGGGCGATCGCGGAGAGCAGGGCGTGGTGCGTGGGGAGGTACCGACGCGGCGCCCCGTGCGGCACGTTCGCCCGGCGGGCGATCTCGCGCAGCCCCAGCGACGCGGAGCCCTCGGTCGTTACCAGGTCCACTCCGGCATCGATCAACCGCTCCCGCAGGGAGCTCCCGCTTTCCATAGACACTGTCTACTCTCGATGGCCGAGCCGGCTGTTCCCGCTGTTCCCGCCAAAGGGCACCCGGCGGTCATCGCCGCGCGTCGCCGTGGGCGGTCTCCTCGATCCGGCCCACGTAGCCGCCGAGTGCGCGAGGGCACCGTGATCGGCGCCCCGCTGCTCTGCGTCACCGAGTGTGTCCCGCGTCGCGGGCCAGAAGGGCGGCCTGTACGCGGTTGGTCACGCCGAGGGCGGTCAGGATGCGACTGACGAGGGCCTTGACCGTGCTCTCGCGCATCCCGAGCGTCCGCGCGATGTCGGCGTTGGTGTCCCCCTCGGCGAGCAGGGCCAGGACGTCCCGCTCCCGCGAGGTCAGGTCGGTGATGCGCGCCCGGGCAGCGGCCGTTCGCGGGCCGCTTCCCTGGTGGAAACGGTCGATCAATCGCCGGGCGGCGGCCGGGTGGAGCATCGCGGATCCGGCTGCGACGAGGTGCACGGCGCGCAGGATCTCGGTCGGGTCGGTGTCCTTGAGCAGGAAGCCGTCGGTGCCGGCGGCGAGTGCGTCGTAGACGTATTCGTCCAGGTCGAAGGTGGTGAGCGTGATGACCTTCGGGGGGTGCGGCAAGGCGCGCAGCAACGTGGTGGCGGCGATCCCGTCCAGGCCCGGCATGCGCACGTCGACGAGGGCGACGTCGATGCGGCGCGCGGATGCCTGCTCCACCGCCTGCCGGCCGTCGACGGCCTGGGCGACGACCTCGATGCCGTCGTCGCCGTCGAGAAGGTCGTGCAGGCCGAGGCGGACGAGGGCGTCGTCGTCGACGATCATGGCGCGGATCACGGCAGGAGCCAATCTGTTCTACGGTCTCGACGGTTTTGGTCGGTTCAAGAGGTGCCGGTGGCCCCGGTCGCGTCCGAGGCGCCGGTGCTTGCGGTCCCCTCCCCCGTCTCGCCCGCCGGGTGCGGGATGCGGGATGCGGGCCGCCAGCCGCCGGCCGCCGACATCGGCGGGGCCGGCGTCGAGGTGTCCGCCGAGTGCCTGCACCCGCTCGCGGAGGCCGACCAGACCGAAGCCGGAGGGCACCGGCCCGGGAGCGGAGCGAGCGCCGGGGGAGTTGGTGACCTCGATCAGCGTGGCCGGCGCTCGGTAGTCGACCCGGATCCGGACGCGGGCCTCCGGGGCATGCTTGCGGGCGTTGGTCAGCGCCTCCAGAATCACCCGGACAACGGCGAGCCGGTGTGCCGCGGGCGCGTGGTCGGGTTTGCCCTCGACGACCGAGTCGATGTGCTGCCCGACGGTACGGGCCTGCTCGATCAACTCCTCCACGTCACGCAGGGCCGGCTCGGTCTTCCCGCCGCCGGGAGCGGTATCCGCATCGGCATCGACGTCACGCAGGGCGCCCAGTACATCGCGCAGGTCGGTCAACGCATCGGTGGACGCCGTAGGCAGCAGTCCGAGCCGATCGATCACGGTAGCCGGCAAAGGCTCCTTGCGGGTGGCCAGGACACCGGCGTGCAGTGCGATCAGGCTGAGCCGGTGGGCGAGTACGTCGTGCATCTCCGCGGCGATCGCGAACCGCTCGGCGGTACGCGCGGCCTGCTCGCGCAACTCCCGCTCCACCCGGAGCTGTTGTACCTGAGCGTGCAGCGCCGCCACCAGGCGGTGGCGGTTGCCCATCCACAACCCCGCCACCACGGCCGGCACCAAAAACAGGCTCGACCCGTACTGTTGCGGCCGGCCCAGGGACATCTCCGGATGCACGAGGGCGTTCCCGCCCAGCGCGGCGGCGGCGCAGACCACGGCCGCCGGCACCCGCTCCTCGACGGCGAGGTCGAACAGGGCGACCAGGAGCAGTGGAAGCAACGGCCATCCCCACACCCTCGCCGCCACAGCCGTCAGGACCGGAGCGACCCACCCGTGCTCGCGGCGCCGGAGCAGTGCCAGAGCACACACCACGACCGCCGCGCTGCGCGGTTCGAAGTACCGGCCGTCGTCACTCGCCGCGCCGTTGCGCACGGCCACCACGGTGAGCATCGCCACCAGGGCGCAGCGGCCGTATGCGGTCCATCGCCGACTTCGTCTCCAGTCCCTCATCAGCGCATCTAGGCACGCGGCACGTGCACGCACCTTCGACGTTCGGCCACGCCGACCCCCTCCTTTCGTCGGGAGTGACCGGCGTACAAGAGCGGATTCGCGGAATCGACGGCGTTCCTGACGTCGACGTCATGAACGAGCGAACCCCTTCTCCCCGTCTCGACCCCAGCCGCGTGCGGCTCGGCGCCGAGGGCCGTATGTTCCTCCGCGAGGCGGCCCGCGATCTGCGCACGGTCGGCGCTGTCGCACCCAGCGGTCCGGCCCTGGCCCGGCTGCTCACGGACCCGCTGACCGAGCGGGGCGCACGTTCGCTGCGCGTCCTGGAGGTGGGTGCGGGCACCGGCTCGGTCACCCGGGTTCTCCTGTCGCGACTGCCGGCCGGCAGTCGGCTCGGCATCGTCGAGCCCAATCCGCGCTTCGTCGGCCGATTGCGCGATCTGGTCCGCGGGCACGAACGGGTGCGCGTGCACGAGGCGTTCGTCGAGGAATTGGGCATCCATCGACGCTACGACGTGATCGTCTCCGGCCTTCCGTTCACGAACTTCACCGCCGACCGGGTCGAGGCGATCATGACCCGATACCTGCAACTGCTCGAACCCGACGGCACGCTGACCTACTTCGCCTACCGCGCCACCCGCCATGCCAGGACGCTGCTGTCCTCCCCCGCCGAGGCCCATCGCCATCGCACGGTGGAGGACGTCCTGGCGACCTACCGCCGGCACCACCCCACCGCGTGCCGAACCGCCTGGACCAACCTCCCCCCGGCCGGAGCCTGGCGCCTGACCCCGGCACCCGAGCCGCTCCGCACCCCCGTGGTCCGGTGAATGTTCTGCGGTGTCCGTCGATGAGCGACATCGCGACGGTAGGGGTACTGCGTTTTGACCGCCCCCCGAGGTGGACCGCGCAGCCGAGCGCGCCGTCCTCGGCGCCGCCGCAGGCTCGTCTCACTCGATGTCGTCGGTGCATGGGTGCAGCACGGCTTGACGGCGGCCTCGCCTCCCGGGTGTGTCCGAGCCCGACTGTCGGTGCCGGATGGAAGGCTGTTGCGCCATGATCGAATCGAATCCGAAAGCAGATCTTCTTCGTTACCTGCAAGACGGCCGGGACGCCTTGGTATGGAAGCTGGACGGCCTCTCGGAATACGACATCCGCCGCCCGTTGACCCCCACCGGCACGAATCTGCTGGGGCTGGTCAAACACGTCGCCAGTGTGGAACTGGGGTACTTCGGCGACACCTTCGGACGGCCTTTCTTCGACAAGGAGCCGCCGCCCTGGTGGTACACGGAGGACGCGGAGCCCAACGCGGACATGTGGGCCACCGCGGACGAGTCGCGCGCGGACATCGTCGGGCTGTATCACCGTGCGTGGGAGCACTCGGACAGCACCATCGCAAACTTGACGCTCGACGCGATCGGTCGCGTTCCGTGGTGGCCGCAGGAACGGCAAGAGGTGACACTGCACCACATCCTGGTGCGCGTGATCTCCGATACCCAACGCCACGCCGGGCACGCCGACATCGTGCGAGAGCTCATCGACGGCTCCGTCGGCCGTCTGCAAGGCCAGGGCGACATGCCCCCAGGCGATCGGGCATGGTGGGAGAACCACCGGCGCCGGCTGGAGCGCGTGGCGCGGGAGGCCGGTGACAGCTGATCTCGTCCCACGAATCCGACAAGATCGCGTGAGCAAGCGAAGACGCAGCGCGGGACGGGACGTCGAAGCCGTTGCGTGGAAGAGCCGTCGGTGGACACACCCGCGGTACGGGTGTCGGGGTGGGTGTGAGTCGCCAGGCGGCCAGGCGCAGGCAGCTCGCCGGGTCGCGCGGGCCGGTGGCGCACGAGCGGAATCGGCAGCGCGGGGAGGGCAACGTCGAACCGACGGTATGGCACCGAACGAAACCGATCCGGGATCGCGCCGGCCCTTGGCGGTACGCCTAGGGGTCCCGGCCCGCCCACCGCGGCGAACGTGGCGCCGATCCGGACGCGGAGGACACGACACGTGCGAGCGCCCGTGTGGGTCAGCATGACGCGGTCATGACCACTGCCGACAGTAATCCGCCGGCGGACACACCATCAGCGTCACCGGCACGCAAATCGACCGCATAGCAGCCTAGGTGGACGACCAGCGCAGACAAGAGAACGGTTGGGGCACCTGACGGTGTATCTGGCACTCGCGGCCCTCTTCTTCGAGTTCGGCACATTCGCCGACCCGCGGGACCACTTCGCCGCGCCGTCCCCCACCGACGCCGCCCGGTCGAAGCTGCGCGACCGGTGCCGGCCCGGCCGGTGATCCGCCGCGAACGGCCCCGGGACGCGTGTGCGTCCCGGGGCCGGTCCACTGTGTCCCCTTCGGTCCGTAGGCGGGCTTCGACGTCGGCCCCGACTCGGTGACCGTTGGCCGCTCGGCCCCGGCTCCCGCCGCTCCCGCGCCGCACGCGGTGCACCGGCGGTCGCCGACGTGGGCGGTTGCCCAACACGACCGGACTGCCGCTGTCGCACGAACCGGCGCTGCCGAGTCGGCGCCCCCGAGCCGGTGATCGCGGCCCGGCGGAACCACCGCAGGCAGGGCCGTGGGCCGCGTCAGGGCCGGCTCGGGCGCGGCCAAACGGGTCCGGGGCCGGGCTGTGTTCCTTCGCGCTGCTCGGCGAGGAGGGTGTTCAGTGCGGCGCGCAGAATCGCCGTGTCCACGTCGAGCAGAATCGGCAGCTTCACGGGCGGCAACGGACCGGCGGCGCTGCCGCGTTCGACCAGCACGTAGCTTTGCGGTGCCCGCCCTGCGGCGATCCCGGTCCGGAACTCGGCCACGTCCTCCCATGCCACGAGGCGCCGCCCGCGGACCGCGATGCCGTCCGCGTCGACCCGCAGCCGCACACGCGGCACGACCAGCCACACGATCCACACGACGACGGGCACCAGCAGCACCGCCATCATCGGGACGAGCACCTTCGGCATGTCCGGATTCGGACTCGCGAACGACCCCGCCATCGCCGCGAGCAACGGCACCGTGCAGCCGGCAATGACCGCGAGCGCCTTCGTGGAGGTCCGCGCTTCGAACGCGCCGTCGCGCCGAACGCCTTCGAGGACGCGACGCATTGCTTGCCATTCGTCCAGCGGGCTGCGCTCCATGCGGCCACGCTAGCGGCACCCTCAGACCTCCCTTCGTCCGTCCCCGCTCACCCTCCCCCCTGGTCGCCACCGAGACGCCGTCGGCGGGAAGGGCACTCGAAGAAATCCGCTCCTTCCGGCCTCCCGCAATGCCGCGACGCCGACGCGGACCGCCCCCGAAGCACCCGTTCGCGGCCCTGTGCTCCGTGCACAATCATGACGTCATGCTTCCTCCGCGACTGCTATGGCGTGATGACCTCGGCGGATACCCCGTCTCGACATCCAGGACATCGTGATGGAGGTCGTGCGGGATCCGTCGTTCCACGAGCCGTCGCAGACGGACGTGTGCGGTTGGTTCGTGCGGGTGTGTCTCACCCACGACCGCGCCTACGCCCGGGGCGGGTGCGGCGGGGGCGAGCATCTCGTCGCCTTGGTCTGCTCCGTACACGGTCCGGAGAACTTCGAGGCCCACCCGCTCATGCACCGCTTCCCACCGGATTCACACCGCCCCGACCCCGGGTCAGTACGCCGAACTCCGGAACGACCTGTACTCGGAGGGGTGTGACCACCCGACCAGCCGCAACGCCGTCACGATCTGCGGCCGCCGTGATCGCCAAGAGTGCGGCCGCCCGCCCGACGGTGATCCTGTCCCCGCAGCCGGGGCTGCGAACAACCGGGCGCCTATGAACCGCGACTGGTACGCAGGTGGTACGCGATGATGTGCGGGTGAATGGAGACCTGCCCGTACCGACGCCCGTCGTCCTGGGCATCGACGACCTGCGAAGGCTGCCGAGGGCCACGCGGATCGCCCGCACCAGCGGCGAAGGGATCCGGCTCCTGCGGGAGTACCGCGATCGCTTCGTCGACGAACTTTGGCTCGACCACGATCTCGGTGGCGACGACACCATCCTGCCCGTCGTCACCCTCCTTGAAGAAGCCGCTTTCCACGGACACCCCTTCCGCATCGGCACGATCTTCGTTCACAGCGCCAACCCCATCGGCGCCGAGACCGTCGTCCGGTCGCTCACACGCTGGAACTACCGGGTGCAGCGGGCAACGGCGCAATAATCCAGGCTCCTCCGACCTCGCCGTGCGGGCGGGTCCGGCGACGAACAGCGCGGCCCCACCGTTCACCCGGAACGCAGAACGGCGCTCGGGGAGCACGACCCGGACCGGCGCAGCGGTCGTCCGTCAACGCATCGCGGATCGCCGTGAGACGTTCCGCGTCGAGGCCGCCGAGGACGGCCTCCCGGAACGACTCGCGGTCGTCGAGGCAACCGCAACCCTGGCCCCGCGGCTGCCGGCCGTCGCCGAAGGGCCCGCAGCCGGCTCGCCGCCGTGGCCGCCGATCCGCACCGGGACCCGTCGACCCGACTCGGCGGCCCAGTTGCGCAGTCCGGTTCGGGGCACGCGTCCGGACGCGGTCCGCATGAGCGGCGAGTTGATGAGGACGGCGCGGCGATCACACCGGCCCGCTGCCGGTCGCGCGCCACTCGGCGCGGGCGACGGCGAGTTGGCCATCGAGGCGGCGGACGTCCCGAACAGGTGCCGAGCCGGCCCGGGAGGCACTGGCCGCGTAGGTGACGGCGCGGCGCGGCGAGCACGGCCCGGACGTGTAGGCCCCTTCCGACCCGGAGGTGCGGCAGGCCGAGCAGGCGGCGGTCTGCGCACTGGCCCGATTCGGTGACGTGCGGGCCTTGCCGTGCCTGCTGGTGGCGTTGGCCGGCGGGGTCGACGCGCGGCGCGCGTCCCCGGCCGCCGCGTGAGGCGTCACGCACGCTCGTGCCGGCGTTGACGCGGCATCTGCGCAAGGCCGATCTCGCGGCCGCATGGTTCGAGAGTGGCGCGTGGTGCGGCCCTGTGCGTGGTCCGTGTCGGATCCGCGTGGGGGTTCATGGGCCGGTGCGAGATGACGGGTTTCGTGGTCGATCGATCCGGCGGCGCAGTTCGGTCCTGTCCGGTTTTCCGGTGGGAGTGAGCGGTAGTTCGGTGGTGAGGGTGATCCCGGTGGGCACGTACACGTCGCCGAGTTCGGCGCGTACCAGCTCGCGCAATCCCCGTACTCCGACGCGTGCCCCGGGGGCGGGCACGATCACGGCATGCACGTGTTCGACGAGGTCGGCGTCGGGAACGCCGAGGACGACGGCGTCGCGCACGAGAGGGTGGGATTCCAGGACGCGTTCCACGACGGCGGTGTAGACGTCACCGTCCATCCCTCGGATGATGCCCTCCACGCGGTCGACCAGGGTCAGGTATCCGTCGGCGTCGAGCCGGCCGAGGTCGCGGGTGTGCAGCCACCCTCCGCGCAGCGCCTTCGCGGTCTCCTCGGGGCGCTTCCAATACCCGCGCATGACCTTGGAGGAGCGTACGCAGACTTCCCCGACCTCGCCCGTGGCGACCGCTCGGCCGTCCTCGTCGAGGATGGCGAGTTCCCTGCCGGGCAGCGCTCGACCGACAGACCTCAGCCGGTCGGGGCGTGCGGGGTCGTGATCGTCGGCGGTCAGCATCGTGATGCCGCCGATCTCGGTCTGCCCGTACACCTGGTACAGGATCGGACCCAGTTTCCGCACGGCTTCGACGAGGCGGCGCGGGCAGGCTCGGCAGGCTCCGTAGGGCAGGCTGGTCAGGGACGACAGGTCGCGGCGTGCGATGTCGGGGTGGTCGAGGAGTCGGTAGAGCAGCGGTGGTGGCAGGAACATCCTGGTGATCCGCTCGCGTTCGATCGTGGCCAGGACCTCGGCGGGGTCGAAGTCGTCGAGGATGACCGCGGTCCCGCCGGCGGCGAGGGTGCGATCCGTCATGCGGCCGGCCGTGTGCGCCAGGGTGGTGCACACGAGCAGTCGGTGCGCGCCGAAGCGCGATCGTTTCGGGCCCAGGGCGGCTTCCTGCGCGTAGGTGGTGCAGACGCCCCTGGGGCGTCCGGTGCTGCCGCTGGTGTATCGGATCGCGCAGACGTCCCGGGGGCGGGCCGTGCCGCGGAGGGGAGCGGCGGAGCGGCGCGTGGCCTGATCGAGCAGGTCGTCGCCGATCCCCGCCGGGCCCAGGGTCAGCACCCGTCCCACCGGGGCGACGGCCGCGATCCCCGCGGCGCGCGCCGCGTATCGGGGTTCGACGATCAGCGCGGCGGTGTCGACGTCGTCGACGATCGCCGCCTGCAACGCGACCGACAGACGGGGGTCGACCTGCACCACGCGACAGCCCACGAGGTGGGCCGCCCAACGCGCGACCAGGAACTCGGGGCCACCGCCCAACAGCGTCACGGACAACCCCGACCCCAGACCCAGGTCGCGCAACACCCGTGCCGAGCGATGGACGAGATCGCGCATCTCCCCCGCCGTCACCCGCCGCCCCGCGTGCACGAGAACCGGCCGTTCGGGGTGCTCGCCGAGGACGTCGAGGATCTCCTCGGCGTAGGTCCGGACGTACTCCCCGCGATCCGCCATGAGCCGAGCGCCCCACCCTTCGCACCGAGCCGCGCGCCCGTCCGCACCGTCATGACCGAATGAGACGCGATGACCCCGTAAAGTAACCGGATCGCCTTATGTTCGAGGACTCGGCCGACGCGAACGGGTGAGTCGCGATCGGCGGCGATACACGATCTCGTCTCGCGAAGGGTGCGGAATGACGTCGATGCGGAAAGCGCGCCGATGGTGAACCCGGGAACCTCGTGGGTGGAGGGCGGCAACGTCACGCGCACGGCGGACGTGTGGATCCTCGACCGGACCGACAGCGTCGGTACCACCGACGGCACGCGGGCGCTCGGCGCCGAATTGACGAAACGCGGCCTGCGCGTCGAGGCGGTCGACTGGGAGAGTCTCACCCCCAGTTGCCTTCCCGCCGGCGTGCTGCGGCAGGACGGTCGGTTCGAGGTGCCCCGGCTCGCGGTGGTGTGCTCGCGCGTGCTCACCCGCCACGCCCCGGGGCACCTCGCCGACGAGTTCGCCTGGCTGGGACTTCTGGACGAAGCCGGCACCCGCCTGGTCAACCCGCTGCGCGGCCTCGGCGCCTACCACAACAAGATTCGCCAGGTCGCCGCACTGGCCGCGGTCGGACTGCCCGTTCCACCCACCCGGGTGGCACGAACCCCCGAGGACGTGGACGCCTGCCTCGCGCAGTGGCGGGACGTCGTGGTCAAACCGCCCCACGGCCACGCGTCGGTGGACATCCTGCGCCTGCGGGCGGCGGGCCCCGACAGCCCGCACCCCGGTGGGCTCGGCACCCGAACGGGCATTCTCGTCTGGCACCTGCTGCAACGCCACCGGGCACTGTGTGTGCAGCGCTACGTCGCCAACCCCGGCCGCGATCTACGGATCGTGGTGATCGGGTCGCGGGTCGTGGCCTGCTACTACCACGTCAACACCGCGCCCGACGGCAACACCCATCACCCGCTCTATCCACACGGTTGGGCCGCGGCCGAACTCCCGCCCGGGGCCGAGGAACTGGCGCTCCGGGCGACCAGGACCCTCGGTCTCGACGTCGCGTCCCTGGATCTGCTCGAAGGCCCGGACGGCCCGGTGATCATCGAGGTGAACCCCAGCCTCTCGGCGTGGAGTTCCATCGAACGCACCGAACACGACCGCTCGCCCCACGGAATCACCCACGCGTACGCAGACCTGCTGTGTGACCTGCTGGGCAGTTGACGGTAGCGCCGGCTCCCGCCCGAGCCCCCACCCGGCGCGTGTCCGCGTCCGCACCGCCACCAGAGACTCGCGTCCTCGGGGACACGACGACGGCCGACGTCACGGCGCGCCGCCCAGCCCCGGCGACAGACACCCGACCACCGGATGCCCGACCACGGCACCCGGACCACGAAGGTCAGGAGAACGGCACCATGCCCGCGACAACGCCCCGCCCCCTCGACCACACACCCGGATCCTACGTATGGCCCGGATTCGACGAATCGTTCGTCCGGCATGTCATGCGCGTGGCACGCACACCGCAGGGCCGCGAACTGACCCGTTCCCTGACCTTCAAGGAGGGGGCCTCCCAGCGGCGCCTCCCCATGGGCCTGCCGTTGTGCCTGCGCGCGGGACTGCGGGGGGAATTGGACGCGTTCGTCGCCGCCTACCACCGCATGATCGAGACGATCCTGCGCGCCTGGGACCACGATCCTCGCCTGCGCCGCGTGCTCACCGTGCCCGAACCCCTGCGCGGCGAGATCGCGGCGGCCCGCGACCACCGCGTCCATGTGATGCGTCTCGATCTGCTGCCCCATCCCGACGGGGGGCTGCGCGTGCTGGAGACGAACGCGAACTGCCCCGGCGGATTCATGACCGCAGGCCGAGGCCGGGCCGCCTGGCGCCCGCTGCTGACCCGCCACGGCATCGCGCTGCCCCCGTCGCTACCCACGGACACCCCCACCTGGCCCGGCACTTGGTTGACCGATCTCGCCCGGCGTCACACCGGGATCCGACCGCGGACCATCGCCCTCTTGTGCCCGCGGGGAGCCAATCGCAACGAACTGGAGGACTACGAGGCCGGCCTCACCGCGATCGGCCTCCGCGTGCTGCACGCCGACCCCCGCGACCTGCACATCGCCCCGGACGACACCGTCGTCGCCGCGGGCACGTCGATCCGCCACGCCTACGCCAAGATCTCGACCCGCGACCTGCTGGACATGGGCGCCGACGCGTTTCCCTACCTGCGGGCGGTGCGCGAGCGGGCCCTGTTCGTCCAGAACGGAATCCGCGGCCGATTCCTGGGCGACAACAAACTCTGCCTGGCCGTCCTGTCCGATCCGCAGTTCGCCGATCTGTTCCCGGCGGCCGACCACCGCCGCGTCCACCCGACCATCCCCTGGTCGCGCAACATCGCGCTGTGCGACGACGCCGATTTGCGCGCCATCGCCCGCGACCGGGAACGCTACGTGCTCAAACGGCCGTTGGACACCCGAGGCCGCGGCGTCCTCATCGGCCGCGAGACCCCACCCGCCCAGTGGACCGCCGCCGTGGAGCACGCCCTCGAATCCGCCTGGCTCGTCCAGGAATACGTCCCCACCGCACGCCCACCCGCCACCCCGCCCGACTCGAACCTGCGCCACGACCTGTGCCTGGGCGCCGTGGACGGCAAGTTGGTCACCGCCGTCACCCGCGCCGGCCGGGACGAGCGCCTCAACGTGGCCCTGTCGGCCCGCCCACACCCGGTCTACCTGTAACGCTGGTCGACACCGACCAACGGCCGCCCCGGAGCAACCCCGACATCGGCGAGTCCCGTCTGCGACAGGCGGCACAGCGATACAGCGATGGCAGCGCCCGGCCCCGGCCGACCAGGCGGCGCGTCTTCCGCCCACGAGACGTGGCGGGCCGCGCCGGGGAAGCGGCTCGTGTCCACGGGGAAGTGGGCGACTTGGCAACGCACCCGGCGCACCGCACCCGCAGGAGCGACGCACCCGAGCCCGGTTCGAGCAACTGACCGAGTCCCTGATCGAGCGGTGCCCGGCCGTGCTGCGCAAGGTCTGCAGCGAAGCCGACGTCGACCCCAAACAGCTCGACCAGATCGTGTTGACCGGCGGCTCGACCAGGATCCCTGCATCACGGCCACCGCTCGGGCCCACAAGGGCAAGGATCCGCACAAGGTCTCAACCCCGACGGATCCACGGCCGGGCAGACCGCGGCCCGCCGGGCCACTGACGCCCCGTCCCGGACACGGCGGCTCACGCTCGCCACAGACGGCGCGGCGGGTCTTCGTCCGTCGTCGGGTCCACCACGCGCCCATCCATCCTTCGCCACCTCTCCACGCCTCGGCCGCGATCGGCTCGGCGAACCGCGCACCGCGTCGGTCTGGTCTCGCAGGCGATATCCCACCGCTTCCTCCGTGCCCCGGACCACCGGGACCCCGCCCAGGTGAACACCACACCCGAGTGGCCGGCCGTCCTGCGCACCGCCGCACCCGATCACCCGACACACCACCCGCGACGCGGAAGCCGGTCCCGGCGCGACGTCGAGCCGACGCCGGCGATGGTGGCCTGCCACGGGTGCGACCGCGGATGTGATTCCCAAGATCCGGGCGGCGCTCGAACACATTCGAGCGCCGTGGGGCGCGCCCGTCGCAAGCCTCGCACCACCAACCGCCCCCAACTCGTCGTTTTCAGTGAGGAGTAGCGGTCAGGCGCCCTTGTGGGTCGCCACCCCGACGGCCCCGCGTTCGCGGTGCGGCGCCTCGGCCCGCTCGGCCGGCACGATCTGCGGTGTCCCGTCGCCGCCGGTCCGGCACGCCGGTCCCGCGCGGAGGACCCCGAAGAAGGAGAAACGCCATGGCACATCCGCCCACGCCAGAACCGACCCCCACCACCTCCGTCCCGTCCTCGGACGGCGATCGGCAGGGCATGCCGGCGCCCGCCTGGGCCGTGCGGGACGGGGACGGCACGTGGCGGGTGAAGTGGTGCCCCGAGGTCACCGCGGACTCCTACGAGCTGATGCGCCGGACCTCCCCGTCCTCCGAGCCGCAATCGATCGACCGGGCCGCCCGACCAGAGGACCTGGTGATCCCCCCGGACGGCGACAGGCCGGACCCCGACACGTACCTGGTGTACGCCTTCCGCGACGGCGCACCCGTTCGCCACTCGATCCTGGGCACCGGTGCGGCCGAAGGCAAGGTCGACCTGCGCGCGAAACTCGAGAGCTGGAAGACCTGGGACCAACTCGCCCCGCACGAGAAATCCGAGGACGAGGAGTTGAATTCGGAGGAAATCTACGACGAGGAAACGCTCGTCAAAGGTATCAAAAAGACCATGATCTCGACCCGGACACCGCACGACATCATCACGTTCGACCCGGACGTCAACGTCATGTGGCCCGGGGCCGTCGTGCAATCGAAGCAGGCGATCAAGGACGGCTCCCTGGTACCGGTGGGCATCCGAACCCAACATCGCGCGCCCGTGAAGCTCGCCATCGACGCCCTGTCCGCCCACGACATCGAGCCGGTCAAGGAACCGGACGGGAGATCCGTGCTCGCGGCCGTCAGGAAAGCCGTGTCCGGCCAGGAAAACAAATCGCCCGACATCGAGTTCCGGCAGACCATCGCGTACTCGGAATACGATCTCGCCATCGAAATGGGCGTGTCCGCAAAGTTCGGCGGCTTCTCGGGCAGCATCTCGTCGGAGTTCAACCGAAAGAACTCGAAGAACTGCGTCGCCATCTACATGCGCGAACGAGCTTTCACGGCCACCGCGACAGGGCTGGAGGACGCCAACTCCCTCATCAACGACGACTTCACCGAGGAAGAACTCAAGAAGCTGGAGAACTACGAGGCCATCGGAAAGGAGAACCCACCCCTGCTCGTTGCCTCCGTGATCTACGGGCGGGTCCTGACCGTCTTCATCAACGCCGAGTGCAGCGAGACGGACCTCAGCGCCGCCGTCGAGGCGAGCCGGACAGGATTCGCCAACATCGAAGGACAACTGAAGACGCACTACAAGAGCATCCTCCAGAAGTCCGAGATCACCATCAAGAGCCACGGCGGAACACCCGAGCTCGTACGGAAGGCACTCGTCGACGGAAACATCTCCGAATACTTCGGCGAGAAACAGAAACTGGAGGAATACTCCATCATCGGCTACGTCCTCAAGCAACTGGAGCCCATGAAGGTCGCCCGGATGAGCGAAAAGATCCAATACGCAGCGGAACAGTGGATCTACAAGGACCAGGGCCACTACGACGCCACACTCGAAATCCGCGAGCTGCAGTGGACGAACACCGTCATCTGGAGCACCCAGAATCCGTTCACGATCTCCTTCGACGGAGAGGAATACAAAGTCGACAAGGACGACGGGGATACCTGGCCCACCAAGAAGCACGAATTCACCGCCGACGGGAGGGGAAAACCGTTCACCATCGAGATCAAGGATTCCGGATGGGAGGGCTGCTACGTGCAGCTCGTTCCCGGGAACCAGAGATGGTTCGAGAACGGGAAGACCCTCTACGAGGGTTGGGTGACGACCTGGTGCGGCCGAGGCTACTTCGACTCCTATCAATGGAGCATCCGAATCACCGCCAGAAAGACGGACTGAACCGTCACGGCGCTCACGCCCCCGCGACACGACACCCGTCCCCGACCCCGCGTCGAACGCGTCCACCCGAAGCCGACAACACATTCGCCCCGGGTCCACCGGCCGAACGACGGCGCCGGCTCGATGCCTTGCACAGCACCCGTGCGGCGGAGTTGCCGTCGACCACTGCCGTCGGACATGCCGGCGTCCGGGGAAGTCGGGGTCGGTGAGGGCGAGGGTGATCCTGGTGTCCATGTCGGGCGGGGCCCGACGATTCCCGATAGACGAGTTGCTCGGGCATCGAACCCATCCGATTGGGGGCTCCGCAGAGCAGTCGGATCCGGCGGAGGATGCGGACGCGGGCGTCGCGGTGGTGAAGGACGATCGGCGGCAGGCCGGTCGCCGCCCAGGTCCGCAGGAGACCGGGGTCCACGCGGCGCGCCCGGGGCGGCCGGCGGTGATCTCCGCCAGGGCGCCCCGCCGGGGCCAGGACGTCGCGGTACTCGGGGCGGTCGCCGGTGGCCGCGCGTCGTGCCAGGGCGTACAGGTCATCGCCGGCGGCCTCGACGGCCAAAACCGGGGCCAGGTTGAAGGAGTGGAAGACCTCCGCCGTGCCCGCCGGGGCGGCCGGCACCCTCGGCCGACGGCTGGAGAGCGGCGTGCCGGTTCAAGTGTCGGAGATGCATCGCGTGCGGGTCGGCCGCGAGCCGGGCCGCCCCCGGTTCGTGGTCGGCGTGGGCACGGGCATGCACGGCGCTGCCGGAACGCTAGGGCGTGGCAGGCCGGCTCGTCGCCCTCCTCGGCACGACCTTGTTCCTCGGGGTGCTCCGCGGGAACGTCGAGTCGGTGAATGGCCCGCGACAGTGTCGACCCGCTGGTCGCGACCGCCGAGTGCGTGGTCGGCCTCTCACCGACCCGGTCGCCGAGTGCCGGCACGACACGCGCCGGCAGCCGCTGCGCGGTCGGGGTGCGCCGACCGTACCGGACGATGCGCGCGACAACGGCACCACGCCGTCTCCACGATTGCTCCTCGTGGAAAAACCGATGTCGCGAATCTACTGCCGGCCGACGACGACATGCCGGGACGCCTCCGCCAAGCCCTGCTCGTTGCCGAGGTCGAAGTAGCTGCCACGACCGACGGTGACGGAGATCGGTGTGGACCCGAGGATTTCCACCAACCCGTCGGTGAGGCGGTACTCCCCGGATTCCTCGTGTTCGCCCACTGCGGCGAGGACGTGAAGGAACTGGCCGGGAAACGCGTACCTGCTGATGTTGATCAGGACCTTTCCCCCGTCGAATCGGGCCGCGACGGCGTCCTTCTCGACGAGGTCCGTCAGGTGCAGTCGCCCGTCGGTTTCGGCAGTTTCGAGGCGGCCGTAGCGGTCGAGGGAACTCGCCGGCGACGGTTGTCCCACGAGGGCGTATCCGCTTCCGTCGCCCGCGTCGCGGCCCAGTTCCGCGAGCGTCGATTGCCCCGGAGGCTCGACGAGGAGGTCGTCACTGGAGAGGAAGTAGAAGGCGTCGTCGGCGATGAAGTCTCGTGCGAGCATCACCGGGACGGCGGTGCCGTACCGGTCCTCCGGGTCCTGCTCGACGAAGGTGATCGACGGAACCGTGGCGAGTTCGTCGAGTGCGTGGGCCTTTTCGGCCCAGCCTCGGCGTCCGAGCAACGCGCGCAGTTCGGTGTCGTCCCCGTAATACCCCTGGATCTGGGTGCTTCCCCGGCGTACCACGATCGCGACTTCATGGACGCCTGCGGCAGCGCACTCACGGACGATGTAGTCGATCGTCGGCCGGCGGCCGATGGGCAGCATCGCCTTCTCGATCACCTTGGTGATCGGGAACATGCGCGTTCCCAACCCCGCCGCAGCGATAACCGCCTTGCGAATGGTGCCCACTGACGTACTCCTCGAGTCGCGACGGCACAACCGTCCGCCGCCCGACCGACGCCATTGACGTCGTGTGGCCTCCGCCGCGCTCGGAACGGACCCCGGCGAACACGTCACGATAGCGCCGCGCGACGGAATGTCCGAGCAGCCGACCGCCAGGGTGTGGTGTGTTCGGTCCAGGCGCGGGGGACGCGTTCGACGGCGCAGGCGGCAATCGAGCGGTCTTGGGAGCCGGTACGGTGGGCGATCAGGGCGCCGCGTTCCAGCCGGTACCGGTGCCCAACTCCAGGACACGGTGGCCGTTCCGGGGTCTCATGATGACGCGGACCACGGGTCCACGTCCGCCGAGGTGCTCTTCGCTGCGCGGCGCCGGCCGAGCCGCCGAGGCAAGGTGGCCCGTCCGAGCCCGTCCGAGTCCGTCCGACCCGAAAGACCTCGACGCGCGTGGGTTGCCTATCGCGCTGGTACCACGGCCCGGCGTCGCTGCACCGCACGTTGGAGACGAATCTCGACCCGTGGTTGATGTCGCGGCACACGTCCGCCGCCATAGCGTTCGGGAGCATCCGGGGAGGCGGTTCGGAGAATCCGTTCCGAGGAGACGTCCGGAGAGCGAACGGAAGGAGCGCATCGTGCGTATCGGGGGAAGCATCATGACCAGGGCCGGCGCACTCGCCGCGGGCGCCGCGTTGGCGCTGACCGCCACGGGGTCGGCCCAGGCGAGCGAGGCCCACACCGGCGAGTCGCGGACGAGCGCCGCCAAGGGGTTTTACCAGATCAACATCCACACCAAGTACTCGGACTGGGTCCGGGTGGTGGGCAAGAACCAGCACGGAGATCCGGTGATGCACACCTGGAACACCCCCAACGACTGGACCCTGGCCAAGGGGTGGTGGTGGGATTCCGACGTGATCGTGACCATCGATGGTCACGACGAGACCCACAACCGACGCAAGACCGTCACCTGCGACCTGAGCAAGGCCCCGCGTCAGGGGAACACCGTGAAGTGCTACGCCTTCTGATCCGCCCGGGCGCGGCTGAGGAGCGGTGTCGGATGCTGTCCAAGTGTGCGTCGCGGGTGACGAGATCCGGGTGATCTCGCAATCGCCGCTCGCGCCCAGTCCTCGAGGTCGGCGTTGTGCGCGACGCGCGCCTCGTCCGTTGTAGCGGTTGGCAGGGGCAGGGCAGGAGACTGCCCTCGGCAGGGAGTTCGGAGCCGGCCTCGGTGAGTCTGTCGATCAACCATCGCCGAAACGGCGTGTCCCGGGTCTGCCAGGCGGAGCCGTAGTCGTCGTACTCGGATTCGTCCGAACCGGGACCGACGACAGCCGTGGCCGCGTCCTCTCCAACGACGCAGTGGGGCATACGAGGATCACTCGTACGGGGTACGCCCCGAACACCCGGCGCACGGTGCGTCGCCGGGGACGGACGAGGCCCCCGGGACGGCCCGGTGGACGGTGTTGCGCAGGTCGGCGACGGCCCTGGCGGCCGCGCCGACCAAGGGGCCATTCAAGGCGGGCAGCATGCGTCGCGGGCCACCGGGGCACGGGGTTCGCGGCCGGAACCACCGCCGGGCTCGTCCACGCCGGCTCGGGCGGGACCTCGAACGGCACGCGCCCAGAACGGCCACCGGCCGCCGTATATCCCTCTCCCGGCGACCGACGGCACGGGCGCACCGAGTTCCTCCGGGCGAACCGCCCACACCCCAGCCGAGATTCGCCGTCGGATGGCCGGCGCGTGGTCGGGGCTCGCGTGGTCGGCGGCGCCGGACGCGGACCGCGACGCCGATTCGGATGCCCAGGGGTCCGCGTCTCTCTCATCAGGCGGCGACCACCGTACGCGGCCACTTCCTCGACCGGAGGCGCGCCGCGGTGCCGCGTCGAGCCGTACGTGGGGGCGGTTCGCGTACCCCGCTACACAGGCGCGGGTCGGACACGCGGCCGAGCCGGAACCACCGGATCGGCGCTCATACCCGACGCCGCTCCAGGGAACGGGAACCGCAGCGGCTCCACCGGAGCCGCCAGGCGAGAGGACTCCCCCGTGCCCGACTCGAACCCGTCGTCCTTCGACGACGCCCACCGTCGCCCGGACGGAGTGGACGACGCCACCGTGGCCGCCGTGGGGCGGGTGTCGGAGGCATGGGAGTACACCGCCCGCGCTCGCGGGCACCTGTACGCGTTCCACCAACTCACCGGCAGCGCCGATCGCATCCTCCACGACGCGGTGGACATGCTCCGGCGCGCCGGTCACCGCGACGCCGCCCGCCTTCTGGAGACCGAGATCGCCGGACGCAACGTCATCCCCGGACACTGGACGTTCCAGATCGTCGAAGGCTACGACCGCACCTACTACCAGCCGTTCGCCGACGCCGAACAACGCCTGCGCGACGACCTCGTCGGCGGCAGAAGACACCTGTACGAAGCGGAGATGAAACAACGCCTGCGCACCCGCGGCCACCCCGACCACACCTTGGACTGAAAAGCCCACGCGCCGGACACCCCCGTCCTCCTCCTCGGGGGCGATCCGCGCACTCGGGAACCACGAACCGAAAGTAGGGACCGCCCCCGGGCCCGGGACACGACGCCCACGCCCGCGATCACGGGACACAGCCACGGGGACCCTGCCGGCCGTGCTCGGCAAGCATTCCGTCCCCCGGGCGTGCCTCGTCGCTCGCGACGGTTCAGTCCCGATCCTCCTCGAGTTTGAGGGCCACACCGATCGCAAAGAACGTGGGCGCCCACTCACCCACGAACAAACCCCAGCGATCCGCGCGATCGACGCCGTGCGGCTCGACCTTCATCGAACCCATCCACGACAACACCGACAGCCCGATCGAGGCGAATCCCGCCATGTAGGCGTGCTCGGAACGCAGACCTTTGTCGTGCAGCATCTTCATCATCGTCGAACCTCTTTCCGAAAAAACGGTTGGGGAGTGACCATGGCCCGCTACCCGCCCCCGCCGGCCGCAACCCCGAACGAACGGTCCCCGCATCGTTTCGCCGCGCGCACCGACACCGCCCCCTCGCGGGACCCGATGCCGCTCGGCACCGTCATGGCGACTTACCGGCTCGGACCTACCACGCGACCCCCAGGGGCGCGCAGCCGGCGATCGGGCCCATCGCTGGACCTCGCCCCACGCCTTGCTCGAACCAGGGCTGCGAAACGCTCCGGAACACGCCGGCGGCGAGCATGGACGCGGCGCGGGCCCGTCCCACCGACGCCGCGGCGGAGGCACCGCGGCGGTTGGCGAGTTCGAACCCATCCGTAGCGGGCACCGCTACGAACATTGACGTCGCGGGACTCGGTACCGGCGTGCCCGAGCCGATGCGGGTGCGGTCCCGGGCGGCCGGAGACGGCGAATTTCGGGGGGACTCGAAGGGAGCGGCGGGCCGATGCAAGCAGAGCCGACCGATGTACGAGGAAGGACGGACACGTCCGCGGTGACGGCGCCGGGCCTGACCACGCGCGTGGCGCTGTGGTCGATCGCGCATCGCTGGGTCGTCGTCGTGGGATGGGTCGTGCTGACCCTTGCCGGCGGTTTGGCCGCGGAGCGGGCGGGCGATCGGTTGTCCTTCAGGTTCGATCTGCCCGGGCAGCCCGCCTACGAGACCAACTCCGCGATCGTGGAACGGTTCGGATCCGGCGGCGACAATCCGCCGCTGGTCGCCGTGGTGCGGTTGCCGCCGGGCACCACGGTGGACTCGCCGGGTGTCCGCGGCGAACTCGCCGGTGTGTTCGACCGGGCCGCGGCGAGTGTTCCCGGCGCGCGTACGGCCTCGCTGCTCACCGACGGTGGCAAGGCGTTCGTTTCGGCCGACGGCCGCACCACGTTCGCCCTCTTCTATCCGATTCCCGAGTACACCTCCTCGGACCCGTACGCCAAGGCGCTGCCGGCGTTGACCCGAGCCGTCGCCGGGGCGTCGGTCGCCGGCTCCCCCGTCCATGTCACCGGTGCGAGCGTGTTGGCGTCGGGGGGCGCGAGCGGAGGCAGCGGTGTGCTGGTGGAGACGCTGGCCGCGGGCGCGGCCGCACTGGTGGTGTTGGCGATCGTATTCGGGTCGCTGTTGGCGCTGTTGCCGCTGCTCATCGCGGTGGTGGCGATTCCCACCACGTTCGTCGGGATCTACGCGCTCACCTACGTCACCGACATGTCGACGATCACCCGCAACATCGTCGCCCTCGTCGGTCTCGGCGTGGCCATCGACTACGCCCTGCTGGTGGTCACCCGATGGCGTGAGGAACGCGGCCTCGGCGCGGACAACCGGGCGGCGGTCCTGAAGTCGTCGGCCACGGCGGGCAGATCGGTGGTGTTCTCGGGGATCACGGTGACCGTCAGTCTGGCCGCGTTGGCACTGACGCCGGTTCCGTTCCTGCGCAGCATCGGTTACGCGGGACTGCTGATTCCGCTGGTCAGCGTCGCGGTGTCCACGACGTTGTTGCCGGTGATCCTGGACGCGATCGGTCCCCGGCTCGAATGGCCGCGCAAGAAGCCGGCGGGCACGGTGAGCCGGCTGTGGACGGGCGTCGCCCGGTGGGTGGTGGGGCACCGGATCACGGCAACCGTCGGGTCCCTGGCGGTGCTCGCGCTGCTGATCGTGCCCGTGTTCTCGCTCAATCTCGGAGAGCCCCAGGCCGGTGCGACGGCGGCCACCGCCGACGTCGAGGCCCGGGCGGGTCTGCGCGCGCTCACCGATTCGGGAATCGGCCCGGGCGTACTGCGGCCCACCGAGCTTCTGCTGCCCGTCGACGCGAACCTGCCCGCCGTGGACGGCATTTCGGCGACGGCGCCCGACGCGTGGCGACACGACGCCTCCCGCGTGGTGGACGCCTGGTCGGCGGCCGAGCCCACCAGCGGCGCCGGCAAGGACGCGTTGCGGGCGATTCGCGACGCGGCGGGCCGGGTACCGGGGGCCCGGGTCGGTGGATCGCCCGCCCAGGACGGCGACTTCGTCCACGCACTCTACGGCCCCGATCTGCTGATCATCGTCGCCGCCATCGTGATCGTCACGATGCTGCTGCTGACCCGCGCGCTGCGCTCGGTATGGCTGCCGATCAAGGCGCTGTTGCTCAACGTCGTGTCCCTCGCGGCGGCGTACGGGGTGCTCACGTTCGTCTGGCAGGAAGGGCACGGCACCCGGGCACTGTTCTCCAGTCCGGCCACGGGCGCGATCACCCTGTGGGTTCCCCTCGCGGTCTTCGCGTTGTTGTTCGGATTGTCGATGGACTACGAGGTGTTCATCCTGACCCGGATCAACGAGGAGTACGAGAACGGCCATTCCCCCGACGAGGCGGTGATCCGAGGCATCGGGCGCACCGGCCGTCTGGTCACCTCCGGCGCACTCATCCTCTTCCTCGCGTTCGTCGCACTCGGCGGCGTCCCACAGACCGACGTCAAGATCCTGTCCACCGGGCTGGCCGCCGGCATCATCCTCGACGCCACACTCATCCGAGGAGTACTCGCCCCCGCCCTGGTGTCCTTGTTCGGTCGGCTCAACTGGTGGATGCCCGCACCCGTCGCCCGCGTCCTTCGCGTGACCCCGATACGGCAAACGACTATGGAGAAAGAAGATCGGCAACGGTGACGCCACCGCTCGACAGCGGAGCGCCTGCGAGCCGGAGCCCCGGGCGAGTTCCCGATCCCGTCGACCCGGGCACCGCATGCGGGTCCGTCGTCCAGGCGCGCGGGGGCGGGACTGTGCGTCGAGCGCACCGGGGTGTGCCGGAACGACGCGGTCGCCGAGGCGTTGTGCGCCGCCTCGAAGAGCGATCCGGGAGCCCATGGGGTCCGCGGCCTGCTCGGTGCCGGCCTGCCGGGGCCGCGAGTGTGGGCGGGCGCGTCAAGCCGAGTACCTGTTTGCAGGCCGGCGGCGTCCGTGTGGGACGAACGCGCGTCGGTGAGTGTTGCCGCCGACGGCCGCTGTCGCAGCCGCGGGTACATGTACGGGACGGTCAGTCCGTGGTCCATTCGCGGAGTCGGCGTGCGATGCGTCGGACGCCGACGACACCCCGGGCGGCTTCGCGGACGAGGATGACGGCTTCCTTCGGCGGATAGTCGAGACGGTGTCCGTACAGGGCCAGGAACGCCTCGGTGGCGTGCCAGGCGAATGCCTCGTTGGAGTGTTCGAGACACGGCAGCCGGACCAGCGTGTGAAGGAGCGCCGCCGCCTTGAGGTGGTCCGAACCGTACACGCCCCGGTCCATCGCACGGGCCTGCACGCGGGACAGCGCGGCGTAGAGCGGACCGAGGTCGTCGACCTGTGGATCACCGGGCAACAGTTCGGCGGCATGGAGCAGGAACGCCACGTCCACGCGCGGGGGTGCGGGTCGTTCACGCGGCGTGGTCCCGCTCGGGCGCGGCGAGTTCGCGTGCGGCCTCGTGTTCGGCGGCGCGGTACTCGGGCGTGGGGTCGACGTCGCCGGCCTCGGCCGCGAACGCGTCGGCGCTGCGGGTCATGGACGCGCGGAACGCGTCGAGGAAGCGGTTTTCGAGGGCGGTCGCGCGCGCGTACGCCGCGCCCAGGATGTACTCCTGCATGCTCACACCCTCGGCCTTGGCCGCGGCCGCGATCGCGGCCCGCTGCCCCGGGTCGGGGAAACGGAGATTGATGGCCTTCGGATCACTCATGGCCCCTATGGTACCAGCAGGGCCATCGCCGATGGAAACGTTCGGGTTGCCGGAGCCGGAGACACTTCACGGCCCCGGTTCGACCGACGACGGAGGTGGATACTCGGACCCGCGTGTCGGGGCGGGCGTTCACCTGGAGCAGGCGAGGTTCGCGGTGCCCGGTGGCGTCGGAGTCGTGTTCTACGCTGCCCGGCATGAGAACGGCAGTGCTGGTGGACGAGACCACTTCGGGCGCGCGGGTCGGTGCGGGCGAGCTTTCCTTCGAGGGGGATTGCCCGACGCTTCGCGAGATCATCCGGCGCCGTGTGTTCCAGGAGGTCGCCCGGTTCGAGGCCGATGCCCTCGACTCCGACGGCGCGGACGGCGCAGGCGGCATGAACGCTGAACGTCGCGCGAAAACCGCAGCCGTGTTCGAGGGCGTGTTCCGGCCCGCGTCCGGCGAGGAGCACATGGATCGGGGCCCGAAGTCCGCCCGGTTCCAGGACCCGGAACGGCAGTGCGCCCTCGCCATCGAGGCGTTCGAACGCAACGGCTTCGTCGTCCTGGTCGGCGACCGGCAAGTCGAGGACCTCGACGAACCGGTCACGTTGGCCGGCGACACGGAGATCGTGTTCCTGCGGCTTATAGCCCTGGTGGGTGGCTGATACCGATGGGACCGACACGCACGATGGGACCGGCCCACACAGACGAAGTCCGCGCGTACATCGCATCCGGCGACACCGGCGGCCTCGCCGGGTGCCTCGCGGCCCTGGCCCGGCAAATCGACCACGGCGACTGGACGTTCGGCCCCACCGACATCGTCGCCGCGCTCCGTGAGGAACTCCCCGAGGCCGACCGCGGCAGCCTCGTCGAAGCCCTGGTCGCCGTGATCGGCGCGGCTCCGGAGGGTCGCGAGCGAAATCTGGTCTCGGATCTGGCGCTCTTCCTGGCCTGGGAGTTCAAGCTCGAGGCGCCACTCGCGCTGCTCGACGATGTCCTGGCCCGAGCCGAGCGCACGTGGACATTCCCATACAGCAACCAGGTCTTCCAGACCGTCGAGGCGTCGTTCGCACACGGGCGCCCCGTATCGGGCCACGTCGTCGCCCTGCTCCGACGCATGGACACCCTGTCGTACCTGCGACGGGGTCCGCTCCGCGCCCTGCTCGCCCGCACGGAACGTCCCCTGCTCAGCCCGGGCGAGGCGTGGGCCGACCAGGCCATCGCCGATGCCGAAACCGGCGGCGAAATGTGGGAGCGGCTGCTCGCCCACGCCCGGAGTGCCAAGTCGTCCAAACCGACCGCGACGTGGGAGCGCGCGGGCCGCGACATCCTCGACGAGATCGGCGCCGAGGCGGCCTCCGCGGTCCTGGTGCGGTGGCTCGCGCTGGTGGGGCGCCCGCGTACCTTCGCGCTGGAGGAGGGCTGGGACCGCGGCGAGTACGATCCGTACAACGCGCAGGCCCTGCGCGGTATCGCCTGGCTGTTGGCATTCACCCCGGAATCACCGG
This sequence comes from Embleya scabrispora, assembly GCF_002024165.1. Classification (NCBI taxonomy): domain Bacteria; kingdom Bacillati; phylum Actinomycetota; class Actinomycetes; order Kitasatosporales; family Streptomycetaceae; genus Embleya; species Embleya scabrispora. Next base: position 206,177 of record NZ_MWQN01000004.1, read on the forward strand.
AGACCGCACGGGCGTTGGGTCGCCTCGCCGAGACCGCGCTGCGCAAGGTGACGGGGATCGGCCCGGTGAGCCCGAAGGTGGCCAACGCGGCGGTGTACGCGCTGTCCCGGCTCGGTGGCGAGGCGTCCGTCGCGCAACTTGCCCGACTCGCCACCCGGTTGACCTACCGCGGCACTCTGAAGGAGGTCGAGGCGGCCCTCGACGCCCGCGCCTCGGCGCTCGGCGTCAGCCGTGCCGAGGTGGAGGAGACGGCGATACCCGCCTACGGTCTGGTCGAAGTCGGCCGACGTGTCGAGCGGTTCGGTGGCGCCGCCGCGGAACTCACGGTGTCCGCCGGGACGGTGGTCCTCTCCTGGCGCAACGCCGCCGGCAAGACCGTCAAGTCGCCGCCGGCCGAGGTGCGCCATGAACACGCGGAGAGCGTCGCCGAGTTCAAGGCCGCCGCGAAGGACGTCGCCAAGATGCTCACCGCGCAGTCCGAGCGTCTGGACCGCCTGTTCCTCGCCCGGCGCACCTGGCGCTTCGACCCATGGCGCGAACGCTTCCTGGACCATCCCTTGGTGGGCACTCTCGCGCGCCGCCTGCTGTGGACCGTCGACGGGCGGATCCACGGGTTCGCCGACGGGGAACTGCGTACGCTCGACGACGCGCCGGCCTCCCCGGCTCCGGATGCGCGGGTCGGGCTCTGGCACCCGATCGACAGTCCCGCCGAGGAGGTCGTGGCCGCCCGGGACTGGCTCGAACGGCACCTCGTCACCCAGCCGTTCCGTCAGGCGCACCGCGAGATCTACCCGATCACGGTCGCCGAGGAAACCACCGGCACGTACTCCAACCGGTACGCGGGGCACGTGCTGCATCAGCACCGGTTTCACGCGCTCGCGGCCGTCCGAGGCTGGTCGGACACGTTGCGGCTGTCCGTCGACGCCGACTTTCCGCCCACCACGCGGCCCCTGCCCGAGTGGGGCCTGCGCGCCGAATTCTGGGTCGCCGGCCACGGCGACGACACGACCGGCTCGGGCAGCTATCTGCACCTCGCCACCGACCAGGTGCGGTTCTATCCGATCGACGCGCCGGTCAACCGTGCGCACGCGGATTCCGGCGGCTACGAGCAGAACCGCGGCCTCGGAACCGGCGAGGTGCCGCCGCTGCCGCTGACCGACATACCGCCCGTGGTGTTCAGCGAAGTGATGCGCGACGCCGACCTGTTCGTGGGAGTGGCCGGCATCGGCAACGACCCGACCTGGGAGGACGGCGGGCCACGGGGCCGCCACCGCGACTACTGGGTGGCCTACAACATGGGCGAACTCACCGCCGGCGCATTGGCGCGGCGAGACGTGCTCGCCCGACTGCTGCCCAGGCTCGCGATCGGCGCGCGGTGCCGAATCGACGGCAGGTACCTCCGCGTCACCGGCACACTGCGGAGCTACGCGATCCACCTCGGGTCGGGAAATGTGCTGATGAGCCCGAACGGCCGCTACCTGTGCATCGTTCCGAAGGCCGACGCGGAAACCGTCCCGGCGGGCACCTACCTGCCATATGAAGGGGACACAACCCTGTCGATCATCCTGAGCAAGGCGATGCTCCTGGCACGAGACGACCTCATCACCGATCCGACCATCACCCGACAGTTCGGGTAAGGGCCCCGTAGGTCGCGCGTACCGGATGCGGTGGGGGCCTCCGGCTCCCACCGCCAAGCGCGTCACGGCGGCGGGGAACCCCTGATCCTGGACGACCCGGAAGCAGCGGCGGACCACCGCCCACGGCAGCGCCGACAACACCCGAACCGGCCGAGCGACAACCCGCTCGCGAGCCGATCGGGTGTGCGCAGGCGTAGGCGGGCGGCCGAGTTCGTGCGCCGCCCCCGCCGCCGTCGCGAACACCACGGGTCTCGGCAGGACGACCGTGGCGTCCGGCACCGCCGTATGCACGGCCGCCGCCGCGAACACCCCCGCGGCAACCACCCGGGCCGCGCCCGAAACAGCCGCGCGACCGCGTGCCCGGTGGCGACGAACAACCCTCCCTTGGCGAAGACTCCGGTGACTCAGACGAGTAGGCCGTCGACGGCGATCGCCCACCGGAGGTGGTGGCGCGTCGCTACCGAACCGCACGTAGGCGGCGCTCGCCCTGGCTGCGGAGCGCGTCGGCAACCTCGGCCGTCGCCGGCGCTTCGCCGTAACCGGCCCCGCCGGGCCCGGCGGTCGGCGGTCGGCTCCTGGTCGGGCTCGAGCGGGGCCATGCAGGGGAACCAGCTGTGTTGCGCGTCCAGGGTCGAAAAGCCGGATCCGCCCGTGCCGAGCGCCGGGCCGCGCGGTTCAGCGGTCCCGTAGCAGGCCCAGAGCCACGAACGTCTCCCGGCACCATGCCAACGCGGTACTTTCCGTCTGCCATTGGGGATCGTCCGGCGACAGATACGGGAAGATGTAGGGATCGTTGATGCCCTCCGGCAAGTCCTCGGGGAAACACCTCGTCGGGATGCCGTAGGCATGGTCGTGTACGCGGCGGGCCAGTGGCGCCTGGGCACTGTCCCACGCCCCGAACCACAGGCGGCGCAGCATCGCGGGGTGCGCCAGGGCGAACATCAATCGGCCGATGTCCAGCGGTTCGGCCGCCGAGATCACGCGTGCCGCCCAGGCGAAGCGGTCCGTACCGTCGTCCTCGAGGTAGAAGCAGTAACCCGACCAGATCTCGACGCTGTGTCCGGTCGCGATGATGGACGAACACAGCGCGGCCAGTGCCACCCCCCGGTGGCGGACGACGGAGTGCGGTGTCGTGTGGTCGTACGCGGCCGGGACCAGGAACGTCACCACCCGGCCCCGCTTCGACATGCGCTGGGGCACCACGTCCACCATGCACTCGGGTTCACCGCTCAGGTAGGCGCCGACGTCCACCTCGCTGCCGGTCGTGTCCCAGGTCGGAACCAGTACGGTCGCCAGGACGTCATCCCTTCCTCCTTTGCGGAGTTCGGCCAACTCGACGTTCACTTCCGGCAGCACGGTGGTCCACCCGTCCTGTGCGAGACGCAGTGCCTCCTCCCAGGACGCGCCCGGCCAGTCGTTGTCGCCATTGCGTCCGCTTCCGTCGTCGATGGTGTCGGGTTCGGTGGCGCGGTCCACGAACTCCTGCCAGGACCACATCGGGGGCTTGCGGAGGACGGTGTCCTCCGGCTTGGGGTCACGGGAACTCATGCCTGTCCTTCCCCGCTGCTCCGCCTCACGTCCAGGTCCAGCGCCGAACGGTGGGCCGCCGACAGGCCCCGCACCACCCGCCACTGCACGGCCTGCTCCACGCTCGCTCCCGCCTGAAGCAGTTTCGCCGCGTCGATGCAGGCTCGGGGCGAGAACATCACCGGGAGTCGCTTCTCGGCCGCGACGGCGCGCAACCGCCGCACCTCCTCGATCACGTACCGGGCCTCCTCGGGCCGCGAAGGCGCGTGCGCGAGGGCGACACGTTCCTCGAGGCCCTCGTCCACGGGTACGTCGATGAAGACGTAGCGGTCCAACGTCGCCGCGTCCAGGGCCTGGCGGCCCACGTACTGTCGGTCCCCGCCGGTGCCGTAGGTGTTCGCGGTGGCGATCAGCCGGAAGGCGGGGTGTGCGCTGACCATGCCGTCGGCGAAAGCGCAGGATCGAATGGACAACGCCTGGTTCAGCTCCGCCAACAGCCCGGGATGACCGCTGTCCAACTCGTCGAGCAACATCAGCCCGCCGTGCTCGAAGGCGCGGCGAAAGGGTGTTCCGTGGTAGTGACCGTGCGCGTCGTAGTAGCCGAAGATCTTGCTCATCGGTGTGGTCGGGCCCAGGGAGAGGGCGTGGAACTCCTGGCCGAGCGCCTCCGCCGCCTGTCGGGCCATCATCGACTTGCCGGTCCCGGCCGGCCCCACCAGCAGCAGATGGCAGCCGGCGCCGAGCGCCAGCAGTACCTCCGGCAGTACCGCGTGGGTGTGGCCGGTGAGCCGTACCGGGTCGGCGCTCGCCACCGTGACCTCCACGACGGGCTGCACGACGGTCGCGGCGACCACCCTGGCCACCTCGTCATGGGCGAACTGCGCCACGTCCGCGCACATGTTGTCGAATTCCCGTCGGAGTTTCCCCAGTGTCTCCTCCTGCTCCGTCCGTGCCGCCCCGAGCACGGCCCGCAGTTCGTGCTGCGCCCGCGCCAACACCTCCTCGGCCGCCGCCCGCGCGCTCCTCAGCGCCTGGGACGCCGTCGCCTCCGCCAGCTCTGCGGCCGTGTTCTCGGCGACCCGACGCGCGGTGTCGTTGGCCGATTCCCCGGCCGCCAGCTCGGCGGCGCGCACGATCTCGTCGGCGTTGGCGACGTGTTCGTCGGCCACGGCGCGCGCGACCGAAGCGGCCACGTTCCGCGCCGTCGTTTCCATGGTTCGCAGGGCGTAGGGAGATCTGGCCAGGGCATCGGCGTAGCGCACGACGATCCGGCTTACGACGGCTTCCGCGATGTCGCGGACTTCGGTTCTGGTGCTCTCACGCATACGAGGATTGTGGCCAGGCCCGTCGGGACCCCTCCCGAACCGGCCGGACGCGGTGCCGATACCGCCGGCGGGCACCCACCCGGCTCCCTCGTGTGCCGGCTCCAGCGCGAGCCTGGGCCGCGGGCAAGGGAGTTCGTCGGATCAGCCGGAATCGCATGATGGTGGCAACGGCCTCGCGCCGCATCACGTGATTCACCCGATCGAGCTACATGGCAGGCGTCGGGATCGGCCCCGTGTGCGGGTACGCGAGCGCTACGTTTGGGACGCGTGGGCCTCGCGACCCGGCCGCGCCCAGGGGTTCGGTCGCGGATGAGGGAGGCGCGGTGCGCTCAGGCATGCGGATCGGCCGGCGCTATCGGCTGACAAAGGGGCCCATCAGCGGTGGCATGGGCGAGGTCTGGGTGGCCCACGACGAGGAGTTGAACCGCCGTGTCGCGCTCAAGCGCGTACGTGCCGGGGATGTGGGGGCCGAGGCCGGCGCTCAGGCGAAGTTCACCCACCCGCGTGTGGTCACCATGCACGACGTGTTCCGCGAGAAGCGCCTGTGGGGACGGGCCGAGTCCTGGCTCGTGATGGAGTACGTGGACGGGGGGAGCCTGGACCGCCGGGCGCCGATGTCTCCGCAACTCGCCGCGCACATCGGCGGGCAGATCGCCGAGGCACTGGAAGCCCTGCACGCACAAGGGCTGTTGCACTGCGACATCAAACCGGCCAACGTCGTCGACGCCGGGGGCGGGTCCGTGAAGGTGACGGACTTCGGGGCCGTGTACCGGTTCGACGGGATGTCGGTGACGCCTCGGGGGCAGAGCGGCTTCACCCTGGGCTTCGCCGCCCCCGAGGTGCTCGACGGGAAGCCACCGACACCTCGCTCGGACGTGTTCTCCCTCGGCGCCACGATGTACGCGCTCGTCGCCGGGGCGCCACCCGGCCGCCGCGGGCCAGGTGCGGGGAACGTGGCGAAGGACACCGCCGCGTCGTCCTTATCCGGCGAACCATCGGAAGCGTCGGAGTGCTCCGAATCGTGCGAAGAGGATCCGTTCGTCGCCGCGCGCCGGGCCACGCACGGTCGAATCGAGATGACCGCCCGAGTCGGACCACTGCAGGACCTGCTGGAGGCCATGCTTCGCAAGGATTGGCGGCAACGCCCCGATCTCGGTGAGGTACGACGGGCCTTGGCCGAGGTTGCGGGCGACCCCCGTGAGCTCCCGACACTTCCGGCCCGGGAGACGGAGCCCTCCTCCCCTCCGACAGACCCCCCTGTGTGGTGGAAGGGGGCCGTCGCGCGAACGAGCGCGGTTCTCCTCGCGGCGGTTGTGGCCACCGTGATGGCGATCGACACATGGCCGATCTCCTCGGGCTCATCCACCGAGACCGGCACGTCGCGGACCCCGATCGCTCGCCCGGTGGGCACTCCGGCTGCGACGCCGAACGGATCCACCGCCGCGCAGTCCGCTTCACGGAACGAGCCGATATCCGTCATCGGCGATCACCGCACCGTGGACCCCTGTGCGCTGACCGACGCCTCCGCCTTCCAACGGTTCGGACGTACCGAACTGGACCGGGACTACGGCTCGTTCGCCCGCTGTGACGTCATCCTGTCCGCCAACGACACCGAGACGGTGGACATCGAGATCCTGTTCACGAGCACGCCCGCGGCGAATCCGGTGCCGGCCACCAGGACCACGGGGCGGGTCCGGGTCACACCCCAGCCGGCGGAAAGCCGTAACTGCGATCGTCTCCTGACCGTGGACGGTGTCCGCGACACCACCATCGTCGTCGAGGCGAAGTTGCTGGAGACGGTCGGGGCTCCCCTGTGCGAGATCGCCGACGTGGCCACCGAGGTCGCCGTCGACCGACTCAATCGCGGCGAACTCGCCAGGCGTTCGCCGCGACCGCCGGAGAACTCCCTCCTGTATCGGGACGCCTGCGCCATGCTTGACGCCAAGGCACTCGGTGTCGTTCCCGGGATCGACGCCAGGAACCCGGATACCGCGTTCGGTGGCTGGGGTTGCGACTGGCGAAGCACGACCGACGACATCCAGGTGGGTCTGCGCTTCGACCGTCCCGAGCTGCCGGACGCCGCGGACGGCCGCGTCGTCAAGCTCGACGGACGCCAGAGCATCGTGCTCCCCGACGACGACGGGAAGGGCACGTGCACCGTCGAGGTGACGGGCCCGACCTATAGCGACCAATCCGGCAAGAAGGCGGTCGAGTTGGTCTCCATCGCCGTCGGCGGCAACGGGCCGACAAACCGGTCCTGCGATCTGGCGCAAGCCCTCGCCCGCTCGGCCGCCCTGCGAATTCCGCCCGGTTGACGGTTGTCTCCACCACCACCGGACACGGCACAGCGAAGGGGAAGCGATGTTGGGCGGCGGCGTCGGCCGAAGGCCACAGGACGCGGAGGGCGATCCGCCCGGGACACTCCACATGCGCTCACTGACCGGCGGATTCAAGGCCGCGCCGCAACGTGGCCTGACCGTCCGGTTCGGGCGCGGCGGTGGACCCGAGGTCGAACTGCCCGTCGGCGAGCACGACCAGTGGGTGAGCCGGCGACACGGCGAACTCACCTACCACAGGCGCCGATGGTGGCTGCGCAACGTCGGACGGCAACTCGTGCGACTGCCCGGTGGGCGGATGATGCACAACAGCACGGACCCGATCCCTTTGGATACGGGCTATACGCCGGTGTTCGTCAACGGTTCGAGTCGGCGGCTGCACGTGGTCGAGTTGCACGTGACCGGGTGGGACGCACGGGGGTCGACACCGCGCCGAGGCGCGCCCACGTGCCCGCCCAGGATCTGGCCGCTGGAGGACGACGAACGCCTGCTGCTGGTCGTCCTCGGGCAGCACTATCTACTCTACGAGGGCAACCCTCGACCTCTGACGTACCGTCGGGCGGCGGAGCAACTCGCCTACCTACGGCCCGAGAACGGCTGGAACGCGCGCAGGATCGAGTACCGCGTCGAGCTGGTACGCCGCCGACTCGACCAGGCGGGATTCCCGTATCGCCTGCTGCACGACCGGGATTCGGAGACCGTTCCCAGCGACAACGTCCTGCTGCACAACCTGCTCGAGGGGCTGGTCGGGTCCACCACTCTCGCACCGCCGGACCTGGCACTCATGAATGCCGACCCGGGCGAGGACGATCCGGACGAATAGCCTTGTCGTTCACCTCGGACGGTGGGTACCCGGGTGACCGCGACAACACCTGCGCCGACAGGTCGACTCCACTCGCCGTCTCGCCACTCGGGCCGGGCCCGGGGCCCGGGGGCTCGGATTGCGGTGACGCGGCCGGATCCGGGCCGCGGCGATGCGGTGGAGTGTCTCGTGTCGGCCGCCGGTCGTGGCCCCCGCGACCCGCGCATCCACGCGGACGACGCCGAACCGCGCTTCTTCGCTCGCGGGACGGCCTCTCTCGACGCCATGACGTACTTGCCAAGAATCGACTGTGCTCCCGAACTCCTGTGCCTCCCGGCTCCGTTCCATCACACTTGGCGCCTTGCGACGAGAGTCGGCGGACGATCCGCCCCGCACCACACGCTGCCGAGGCGGAACAGCCATCCGATGGAAAGGGAAGCAAGTGACGACCAGCCACGAGTGGAACGACCACACGATCGTGCGCATCGACGCGGAGGACGACCGCGTCCGGACCGCCGACGGACTCGGGTACGACGCGTACCTGCGAGAGAACCTGCCCGAACTGGACGACGCGGTCGAGGACGCGGGCGAGTTCGTCGCCTGGGCATGGCGCGTGGCCACCGAGCCGATCATGGAGCCGGGGTACGTCCGGCTCCGCCCCGACATCGCGCAGATCCGCATCGAGGTCGACTACGAGGACGGCGGACCGATCGCGGTGGCCGTGGTGCCCATCCGACACCAGGCGCTGGCCCGCCGGCCCCGCGCCGGAGACTGGGCCGTCGACGCGCACGATACCGGAGCCGGGCCGTATCGGGCCGTCGGCGAACCGAGCCACAAGACCCCGGTGGTGGTGGCGACCGCGACCGTCGTCGTCCCCGCGGGCGGCTGGGACCTGCCGAAGCTCTCCCGAAGGGAGGACCCCGATGTCTACAGCCGGGCCCGCGAGGCGATCGACGCCCTGGTCCGGGGCATCAACACCGACCTGGCCCCGCTGATCGCCGACCTGTACGCCCCCTGACGACGAACACCCGCCGCGCCACCCGCCCATACGCGGATACCACGGCGCGGCGGGCCCACGACCGGCATCGCGGCACCGCCGAGGCACCCGGGCCGAAGACGCGGCCTCCACGGGCCTTTGGGCTCTCGTAACGGTCCGATCCCGACGGCGTTACCGCTGCGCCGGGTGTGGCCGCGATGGCCGGGCCTGTTGGTGTGCACAGGACTCAACTACGGTCGAACGCGCGACAGTTCGACCCTCGCCATGCCTCACGCTGCGGCCGGTTCCCCGCCGCCCGGGCTGAAGATCAGCGCTCTCGCAGAATGGGCGAGTTTGCCCGCCGTCGACAGGGCTCCGATGCTCTTGCCGCCGGCGACGGTGCCCGGGTCCGCACGCAGGGCCCCACCACCCGACGGCGCCGCGCGGTATCCGTTGGAGCGCGTCCGAGAGACGGCGCGGTGTCGGCAAAACGACGGCCGGGTGACATTCCGAGGGGGTCGCGTTCGGCGGCGTCGCTCGCGTGCCGCAGCCCGATCCCGCACTCCGCCCCCGCGTCGCCCGGCACGACGACGGCCGGTTCGGCCCGCCGCCCGCGCACATCGCCGACGGCAACCGGCGGTGGGCTCGCGCTCGCGGACCGGGCGGGCGCCGACCGCGTCGTCGACCTGCTCGGCTGGTGCGACGACCACGGCGTGCGCATCGCCGCCGTGCTCCCGGTCTTCACCCGTGACCTCGAACGCCGCCCCGCCGCCGAACTCGCCCCGACATCCGACGCCGTCACCGCCCTGCCCGACGCGATGAGCGCGACCACGGATGGACTGTGTGCGCACGGTCGGCGACCCCGCCGCGGTGTCGGTTCGGTGGCCGGGTTCCCGTGCCGCGCCCTGGCCGCGTTCACGGGTGGTCTCGGAGACCCGGCCGGAGCCGCCCGACGCAGGGGAGGCAGTGCTCGTGGACACCCCGGCCGCCCGGGCGGCGTCGATCGGGCCCGGGGCGGCCGGCCGCGGCCCGGAGGCGGGCGGGGCGTGGCCGCGCGTTACCCCGTCCGTGGTACGCGGACATTGCCGGATCGTTCCGGCTGCGTTTAGGATGCCCGCGCCGGAACGTTCCGGCAACGGTCGTCGGCGTGCCGCTCCGGACGTTCGAAGGCGTGAGCGCAGGGTGAGGAGGGAACGGCCCGACGTCCGTCGGGTCGCCTCGCCCACCCGAACACCCAGGAGGCATCCGTATGACGCGCGGATTCGATGTTGTGGAGACCGGTATCGCCGACCTGCGCGCGGCATTGGAGAAGGGTGAGACCAGCGCGGTCGAACTGCTCGACGCCTACCTCGCGCGGATCGATGCCTACGACCGGCCCGGCACGCCCACCGCGCTCAACGCGATGGTCGTGATGAACCCCGACGCCCGTGCCGAGGCCGAGGCCTCCGACGCCCGCCGCGCGCGCGGCCGGACGCTCGGCCCGCTGGACGGCATCCCGTACACCGCGAAGGACAGCTACCTCGCCAAGGGGCTCACCGCCGCGTCCGGTTCGCCGGCGTTCGAGCACCTGGTGGCCCAGCGCGACGCCTTCGCGATCGAGCGACTGCGCGGGGCCGGGGCGGTCCTGATCGGCTTGACCAACATGCCGCCGATGGCCAACGGCGGCATGCAGCGCGGCGTGTACGGCCGCGCGGAGAGCCCGTACAGCGCCGACTGGCTCACCAGCGCCTACGGCTCCGGCTCCTCCAACGGCTCCGGCACCGCGACCGCTGCCTCGTTCGGCGCGTTCGGCCTCGGCGAGGAGACCTGGTCGTCGGGCCGGGCACCCGCCTCCAACAACGCCCTGTGCGCCTACACGCCCAGCCGCGGCGTGATCTCCGTGCGCGGCAACTGGCCGCTGGTGCCGACCATGGACGTCGTGGTGCCGCACACCCGGACCATGGCCGACCTGCTCGAACTGCTCGACGTCGTGGTGGCCGACGACCCACAGACCCGCGGTGACCTGTGGCGCGCCCAGCCCTGGGTGGCGCTGCCCCCCGCCTCCGAGGTCCGTCCCGCCTCCTACCCGGCGCTCGCGCCCGCCGACGCGACGGCCGCCCGTGCCGCGCTCGCCGGCAAGCGGGTCGGGGTGCCCAGGATGTACATCAACGCCGACCCCGACGCCGGCACCAACCCCGAGGGCGGCATCGGCGGCCAGACCGGGCAGCCCATCGACACCCGCCCCTCGGTGATCGCCCTCTGGGAGGCGGCGCGCCGCGATCTGGAGGCTGCCGGCGCCGAGGTGGTCGAGGTCGACTTCCCCGTCGTGACGAACTACGAGTCCGACCGCCCCGGCGCGCCCTCCCTGCTCACCCGAGGGCTGGTCGGCCGCGATTTCCTCACGGTCGAGATCGAGGACCTGTCCGCCTGGGCGTGGGACGACTTCCTGCGTGCCAACGGCGACCCCGCGCTCGACACCCTGACCCGGGTCGACGGCGACCGCATCTGGCCCAAGCACGAGGGCGAACTCCCGGACCGCTACCCCGGGTTCGAAGACTCGATCAGCGACTACCCACGCTTTGTGCGGGAGCGCCCGTACACGTCCTTCACCGACATGCCGCACCTGGCGGAGGGCATGCGCGGGTTGGAGGAGACCCGCCGGGTCGACCTGGAGGTCTGGATGGACGACCTGCGTCTGGACGCGGTGGTGTTCCCGGCGGTCGCCGACGTGGGACCGGCGGACATGGACGTCGACGAGGCGTCCGCCGACCTCGGCTGGCGCAACGGGGTCTGGGTCGCCAACGGCAACCTGGTGCCCCGTCACCTCGGCATTCCGACCGTGACCGTGCCGATGGGCACCATGGCGGACATCGGCATGCCGGTCGGCCTGACCTTCGCGGGCCGCGCCTACGACGACAACGCCCTGCTCACCCTCGCCGCCGCCTTCGAGGCGACGGGCAATCGCCGAACGGAGCCGCCCCGTACTCCTCGACTCCCGGCACCGTGACGACGGCGCGCGGCACCGCCTCCGGCGTCGGCCGACATCTGCGGCACGGTCCGCGAGATCGTCGCGGTCGGCGGCGACGTCGTGCACACCGCATGGCGCCGCCGGCCGTGGTCACCGCTGTGCGGCGACCAGTTCCCGAGCCTCCTCGACCGTCTCCACCGCCGGTGGCGAACCCATCAGCGGCTTGCGGGCCGTCTCGGTCATCGCGAGCGCGGCGGCCAGGCCGACGGCCGCCGCGAGCATCATGTAGAAGGCCGGCATGTAGTCGTTGCCCGTTCCGTCGACCAGCGCCTCGGCCACGAACGGGGTGGTGCCGCCGAACAGCGAGACCGAGATGTTGAACGAGACGGACAACGTCCCGGAGCGGATCTCGGTCGGGAACAGGGCGGGCAACGCGGCGGACATGGTGGCCAGGAAGCAGACCAGGACCAGGCCCAGGATCAGCAGGCCGATGAAGATCGGAACCAGGTCGCCCTGCTTGATCAGCACGAAGCACGGGACCGGCAGCACCATGAAGCCCCCGCACCCGGTGATGATCACCGGCTTGCGCCCGATCCGGTCGGTCAGCCCGCCCAGCGGGTGGATCACCGTGAGCAGCACGATCATCACCACGACGATCTGCAGCAGGCCGTGCGTCTCGTCGTAGCCGAGGGTGTCGGAGAGATAGGTCGGCATGTACGACAGCAGCATGTAGTCGTTGACGTTGTACGCCGCGACCAGCGCGATGCAGATGACCATCGCCCGCCGTTGGCCGAGGAAGATCCGCTTGAACTCGCGCACCGTCTCGTTCCCGTGCTCGCCCCCCTGTGCTTCCGCCTCGGTCGCCGCCGATTGCTCCATCACCTTCGCGAACGCCGGCGACTCCTCCAGCCGCAACCGCAGATACAGCCCGATCACCCCGATCGGGCCGGCCACCAGGAACGGGATGCGCCATCCCCACGTGCGCAGCTCGTGGTCGCTGAGCACCGCAGTCAGCAGCGTGACCAGGCTCGCCGCCAGGATGTAGCCGATCAGCGTGCCGAACTCCAGGAAGCTGCCGTAGAACCCGCGCCGCTTGTCCGGCGCGTACTCCGCGATGAACGTACTCGCACCGCCGTACTCGCCGCCCGCCGAGAATCCCTGGAGCATCCGGAACAGGACCAGCAGGACCGGCGCGACGAAGCCGATCGTGCCGTAGCCGGGGATCAGCCCGATGCACAACGTGCCGCTCGCCATCATCAGCATCGTGATCGCGAGCACCTTCTTGCGCCCGATCCGATCGCCGAGCGGCCCGAAGAAGAAGCCGCCGAGCGGCCGGACCAGGAAGGCGGCGGCGAAGGTCGCGAACGAGGACAACGTCTGCGCGGTGTCGTTCCCCGAGGGGAAGAACACCTTCCCGATCGTGACCGCCATGTAGGCGTAGATACCGAAGTCGTACCACTCCATGGCGTTGCCGAGCATGGTCGCCTTGACCGCGGTGTCCACGGTTTTGGCGTCGACGACCGTGATGTCTTCCTCGCGCACCTGTCTCCCTCGTCCCGGAACCACCCCCGCGCTCCAGGTTGGGGCAGATATCCATGCGAAATGGCGCACGACACAGTCTTCATGTCAAAAAGCCCCGATCCACCCGAAGATCGGGCGAATCGGGGTTGGCCGCATGGCCGGTCGTGCGGACGTCGTCGTCAACGTGGGGTCGGGTGGTCCTGGGCGGTCAGTTGCTTCCCCCTCGGAACCCGGTCGGGGGCGAGATCGTGCCGCAGCTTGACCAATTCCGCGTGCTGCCAACGGCCGCTTCGGCTCAGCGTGTCCGGGTCGACTCGGATCTCGACGACGATGTCGGGATTCACGGTGACGCAATCCACCCGGAAGCGGGGATCGGCGCGCGGAGTCCGCCCCGCCCCGGACCGGGTCGGCCGCCACGGGTGATCCGCAGGAGGGGCGCCGAGCAATCCGGTGAGCGTTTCGACGTCGTCGGGGTCGTCGACCGGGACGACGGCGGCCACGCCCAGCGTCCCGCCACGCTCGGAGTAGCGCCCGAGCACCAGTTCCACGGGGCAGTCGAGCGAGGGGTTCACTCCGGCCACGATCGCCGTCGTGGTGCGCATGCGGGCCGCGAGGGCAAACTGTTGGCGGCGAGCCTCGCGGCTCCGCGACCACCGCTCGCGTACACCGACCCCGATCGCGACCGTGGCGTCGACCGGCGCGGCGTTCCACGCCTTCCGCGCCTGGAATGCCACCCCCACGAGCGACAGTGCGCCGAGACCGAACATGACGGCGGCGAGGGCGGGCGCGCCCCGCCGTTCCGTATCCAAGAGTTCCGCGTAGGTTTGCTCACCGCTGCCGCGGGATGAGATCGTCCGGCAGACGTCACCCGGACCCATGACCCGGTCGTCGCACGTAATGGCCCCACCGAAGTCGGGATCGGGAAGGGCGTTGAATCCCTGTGTGACGAGGTAGGCGGTCAGCAGGCCGAGAAGGAGGGCGCCGACCGCATGTGGCGCCCACCGATGGTCTTTTCCTCGCGTCGCCACGATGCCCACCCTAGGGCCGGGGAATCATTTCCTGCCCGTTTTCGGAGTGGAATTCAACCACCCGGCGAAAGGTAATTCCCTATTCTCATGCGACTTTTGACGACGACAGCACCGTGCCCGTCGTTGCTCTCGCGGGTCCCGCCGCCCATCGGGGAGCGGTCGCCATGTGGATCCGGATCCGGATCATCCGGGCAACTCTTCTGCGGCGGAGGGAGATTCGCCCCGCGTCGGGTCCGCGCTCCACCGTCCGGGGTGCCGTCGTCGTCCGGCGTTCGCCGGAATATGCGGATCGGCCGCAGTGCCTCGCCCCACGCCGCACCCACCGCGCCCTCACTGGGTTCATCCCGCGACCGGTTCCACCACCGACGAGTGCACGTCTATGACGATCTTGCCGCGCGGTCGCCTGCGGCCCTCGCCGGCGGAGCCGCCGCCCTCCAGCAGTGTGTGCGCCCGTGCGACGTCGGCCAGTGGCAGCACGGCGCCGACCACCGGCCGGAGTCTGCCCTGGTCGACCAGTCGGCCGAGGGCCTGGAGCTTCGCCCGGCCGGGGCTGACGAAGAGGAAGTGGTAGGTCGCGTTCACACCCCACGCGGCAAGCAGGTTCTGGGGCTCGGGGGTGTCCACGATGGACACCACCCGGCCCCGGTCCGCGAGGACCTCGGGACTGCGGGCAAGGGTGTCCCCGCCCACCGTGTCCAACACGACGTCGACGCCACCCAGTGCGCGTACCTGCGGCACGTAGTCGCCGGCCGAGAAGTCGATCGCGAGGTCGGCTCCGAGTCCGGTGACGAACTCGTGGTCCCCCGCCCGCGCCGTGGTCACCACCTCGGCCCCCAACGCGGCGGCGACCTGGACGGCCACCGAGCCGACCCCGCCCGCTCCACCGTGCACCAGGACCCGTTCCCCGACCCGCGTCCCGGCGCGTTCGACCAGGGCCTCCCACACCGTCACGCCCACGAGTGCGAGAGCGGCGGCCTCGGTGTGCGACAACCCCGCGGGTTTGCGGGCCACCAGGGCCTGGTCGACCACGTGGAACTCGGCGTAGGTTCCCTGTCCGGCGAAGATCGGCGCCAGGTACCAGACCTCGTCGCCCGGCCGGAAGTCGTCCGCCCCCGGCCCGGTGGCGACCACCACGCCGGACACGTCGTTGCCGATCACGGCCGGTAGCGCCACCTCTTCGCGGTAGTCGCCGCGCCGGGTCTGCAGATCGAGAGGGTTCACGGACGTGGCCAGCACGCGTACCAACACTTGGCCGGGCCCGGGGGTGGGTTTCGGCAGTTCTCGGCCGGCGAACGAGGTGTCCGCGTCGCCGAAGCGGACGAGTTCCACCACACGCATCGAGGTCGTCATGCGGCAACGTTAGATTGACATATCGCGAATCGTCAATATGAGCGTGCGTTACGATCACCGCATGTTCTCGGAGGCGGAGTTGTCGGCGGTGTTCCGAGCCCTGTCCAACCCGACCCGCCGGCAGATGCTGGTGTGGCTCAAGGACCCGATGAGCTTCCCCGGCCAGGAACCCGAGGACGTCGAGATCGGCGTCTGCGTAAGCGACATCCAGCAGCGCACCGGCGTGGGTCAGTCGACCACCTCGCAATACCTCACGATTCTGCGACAGGCGGGTCTCGTGATCGCCACCCGGCGGGGCAAGTGGACCTACTACCGCCGAGACGAGGCCAACATCGCCCGCCTCCTGGAGACCCTGCGCGACGTGTTCTGAATCCGATGCCGCTCGGTGCGAGCGAACCACAGGCGGATCGAACCGCCTTGGCGCGAAAGGGTGTTGGTATTCCGCGCACGTCCGGGAAGGCCGTCGATCACGGCTCAGCGCGTGTCGACCCCGATCCGTCGCAGGAGCCTGACGGGCTCGTCGCCGGGCTCCTCTCGGACCCCGTCGACGTCGCACACGGTATACGGTCCCATGAGGCGCGAACCGGCCGTGCTCGCCAGATGCCACCGGCCGTCGACCAGCGCCAGGGCGTAGTACGGATCCCAGGGGTCGACGTCGGCGAGGGACGGATCGACGCCGCACAGGACGTCCGTGCCGAGTCTTGTCGCGATGTGCTCCGCGAGGCGCAGGTCGGGGTACGGCCCGAGGTCGAACTCGTACACATGCACCACAAGACCGAGCGGCCACGCCGGATCATGGGTGGGCTCCAGACTCGCCCAGAGGTTTCCCGTGTCGTCCGGGACGTCGGCTCCCGGAGGCCGCACCACCGACCGCAAGCCGCGCGGGAGCAACTCCCCGAAAACGGCCATCACATCGGCGATGGTGAGTGCCCGGGACACGGTGATACCGAGCATGCGTCACACAACCACGTCGCGAGCCGTACGCGATGCCCGTCGCGTATGCGCAGGGCCGCGAGGGCGCTCCGGGTCTCCCCCACCGTTCGTGCGGGCGCCGGGCTCGGCGAGGCGCCCGCTCACGTCGGCAGGGCCGGTCATCAGAGCCGCCTCGGCAGTCACGACGAACGCTCCTCGATGTCGCATCGCATACGTCGGCGCAACGTACCGCCATCCGCCGACACTTCGCCGGCGCGAGGACGGGAGGCCGGCCCGGGGGCGGTTGGCGCGGTCGACCTCGGACGAGGTGTTCGATCACGGCCGGCCCGTCGGCGCGCCGGACGCGGCCGGCGGGCGTCGGCCGACGATCGCCACAAGCCGCGTCCTGCGCTGTTCAGTCGGTGTGCGCCCGCGTCCCCGCCGGCGTCGGGACGCCCGCGTCGTCCTGCTCCTTCGCGTCCTCGTCCCGCTCCCGGAACAACCGCGCGGGCAACACTCGTTCGAGTCGTCGGGCCTGGGTCGCCGCCGGCGGCCCGAGCACCGCCATCACCAGCACGTACCCGGCGATGAACGGCGCGAGTCGCGCGTCCAGACCGCCGGCGCTCGCCGCGAGCGCTGCCAGGACCAACGCGAACTCGCCCCGGGACAAGATCGTGAACACGACGTTCGACGCCTGCGATCGGTCCAGATCGCAGATCCGCGCGGCGGCCGAGCCGGCGACGCCGTTGAGTACGAACGTGAGCAGCACCGCGAGCGCCACCGGCACGGCCACCTTCGCCAGGTCGCCGGGGTCGATCGACAAACCGAAGGAGAAGAAGAAGATCGCGGCGAACGCGTCCCGCAGCGGATGCACCAACTCCCGGATCCGCGGCGCGCTCTTGGTTGCCCCCAGGATCAGACCGATCATGAACGCGCCCATCGCGTCCGATACACCGAGTTCCTCGGCCACTCCGGCGGTCAGGATCGCCAGACCGGTGAAGATCACCACGAGCAGTTCGTCGTCCTTGGTGGCGATCAACCGGCCGACCAGCCGCGTTCCCCAGCGTGCGATCGAGGCGAGCAGGATCAGGAATCCGAACGCCTTGCCGACGTCGAGCGCCGCCGCACCGATGCCATCGGCTTCGCCGAGCACGGGGGTCAGGATCGCGAGGTAGAGCGCGAGGAAGACGTCCTCGATCACGATCACGCCCAGGATCAACCGGGTCTCGGGATTGCCCAGTCGCCCCAGGTCGACCAGTACCTTCGTGACGATCGCCGACGAGGAGATGCCGATGACGCCCGCGAGCACGAGCGCCTCGCGCCACCCCCAGCCGAGCGCGAGCCCGAACAGGAAGCCGCCACCCACGTTGAGCGCGAGGTAGAGGGCACCGACGCCGACCAGTCGGCGCCCACCGGCGACCAGGTCGTCGGTGTGGAATTCGAGGCCCAGATAGAACAGCAGGAACACCAGGCCGATCGCCCCGAGCAGTTTGAGGTCGCCGGGGTTGTCGACGAGGGCGATACCGGGGGTGTTGGGGCCGAACAGGATGCCGGCCAGCATGAACAGCGGGATGGTGGGCAGCCCGATGCGGGCGCCGGCACGGGCGAGGATTCCGGCGGCGAGGAATGCGCCGCCGAGCGCGATCAGGGCCTCCGCGAGATGCACGAAGATCACCGTCCTTCCGGGGCGGTGGTCGGATCCGGGCGTCGTCGGGGACGGCTGACGTCGGCAGGGGCCGAACGTCAGGTCCCGGGGCGCTCCGGTGGCCCCCGTGCGGGCGGTGGACGCGGTCCGTATCCTGCGAGCGGGTCGATCCCCGACCCGGCCACCGGCGGCGCACACCGCACGCGCGGAATGCGCTCGTCGGTGGCGATGCCCGCGGCGTCGACATGCGTGTGCGGATCGGGGCGATCGAGTTCACCGGCGGTCGCCACCGGTGCGGAGGTCGACGAGGCGGGCCGACAGTCCTGGGGGCGTTCGAGTCCGTGTGGCCCGCCGGACACCGGCGTCGCGTGCACGGTGGCCGCGGCCACCGGCAACGATCCCCCGGCCCCCTCGCCTCGGCCGAACCCGGCGGCGAAGGCGGACACGAGGGACAACACGAAGAGCAACGCAACGACCGGAACCGACAGGCGATTCGCTCGCTGCGGCACACGCACTCCCCTCCGCCCGGAGGGCGCGATCGATTCCCTTGGCGAAAACTTTACCATCCGAGATGGTCGTCAACGGGCCCTGCGGCACACCGCGGCCGAACGCCGCGACGCCGTCGTCGGTCGCCGGTGCGAACTCCCGATCCGGTGTGGGATCAGGCGGGCTGCCACGGTTCCACGCGATTGCCCTCGGGATCGGTGACCCGGCCGAATCGACCGACCCCGGCCATGTCCTGGATCTCCTCGGCCACGTCCGCGCCCCTGGCGGCCATCCGGTCGGGACGACGACCCCGAGAGCCGGCACCACACCGGACTCCCCCGGGCCGTCGCTACGTCCGGCGCCGGGCCAGGGACGCCGCGATGCCGTCCAGGACGCCGGCCAGGCCCGACCGGAACAGGGCGTCCAAGTCCCAGGGTTCGCCCGCGGCACGCATCGCGCGGGTCAGCCGCGGATACGCGCCGGTCGCGTACAGGTCTTCCCAGGAGGGGTCGGCGGAGGTGCGCCGCCGTGCCGGGGCCGGGCCCCACCGACGCTCGTTCTCGATCTCGTCGACCAGCGTCACGGCGACGCCCTGCGCGTACGCGGTGACCATGAAGACGTAGCGAAACGCCTCGCCGGGTTCGAGGTCGAGTCCGTCGAAGGACGTGAACGTGTACTCGTTGTCCGCCGCGATCGCGGGGCTGGGGCGCAACCGGGTGCCCATCATCACGTTCGGCAGGATCCACGGATGCCGGCGGTACAGCTCCCAGTCGCGGTGCGCGGCCCGCTCCAGCCCCTCGCGCCAGTCGAGCGGGGGCGGCTGCGCAGGCGGGGCCTCGGTCAGCGCGGCCTCCACCATCAGGGTCACCAACTCGTCCCTGGACGTCACGTGGCGATACAGGGACATGGTGCCCGCGTCGAGGCGGGAGGCCACGGCGCGCATCGAGAGCGCGTCCAGCCCCTCGGCGTCGGCGATCGCGATGCCGGCGCGCACGATGCGCTCGACGGTCAGGTGGGGCGGGTCGGTCTCGCCGGCCGTGGCGGGGGCGACTTCGGCGCCGGAGGCCGTCGGGTCGATCACGGGCTCCCCCGCCGTCCGGGCCCGATACGCCTTCGCTTGGCAGGCCCGCGAGCAGTAGCGCCTGGGTCTGCCGCGCACGGCCGACTCCAGCGCATTGCCGCAGCGGGCGCAGGTCGCCATCGTACGGATCTCCTTTTCGTCACACGCACAACTTCGTGACGAAATCCTAATCGAGAAACGCTCCGTGTGGAAATCTGCCGGTCATACGCCGCTGTGAATAAAGATTGGTGGTCAGGCGAAGTGATGGGTACCTTGTACGCGGCCGATGCGTAGCACGTACGCATCGAGCCGAAATCGACGATGCGAACGGCTGCGGGAACGGTGGACATGACGGAAACACGCAACAGGGCCGGGACGAAGGAGTGGGTCGGACTCGCGGTCTTGGTGCTCTCCTGTGTGCTGGTCTCGATGGACATGTCCGTCCTGTTCATCGCGCTCCCGTTCCTGACCACCGATCTCGATCCGAGCGGTTCGGAACTGCTCTGGATCATGGACGCCTACGGGTTCCTCCTGGCCGGACTGCTCATCACGATGGGCACGCTCGGCGACCGGATCGGCCGGCGCCGGTTGTTGCTCGCGGGTGCGCTCGGCTTCGGCGTCGCCTCGGTCCTGGCGGCTCTGGCCACCGGTCCGATCATGCTGATCGCGGCCCGCGCGCTGCTCGGTGTCGCGGGGGCCACCCTCGCGCCGTCCACGCTCTCCCTGATCCGGAACATGTTCCATGACGAACGCGAGCGGGCCACCGCGGTGGGCGTGTGGACGTCCGGTTTCGCGGGCGGTGCCGCGCTCGGCCCGATCATCGGCGGCGTACTGCTCGAACACTTCTGGTGGGGCTCGGTCTTCCTGATCAACGTGCCCGTGATGGTCCTGCTGCTCGTGCTCGGGCCGCTGCTGCTCCCCGAGTCCCGGGACCCCGTGCCCGGCCGCTTCGACGTGCTGGGCGCGGTGCTGTCGCTCGTCGCCGTGGTCGCCGTGGTGTACGGGATCAAGCGGAGCGCGGAGCACGGTCTCGGCGCGGAACCGGTCGGCTGGATCGCCGCCGGGCTCGTGGTCGGCGGCGGATTCCTGTACCGGCAACGAGTGGTCGCGCACCCGATGATCGACCTGTCGTTGTTCCGCTCGCGCCGGTTCGGCGTGTCGTTGGCGACCGATGGGCTCGGCTCGTTCGTCCTGGTCGGCTTCAGCCTGTTCACCTCGCAGTACCTGCAACTCGTGCACGGGATGGGGCCGTTGGAGTCGGCGGTGTGGTCCTTGCCGACATTCCTGGTGATGCCGGCGGGCATCGCGGCGGCCACCGCGCTCGCCCCGCGCATCGGCAAGCCGAACGTGATCGTCATCGGGTTGGCGGTGTCCGTGCTCGGCTTCGTCGGGCTCGCGCCGATCGGCACCGACTCCGGGAGCGGCCACCTCGTCGCCGCGTTGACCGTGGTCGCCCTCGGTATCGGCGCGATGGTCGCGGTGGTCACCGACGTGGTGTTGTCCTGCGCGCCGCCCGAACGGGCCGGATCGGCGTCGGCGATCACCGAGACCGCCGCCGAGTTCGGTGGTGCCCTCGGCATCGCGATCCTCGGCAGCATCGGCACCACGATCTACCGAACGACGCTGACCGACAAGGCACCGGACGGCCTGTCGCCCGGCGACCTCGACACCGCCCGGGACACCCTCGGCGCCGCCGTCGACACCGCCGCGAACCTCCCGGGAGGCACCGGCGACGCGTTGCGGCGGGCGGCGTTCGACGCCTTCACCCGGGAGATGCGGATCACCGCCGTGGTCTGCGCGGTGTTGCTGACCGGCGCGGCACTCCTCGTCGGGATCCTGCTGCGCGACGGCGCCGCCGAGGACGCCCCACGACCGGAGGAACCGGCGACCGAGGCCCGGTAGCGGCCGGCGTCGACCACGGCCTGCCCTGTGCCTGCCGGCGAGAGGACGACACATCGGGTGGTGGCCGACGCATTCGCGGATGTTCGTCTCGACGAAACGCGACCGCCCGCCGTCGACGCTTCGCCTCGGACCGGAACCACCGTCTCCACGCTCCGAGCGGCCCCGACGTCCCGGACCGTTGCGAGCGGATGTCGTTTCCGTCCAAGACAGCCTCTGCGGCGACGGCCTAACGTGTCTGCGACAGCTCGCGATGATCTTGAGGAGACGGCACCATGCGCAACCTGGTCTACACCGGTTTCATGTCGCTCGACGGCGTTCTCGACTCGCCCGGCGGCGGGCCGGGAGAGGAGCACCGCAGCGGCGGCTGGGTGTTCAAGGACCTCGAGTTCGTCCCGGAAGCCTGGTCGCTGAAGAACGAGGAACTGGCCGATACTACGGCGCTGATGTTCGGCCGCCGCAGCTACGAGGCGTTCGCGCCGGTCTGGCCCGGCTCGGAGGACCATGCCGGCTACAAGGACCTGCCCAAGTTCGTGGTGTCCGGCACGTTGTCCGAAGACGCCCTCGTCGACGGGTGGGGACAGACGACCATCCTGCGCTCGATCGAGGACATCGCCGCGCTCAAGGAGAGCGAGGGCGGCGCGATCTTCATCCACGGGAGTGCGGAGCTGGCCCGGCGGTTGTCGGACGCGGGCCTGATCGATCAATACAACCTGCTCGTCTTCCCGGTGCTGCTCGGCGCCGGGAAGAGCCTGTTCGGTCGGGCCGACCGCGACAAGCAGATGCTGAAGCTACGGGAGTCGGAGAGCTACCCGAACGGGATCCTGAAGCTGATCTACGACGTCGGGCGCTGATCCGACAGGAGGGCGAGCGCGCCGCCGACGCGCTCGCGCAGTTGCCCGGCGGTGCGCCCGACGTAGGTGCGCAGCGCCCGGGCCAAGTGCGGCTCGTCGAAGTAGCCGAGCTCGGCGACGACGTCGGCGGCCGTTTCGCCGGCCACCAGCAGCGCCGCCGCCGAGCGCGCCCGCTCGATCTGTCGAACGGCGCCCGATGTCAGCCCCGTCGCGGCGCGGAACCGTCGTTCCACCGTGCGTGTGGAGACAGCGGGGCGGTGCCCCCGCAGCACCTCCGCGACGAGCGGGTCACGCACCACGCTCCCGACCCGGACCAGACGCTCGACCAGCGCCTCGGCGTCGTCGGAATCAGGCGTCTCCCACCGCGCACCGTCCAGGCGGAACGTTCGCCGCGCGGTGTCGGGGAGCTCGACACCGCCGTCGACCAACGACGGCGTGGGCAGGGCCCGCAACGAGGTGCCCACGGCAAACTCGATGCCCGTGAAGATCGCGCCCTCGGGCACCGGCGCCACCGTGGCCCGGGTCTCGGGACCGGTGACGCCCGCGTACGCACGGCCGTCCCGCTCCCAGAAAACCAGGCCCCATCGCACCCCCGCGATCGACGTCATCGCCGTGACCTGCTCGCTCGTACAGGTCCACACACAGTCGACCCACGGCGAGTGCGATCGGCGCGTCTCGAAGATCAGTTCCACCGGAGGAACGATACGCCGCAGCAAACGACGCCCGCCCCCGCCGGCTTGCCCGGCACGGGCCGACATCCTCGATCACCGTCGCACCCGGATGATCTCCGCCTGCCGAGCGATGCCGGAACGTTGTCCGGCCCTAAGCGGGCGGTGCCGCGAGGCGGAAGCCGACGCCGATCGCCTCCAGATCCGGTTCGTAGGCGCCGTGTCGGCGGGCGCATCGGGCCAGGTCCCGGTCGTGGCGGAACGCGCCGCCGCGGGTGATGTGCCGGTCGAAGGCCCAGTCCTCGGCGGCCGGCACCTCGGCGGGCGCGCCGGGGTAGGGAGCGTAGAGGGTGGAGGTCCACTCGTCGGCGTTGCCTGCCATGTCCAGCACACCGAACGGGCCGGCTCCATCGGGGAACGAGCCGACCGGCGTGGTGGTGCCGATGCCGAGGTCCACCAGATTGGCCAGACCGGTTCGGTACTCGTCGCCCCAGGGGAACTCGCGACCATCGTCGCCCCGCGCGGCGCGCTCCCACTCGTCCTCCGTGGGCAGCCGCACATCGAGGCCCAGCCGTTCCCCGAGCCACCGGCAGTAGGCCGTCGCCGCCTCCCAGGCGACCCCGATGACCGGGTGGTCTCGCGGCGTCTGTGGAACCGGTCGGCCGGTCGCCGCCGCGAAGCGTGTCCACTGGCCGACCGTGACCGGGGTGCGGGCGATCCGAAACGCCGGCACGTCGATCTCCGTGCGCGGGGCTTCCTTCATGTACCACTCCACGGGCACCCCGGTGTCCGCATAGCGGCGGGCCACCGCCGCCACTTCGTCGACCGGCGTTCCCCGACGCAGCAACCCGGCCGGGATGTCGACCCAGTCCACCTGCTCCAACCGCATGAATCCTCCATCAGGTCGGCGTCCTCGGCGGACGCGAACGGTCTCGCCGTCCTGTCGAGCAAGCGGTCCCGGCCGTCTCGTCCCCGCCTCGGGATCGTGGCGCGTCCCGGGTCCCGGCCTGCACGTCCCGGCGGAATCGGTCAGGCCGCGGCGGCCGGGGCTTCGTCGAGGAATTCGCGTGTGATGCCGCCGAGTCCGGAGGGGTCGGCGAACCAGTCCATGTGCCCTTGGCCGGTGACCTCCAGGAGGCGGCTGCCGGGAATCGCCTCGTGCAGTTGCCGGGAGCCGGCCATCGGGATCATCGCGTCGCCGCCGAACCCGACGATCAGGGTGGGGGCGGTGATCCGGGGCAGCAGTTCGCGGATGTCGACCCGCGCGCCGAGGTCGATCTGGCGGCCGATGCCGGGCGGCGGCCAGGCGTCGGCCAGAGACTGCGCGAGGCCCTCGTGTCCGAACGCGTCCAGCGCGTCCGCGCCGAAGCCGGTGAGCGCGGAGAATCGCTTGAACAACTCGCGGTCCGTATCGAGCAGTTTGCGCCAGGTCTCGAAGTAGAACCGGTCCCGCGGGCCGGTCGAGTGCGCCCACCCGCCGACCAGGATCAGGCGGCGGACCAGTTCGGGACGAGTGGCCGCGACCGCGGCGGCGGCCACCGCTCCGAGGGAGAAACCGAGCATGTCGACCGGGCCGTCGACCACCGCGCGGGTGGCCGCGGCCACCTGGTCCGCGATCAGGTCGACGGACAATTCGCCGCCGTCGTCGGTGGTGGCGCCGCTGCCGCCGAAGTTGGGCCGCACGACGGTTCGGGTGTCGTCGAAGTGCCCGACGACGTTGCCGAAGACCTTCTCCGCGTCGCCGCCGGTGCCGTGGACGAGCACCAGGCCCGGCCCGCGGCCGTCGACTTCGTAGTGCACCTCGGTGTCGCGCAGGGAGACGAAAGGCATGATGGACACCCACTCGTTGAGTCGAATCGGATAAGCTGAGCGCTAAGATAATCACCATTCAGGTAAGCGTCAACTAGATGAGCGCTCAGATATTGCAAGGAGCACGCATGCCCGACGCGGTGGCCGCGCTTCTCGCGCAGTGGCGACGCGAACGCCCCGACATCGACTTCCGGCCGCTCGGCGCGGTCGCCCGCCTCATGCGCATCTCCCGGATGTGGGACAAGGAGATCAAGGACTTCCTGGCCCGACACGACCTGGAGTCCGGCGAGTTCGACATCCTGTCCACGCTGCGACGCTCGGGCGAGCCCTACGAGCTGACCGCGGGCGCCTTCCTCAAGTCCTCGCTCGTCACCACCGGCGCGATCACCCTGCGCGTGGACCGCATGGAGACCAAGGGCCTGGTCACGCGCGTGCGGGGCACCGTCGACCGCCGCTCCGTACGGATCCGCCTCACCCCCGCGGCCTCGAGATCATCGACCGCGTACTCCCCGCACACATCGCCAACGAGGCCCGCCTACTCGACGCCCTCGACCCCGACGACCTCGAACACCTCACCACAACCCTGACCACACTCCTACAGTCGTACGGCGACACCCCCGATTAGCGCGCACGCACCCGGACGCGCCCCGGCCGCCCCGAGAGGCCGCCTGGGCGCAGGGGAAGAGCGTCCTGCGGGGTTTGTACATGCTCGGGCCCCGGGACCCCGGGACCCACGACCACACGTGGCTCGGGAAACCAAAGGCCCTCTTGTCACAGAAAGTGGCCGCTCGGCAGATAGGGCGCCGGGTCCGTCATTCCGCGCACCGCGAGGTAGCCTTCCTGGTCGATGTCCAGACCGGCTGCCAGGCCGACGTCCACCGCCCATTGATTGGCGGTGGTGATGCAGTTGACGAGGGTGTCGCCGCGGGCCGACGCGAGTGCTTCCCACAGCAGTTGCCGAGCGGTCTCCGGGTCCGAGGCGGCCAGGAGCGCGGGCCGCCCCCGGTCCTCGTCCACGTACACGTATCCGGGGCGGTTGCTCGCGCGGGACACCACGAGCCGCAGCGTGTTCAGCATGTGGTCGTGGTCCGGCCCATGTCCGGCACCGCGCAGGTCGCGGTCGAGTCGGTCCATCCATTCCAGGTCGCCGACCCCGCCCTCCCGGAGCCCGTCGACCGCCGGAAGCGTGGATCGGTCGACGGAGCCGACCATCCGCATCTGGGGATACAGGGAAAAACCGGCCAGCCGATAGCGGCGGGTCGCCGCCGGATGGACGGTCGAGGAGAACAGGCCCGGACGGCCGGCGGCGTGCGCGAGAACGGCATCCATGAGGCGCTTCCCGATACCTCCTCCCTGCCGATCGGGCAGGACACCGTAGGTTGCCAGGAACCAGAGCGACCCGCGGTTCTGGGAGATCGCGAAACCCACGATGTCCCG
Organism: Embleya scabrispora; assembly: GCF_002024165.1. Classification (NCBI taxonomy): domain Bacteria; kingdom Bacillati; phylum Actinomycetota; class Actinomycetes; order Kitasatosporales; family Streptomycetaceae; genus Embleya; species Embleya scabrispora. The sequence goes on from NZ_MWQN01000004.1 coordinate 232,396, forward strand.
TGTGTCCTGCGCGACCCAACAGCCTTCCGGATCGACGGACAGGAAGTGACGCATCCGATCGATCCACAGCCGCGAAGCAGCGGCGGAGCGCGGTGTGGGCTCCGGTTCGTTCACCCGTCGGGTCTCGCGATCAGCCTCCAGGAACGTGATCCCGGAGGTGCGTTCGGTGGCGTGAAGGTCTTCCTCCGACATCGGCCTGATCAGTACGGAGTCCATGCGCCGCAGACTACGGACGATCTCGCGGCGCGCAAACGGATTTGGGTGCCGCACCATCGGCTGGGAGCGGGACGACAGCGCGCGGGCGAGTACGGGTTCGTCAAGACGATGCGACTCGATACCGCGGAGTACGTATATCCCGTCGCATCCATGTGCCACCGGCTCGGTGTGTGCACATCCCGCTACCACGACCGGCGGCACCGCCCGGAATCCGCGACCGCACCGGGCGGCGCGAGAGCCGGCACGGACAACGAGCACGTCGGCGACCGCCGAGGGCATCGACGCCGACGACCCACCACGCCCGCGATCGACGCCGCTTCCACCACTCGGTCGTCATGGCGGCAACGGCCCGGACCAAGGGGGCGATCACCGTCCGGGGCCCACCGACCGGGTGGGGCGCCGCTATCGGAACAGTCCCGGTGGGCAGACCTCATGGCTGCACGGCACCGCAAGTCCCCTGTGATCCCCGGGACATGGCCGACAGCCCACGAGGCTACGCCTGCCGGCCACCCTTCTCGAACAACTCCGCGCCCTGGACGTAGGCCATCGCCGCCACGAACTCCGGGTCGCTCAGTCGCCGTTCGAGTTCTTCCGGGGCGACGTCCTCGATCCGCGACTGGATCCACCACAGATTGCCGAACGGGTCGCGGACCCGACCCACCCGGTCACCGAAGAACAGGTGGGTCACCTCGGTGACCGAGGTGCCGCCGGCTGCCACCGCGCGGCGGTGCACCTCGTCCGCGTCCTCGACGTACAGCCGCATGAACGCGGGCGGTTGGGGGGTCGTCGGGTCGATGTCGAACATCATCACCATCGCGTCGCCGATGCGAACCTCGGCGTGCTGGATGCGGCCGTCCGCGCCGACGAAGCGCGAGCCCGCCGGCTCCTCGGCGCCGAACGCCTCGGTCAGGTAGTCGATCAGACCCGCCGTGTCGTGCGCCAGGATCCACGGCGTCACGGTGGTGTAGCCCTCGGGGATGGTCTTGACGGTCATGTCGCTGCCTCCGGTGACAAGCTCGTGAAGCGGAAATCCGGCGCACTCGGCGCCGCCGCCTTGGTGTCTTCGACGATATTCGCCATATAGGTCGGATCCTGACCGCATGGCGTGGCATCCTCGAAACCATGACCGTCGCGACGCCCGCCCGCCTGCTCGGCCTGCTGTCCCTCCTCCAAACCCCTCGGGAGTGGCCCGGCAGCGAACTGTCCGCCCGCTTGGCGGTGAGCCCGCGCACGATCCGCCGCGACATCGAGCGGCTGCGCGAACTCGGCTATCCGGTCCAGGGCACCCGCGGCGCCGAGGGCGGCTATCGGTTGGTCGCCGGGATGGCCATGCCGCCGTTGCTGCTCGACGATGAGGAGGCGGTCGCGATCGCGGTGGGGCTGCGCGCGGCTGCCGGGAACGCCGTCGCCGGGATCGAGGAGGCGTCCGTACGGGCGCTGACCAAGCTGGAGCAGGTGTTGCCGGCGCGGCTGCGCGGGCGGGTGCGGGCGCTGACCGGCGCTACCGTGCCGTTGGTGGTGTCCGGTCCGACCGTGGAACCCGAGACACTCGCCGTGCTCGCCGGCGTGATCGCCAACCACGAGAAGCTGCGCTTCGTCTACCGCACCGCCGGCGGTGTGCAGAGCACGCGCCTGGTCGAGCCGAACCGGCTGGTATCCGCCGGGCGCCGCTGGTACTTCGTCGCGTACGACGACGATCGTGCCGACTGGCGCAGCTTCCGGGTCGACCGGATGGGCGACCTGCGCCCGACCGGTGCGCGCGTGGCCGCCCGGACGTTGCCCGATCGAGACGCCGCCGCCTACGTGGAGCGCACCAGGCTCGCCGCCGCGCCGACCCACCGGGCCGACGCCACGCTGTACGCGCCGGCCGAGCAGATCGCCGCCAGGCTCGGCGACGCACTCGACCTCGAAGCGGGCACTCGTCTGGAAGCGATCGACGCCGAGAGCTGCCGACTCACCGGCTACGTCGACACGCTCGAATGGCTCGCGTTCCGACTGTCCATGCTCGGCTGCGAGTTCGAGGTGCACCAGCCGCCCGAACTCCGGGAGCATCTGCGTGCCCTCGGCGGTCGAATCACCCGCGCGGCGGGCGCCCCGACCGCCGAGGGAAGCCGATCAGTGGCCGAGCACTCCGCGCAACACATCCGGTAGACAAGGAAGCCGGACGAACCCAATCGACATGGGTACCCACAACAAGCCCACTCTCCTCCCCCACAACCGGCTCCGGAGCCCTCTCCGGACGGACCGGCCCTCCGGTGGTGTGGCCGGCACCGGGGGAATTGCGGGCCCATCCCGGAACGGCGTTCACGGGTCGGGGAGTTCCGTCGCCGCCGCTCGTCCCGCAGGTGGATCGGCTCGCAGGGCTCACGAACGCGCTCAGGTCGTCGACGACTTGTGCGCCGGCGGCCGAATCCGTGTACCTCATGTGCCCAGCGACGTAGCGGCCGGTGCCGACCGGGTCGAGCGGGATGTCCCACCGGCGACGAAGAGCCTCGCCTCCGGCGACGAGCTTGAAGTAGGTGAGGGCGACGACGGTCCCCATGACGATGCCGGCACGCTCGGCCGTCTCCTGGATGTCGATCGCCCGGCTGATCCCCGTCCGACCGGGCGAGGGTGCCGTATCCGGTGCCGATCATGAAGACGAGGTCGGCGAGGCGGGCCGCGCGTCCAGGGCGGTTGAGGGCAGCGCCGAGGACGAGGGCGTGGGCCGGTCGGCGTAGACCTCGGTCAGCCGGTCCGGGGGCGGGGAGTCCACGAGTTCGGACGTCCACACCATGCCCGCCACCACACAGTACTTGCTAGGTTCGACGACGCCCGCTCGACCAACCGGTCGTACGGACGGATTCGCCCACCGGAGGCAGTATGCGTCCCAAATCTCTGATCATCGCCCTGACCGTTCTGGCAAGCGTGTTACTACAACCGTCCCTCGCGTCGGCGGCACCCGGGCGCCCGACCTCCGCGCCCGCACAGACCTCTTCGGCAGCCGCTCAGGCCGGCGACGATTTGCGTTTCCTGGAATACAACATCTGCGGAGGCGCGGGCAACTGCACCGACTTCATCAGCAATCCGGCCAACAAGTGGCGCGGTGAAGTAGCCAACCGCGTAAACAGGATCACCGACGAGACAGGGACGTGGGCAGCGGACGCGGTGTTCCTGAACGAGGTCTGCGAGGTGCAGTACCACGCCCTGCGCCCGCGCCTCGAAGCGCTTGGCTACAAGGGCAAGTATCAGCGCACGACCTCCAGTTCGGCGGGCTGCGCCATGACGGACGCCACCTACGGCACGACCGAGGGCGTCGCGGTCTTCGTCAAGGGTGAGGTGCTCAACCCCAACGAGGCCGGACACGATCTCGGCACCCCCGACATCAAGAACGGCGCGGTCGTAGAGCGTTTCATCCTCCTGTGCGCGGACACGCACCTGCGCGGCCGGTTCACCAAGGCGTGCGCGACGCACCAGAGCGCCTATGGGGGCGCTCCGGCCCAGGTGAACGTCATCCGATCACTCACGGATCCTTGGATCGCGGCAGACCTGCCGGTGATCGTCTCCGGTGACGTCAACATCCTGCCGGGGGATCCGGCCCTGGCCACGCTCTATGCTCAGCCGCGCGGTAACGGGCAGTTCATCGAGGCCGACCAGACCACCCGGCCGGCCGGCGACACCCCGTGTGAGCCGTATCGTCAGCCGTGCGGGATCGATGAGTTCACGTATGACACCAAGAAGCCGGACCCGAAGAAGCTCGACTACATCTTCCTGAGCAAACGCCACTTCCAGGACGTCGGTGGCAGCGTGCTGCACTACGACGAGATGGTTTCGGACCACGACGTGTATCGCGGCACCGCCCGATGGGCAGACTGCACGCCGCGCGTGTCGCTGGACCCGCGCGGGATGTGCGCCTCGTCCGTCTATCGCTTGGTCGATCGCGCCACCGGCAAAGTCGCCTCGATACCCGAGGGTGCCGATGCGGCGGGCGCCGGTGTGACGCAACGAACGTGGACCGGGAGCGCCTACCAGCAGTGGACGATCAGCCCTTCAGGGAACGGATACCTCCTCGCGAATCGGGGCAGCGGGCTGCTCCTCGACGGGCCGCCGCAACCGAACGCCGCCGGTCGGCAACTATTGCAGTGGGGGCCCAACGGCGGAGCCAACCAGAAATGGCAGATCACCTCGTCGGGTGACCAGGCGACCGTGACGAACATCGAGACAGGACTCGATGTCGCCGTGCGCGACGCCTCGCCCGTCGAGAACGCCGAGGTCGTTCAGGTCGTGGGCGGCACTGCGACCCCTGCCCGGTGGCAACTGGTGCCGATCACGTACACGTTGACCAACGTGCACAGCGACAAGGTCTTGGCCGTGGCCGGCGGCTCGACGGTGCGCGGTGGCACCGCGGTCCAGCAGACCGCATCCCAAAGCACCTTCCAGACCTGGCGGTTGGTCGCGCAGGGCAGTGGATTCGTGTTCGTGAACAAGGGCAGTGGATTCGTCCTGGATGCCCCGGAGCAGCCCGGCGCCGCAGGCAAGCAGTTGGTCCAGTGGGGCTCCAACGAGGGGCTCAACCAACGCTGGACGATCGGTGCGGGCAACGCCCCGATCACGCTCGCCAACGTCTCGACCGGCCTGGTCGCCGATGTTCGGGGTGATTCCGTGGCGGACGGCGCCGACGTGATCGAGTGGTACGCCAACGGCGGCCCCAACCAGAAGTGGCGGCTCGCGCCCACCGCGTAGGCACAGATGTCGCCCCGCCCACGATTCCACCGTGGGCGGGGCGACGACGCTCGCGCGGCGAGAGGTCGGTGGGTCTCCTCTTCCCGAAGCGCCGCAACAGTCTGCGGCCTCCTCGTCATCCGGCGGGCCGGGCGCGGTCGAGCAGGGCGTCGATCGCGTCGGGTTCGACCCCGGATCGGCGCAAGGCGATGATCCGCCGCTGGATCCGGTCCCAATGGCGGTCGCGCGCACGCGCGCGCGCTTCGGCGGTGGTGTCGTGGGTGGCGCGGTATCGGGCCAGGTCCTGCCAGGGGCACAGGATCAGCTCGCGCGCCAACGGCATCAGCAACAGGTAGTTCCTGGGGAGCGGTGTACCTATGGGAAGGGCTTGGATCTCGCGGTAGCGACGGGTGAATTCCTCGGCGGCGGCCTGTTCGTCGGTGGGCAACGGCTCCCAGGGTTGGGCCAACAGGAGTGTGTCCGCGCCCGGGGTCGGGTTGTCGATGGCGTAACTCCCCCAGTACAGGCAGGGGATGCCCACCACCTCGCGGTCCTCGCCGCCCGCACCGGGCTCGGCCGGTCGCCACGTGAAACGCTGGGCATCGGCCGTGTACCTGGTCATGACCCATGGGCGGGGGTCCATGATCCGCACCGGATACGTCGGGTCGCCGGCGGAGGGCGCGTCCCGGTCGTCGGGGTCGTAGGTGGCGTCGCGTTGGGGATCGGCGGCGAACAGCACGTCGGTGCGCAATTCGTCCATGGGGACACTCCCTCGAGGAACGGCGTCGGTGTGACGGTGGTCGTCATGACCGCCGTCGGAACGAAGTTTCTCGCATTCGAGGCACGCTTCTTCGAGTTCGGCCTCCGGATTCGGATCGGTGTCGAAACGGCGCGGAACCGCTTCGAACACGGCCGGGCCGGCCGGGCCGGGGGGGCCGGAGTACGCGCAGGTCCTCGCAGGGGCACCACCCGGGCGCCGCGCGACACCGGCGCCCGGGTGGTGGCAATCGACCGACCGATCAGCCGATCCGCGCAGCCGACCGCCCGGCTTCGTTCGACGTCCTGCGAATCCGATACCGGACCTCGCGCCGTGACCGGACGGTCAGCGCATGTGGGTCTCGGTGACGCGGTGCAGGTGGACGACGACGTCGTACGTCTGCGCGAGACGGATGTTGTTGATGATGTGGGGATCGGGCCAGGAGGCACCGATGCTGCGGGTGGGACGACGCGTGCCGAGCCAGTCGCGGGCGGTGCGTGGAGCGGTACGCGTGTCCAGGTAGTAGTCGCGCGTCGAGACCTTCTCCAGCGTCTCCTCGTTGCCGCCGGCCGCTGTCGGCCCGACCTCGCGGGGGCGGAACGGCGACGTGGGGTCCTCGGCGTCGACGGCGTTGAACCGGCCCTGTCCGAAGGTGAATCCGACGGCGACGTAGCGCGAGCCCAACGCGTCGCGGAGGAACTGGCCCTGGACCTTGGGGTACAGGTCGGTGTTGTCGGGCTCGGTGCCCACGTGGGTGTTGTGGGCGGACAACAGGACGCGTTCCCCGGTGTGCCGCTGCCACCACACGGTGTTGGCGGCCATGCTCTCGTCCCGGTGCAGTTGTGCCTTGGCGCCCTCGGATCCCATGAAGTCGAAGCCCTGGGACGTGCCGACCTGGGCGATGGACCTCGCGTGTTGCAACACCAGTTGGTACTCCTTGGCATTGCCCCCCGGTCGCTGCCGTTCCAGCAGGTCGTAGGCGCGGCGGACGTCGTCGCGCATCCGCCGGCGGGTATCGAGGGGCAGCGTGCGGCGTTGCATCATGGTGTCGCTGACGCCGGCGGTGGGGCGAGATTCCTGGTACAGGCGCCGGAACTCGGGCAGCAAGGCGGGGTAATGGCGGGCGACGTAGTCGGTGACGGCGTCGAACTGCACCGTTCCGGCGTAGTTGACGTCGTTGCCGACCACACGCAGGGGGCGGCGGTCGGGGTGGCGTTGGTTCCACTCGCGCATCCAGCGGAACTGGGCGGCCATCTCGTGGGTGTTCCACAGCGCTCCGCCGTTTTGGAGCTCGTCGGACATGATGGCGTCCAGGTTGCCGGCGCCGCCGCGGACCCAGGCGTCCAGGCGCAGGCCCGCGCTCCAGTGCATCTCGAACGCGAAGGTGGTGAAGCCGCGGCGTTCCACCAGGTGGCGCAGCAGTCGGTGCTTGATGTTCTGGAACTCGGCGGAGCCGTGAGTGGCTTCGCCCACCCCGAGTATCTTCGCGTCGCCGACCATGCGGTCGAAGGCGCGCAGGTCGCCGTCCGGGGCGGCGGGGTCCGTGGAGCCCAGATCGTGCGCGGCCGCGGCCAGGGCGCGCACGGGGTTGGTGTGGGTTGCCGATCCCGCGTGTGCGGTACCGATCCCGCCGGCGGTCGCACCCAGGCACAGCGCGAGCGGCACGAAGGTGCGCAGCACCTGCCGGGCCACCCGTGATTGCGGGCAACTTCCTTGGTTGGACCAGTGGTTCAGGCTAGTGCGCGATACACGCGGATTGTCGTTTCGCATGCGCCCAGGCTAGGAATCCGGCCCCTCGGCGCACATCGTCCGCAGGCCCGAGGACCGGAGTCCCCGACACGGCGCTGCCGGTTGGTACTCGGGTCCGGTGTCGGGTCGATCCGGCCGAACTCACGTACCGGGTGGCGAAGTTCAAAGGACGCAGGTCGGAACGGCACGAACGGCCACCGGGCACCGACGGGCCGATGGTGGGGCCTGCGTCGGCCGGCCAGCGCCGCACCGTGCGATCGTGTGGACGTTCGCGCGGTGAGGCGGTGGTCACTGCCCGCCCCGCCCCGGCCGACGCGTGGGGCGAGGTGGGCCGACGTGGAGCCGGAGGTTCGCGAACCGGTCGGGATCGACGACGCGGGATTGGTCATCGGTCACGAAGTCCGCGGGTGGCGGCGTCGAGGCTCACCAGGTGCCGGGGATCAGACGTGGGGTGTGAGCGACCGGTGTAATCGGGTCCGAGGGTGGCGGCGAGGAGGGTGTCCTCGGCGCGGATGGATGCCGGTCTGGGCGCTTGCTGTGGGAACACGCGCGCGATACTCGCCCAACACCCGAACGCCGAAACGGCCGCGCTGTTGGACGCGTTGTACGTAAGTCACCTCTTGGCCCTGGCCGATCGGCAACGGGAGCAGTAGGGCCGGACCACGACAAGTCTCGGCCCATCCCCCGAGGCCGGCCGGGTTCGCGGTTGCGGGCGGGCGCCGGTCGGCACGACACCGGGCGCCGCCCGCGACCGGCGGGCGACCGAGCCCATGTCGGGGTCAGCGGTGGGTGATCCACCACACGAGCCTCGTGCCGACGCCGCCGGCCAGGCGGCCTTGTGCGGTCCGCCACGGTGAGCGGGGTGAAGCCGTCCGAGGCGGTCACCTCGGCCGACCGCACGTCGATCCATGGCGCGTACTCCCGAGACGGTCGTGGTGGTCGATCAGGGCGGCCGCAGCACGGCCGTGCGCACGATGTGCCGCTCAGACTTCGCGCGCGTCGGCGGCCGGGTGGTCCGGCGGCAGGCGGACGAACAGCGTGCCGATGCCCGCGCTCGCGAACAGGGCGGCCAATATGCCCCATGCGACGCCCCCCACCGCCTGGAGCAGTGCGGTGATCAGGACCGGGCCGAGTACGTGGCGTCCGACCGAGCGACCCATCCCGAAGGCGGCCAGGTATTCGGCCCGGCGGTCGTCCGGCGCGACGGCGTAGGACAACGTCCAGGCCGCCGACACCGCGATCACCTCGCCGCAGGACAGCAGCACCACGCCGAGCGGGAAGACCACCGCGGCGGGCGCCCGTTCGGCCGACCACAGCAGCACGCACGCCGCCGCGAGCAGCGCGCCGGCCGCCACCTGGCAGCGCCGCGCGGCCCGCACCGACACCGCGAGCCGCGCGGCCGGCATCTGGCACACCACGCCGAACACGGTGTTGACCGCGTACAGCGCGCCGAGCCACGCCGCGGACAACCCGCCGCGCATGGTCAGCCACAGCGGAATGCCCAGATTGAGCACCGGCAGCCAGAGTTGGAGCAGCGTGTCGATCGAGGCCAACCCCCACACCCGCCGATCGCGCAGCGCGCCCCACCCGGACACTCGCGTCGCCGCGCCCCGGGCCGGCGGCGCCGGGATCGTCGCGAGCAGCCCGGCCACCAGCACGAACGCGGCGGCGTTGACGAGCACGACCGCGCGGAACGCGGCCGCGTCGTCCAGGCCGACGGCCAGGCCACCCAGCGGGGCGCCGAGGCTGATCCCGAGGTTGGCCACCGTGCGGTAGGCGGCCAGGGTGCGCACCCGGTCGGCGCCCTCGGCGAGTTCGGCCACGAATGCCTGGGTGAGCGCGGACACACTCTGGTCGGCCGTGGTGACCACGGCGACTGCGACGAGGAAGCCCCACCACTCGCCGACGGCCGCGTAGCCGGCGGTGCCGGCCGCGCGGGCCAGGTGCAGGGCGATCAGGGTGTTGCGTACCCCCACGAGGTCGGCAAGCCGGCCGATCGGCACCGCCGTACCGAGGGCGATCAGTCCGGCCAGCCCGAGACCCAGGCCCACGCCGCCGGTGGACAGGCCGACGATCCGGGTGAAGTAGACGGCGGAGAACGCGACGAACAACCCGACGCCCAGGTAGTCGACCAGCCCCACCCCGAGCAACCGCCGCACCCGACGCCGCCCCCGGACGCCGGCGCGGCCTCCGCCGATCTCGACTTCGGTCGTGTCCTGCCCGGTTCCCCGCTCGTGCCCACTATTCTGTGTCATGGATACAGTATTTTGGACCCGGAGGACACGATAGCGCCATGACCGATCCCGCCGAAGCCGTCGGCTACACCCTCGCCGCCAATCTGCGAGCCGCCCGGCAGGCCCGAGGCTGGCGGCTGGACGAACTCGCCGGGCGCTCCGGGGTGAGCCGCAACATGCTCCAGCAGATCGAGACCTGCCGGACCAACCCGAGCATCGCCACCCTGGCCCGGATCTCGGCCACTCTCGGCATCCCGATCGGTCGGCTGGTCGAGCCGCCCGAGGAACTGGGCCACGTGGCCCGCCACGACGAGGCGCCGACCCGGCCCGGCGGCCGGGAGAGCGTGTTCCGCCTGCTGATCAACGACACCACCGCGCCGTTCACCGAACTGTGGGAGCTGCGCCTCGCGGCCCACGACGAGGTGTCCGCCGGCGCGCACCCGACCGGCACTCGCGAACTTCTGCACGTGCACGAGGGCATGGTCACCGTCGAGGTGGGCGGCGCGACGTTCGCCGTCGGCCCCGGCGACGCGCTGCGGATGCGCGGCGATCGGCCGCACGTGTACCGCAACACCCGCGCCGAGCCCGCCCGGCTGACCATGACCGTCGTCTACGCAGGTGTGCCCGACCCCCGTTACCGGGAGATCGGCGCCGCCGCGTCCCGGGACAGCACCGCAGCCTGGTAACCCGCGAACAACGTCGCGCCGCTCGACGCGGCGAACGCACGGCGCACCTGCGCCCCGGTCCTGCCGGCCCCGGGCGGCTGCTCCCGCGGACGCGCCGACGCGGCGCCCCGTCGTCCCGGCCGGGACGACGGGGCGCCGCGTCACATGACGGCGGGCGGCACGCCCGCACTACCGCGGATCCACCGCCGTAAGCCCCCGCTCGTCGAGGTTCAGCCACCGCGTGATGCAGAGCCCGCGTAGAAACGGCACGTCGTGGCTCGCCACGATCAACGCACCCCGGTAGGACTCCAGCGCGGTTGTCAACTGCCGCACACTCGCCATGTCGAGGTTGTTCGTCGGCTCGTCGAGCATCAGCAACTGCGGCGCGGGCTCGGCGAGCAGCAGCGCCGCCAGCGTGGCGCGGAACCGCTCGCCGCCCGACAGCGAGCCCGCCCGCTGGTCGGCCCGACGCCCCCGAAAGAGGAACCGGGCCAGCCGCGCGCGGATCTCGTTGTCGCTCGCGCCCGGCGCGAACCGGCCGACGTTCTCCACCACGGTCAAATCGTCGAACAACAGGTCCAGGCGCTGCGGCAGGCAGCGCATCGGCACCTCCCGCCGCACCTCGCCGAAGCGCGGCTCGGTCAGCCCCGCGATGGTCCGCAGCAGCGTCGTCTTGCCCGAACCATTGCGCCCGAGCAGCGCGATGCGCTCGGGCCCGCAAACGTCGAGCTTTACGCGCGGCCCGAACCGAAGCCCGACGCCCGGCAGCGCCACGACCCGGCGGCCCTCCGGCACCTCGGTCAGCGGCAGGTCGACGCGGATCACGTCGTCGTCGCGTACCGCCCGCTCCGCCTCGGTCAGACGCTCGCGCGCGTCGGCCAGGCGCTCGCCGTGCATCGTGCGGTGCTTGCCCGCCGCGACCTGGGCCGAACGCTTGCGCTGGGCCATGACGACCTTCGGCTCGCGCTTGTTGTCCCACATCTTCTGGCCGTAGCGCTTGCGGCGGGCCAGCTTGCCGTGTGCCTCGATCAGCTCTCGCTTCTGGCGGCGTACGTCGGACTCCGCCGCCCGCACCATGCGCTCGGCAGCCTCCTGCTCCACCTCCAGTGAATTCTGGTACGCACTGAACGTGCCGCCGTACCAGTGCACTTCACCGTCCCGGAGATCGGCCACCCGGTCCACCAGCTCCATCAGCCCGCGGTCGTGGCCGGCCACGACCAGGACACCGGGCCACGCCTCGACCGCTTCGTACAGGCGTTCGCGCGCCACGAGGTCGAGGTTGTTGGTCGGCTCGTCGAGCAGAAGCACGTCCGGGCGGCGCAGCAACTGGCCCGCGAGAGCCAGCATGACGGTCTCCCCGCCGGAGAGCTCGCCCGTGGTGCGGTCCAGGTCGAGGTGCGCGAGGCCGAGGCCGTCAAGCGTCGCCATCGCGCGCTCTTCGACGTCCCAGTCGTCGCCGATCGCCGCGAAGTGCGCCTCGTCGACCGAGCCCGCCTCGACCGCGTGCAGGGCCGCCCGTTGCGCCGCGATGCCGAGCACCGAGTCCACCCGGGCGGTCGTGTCGAGCGTGAGGTCCTGTGGCAGGTAACCGAGTTCACCGGTGACCCGCACCGAGCCGCGGGTGGGCGCGAGGTCGCCCGCCATCAGGCGCAGCAGCGTGGACTTCCCGGCGCCGTTCAAGCCCACGAGGCCGGTACGGCCCGGGCCCACGGCCATCTGGAAGTCGTCGAAGAGGGTGCCGCCGTCCGGCCACGCGAAACCGAGGTCGGTGCAGACGATGGACACGGTGAAGGTTGACATGATGGATGCCTCCAGGGCGCTCGCGGAAAGGGCGGCGTCTGGAGACCCGCGGGCGCGCGGTGCATCGACCGGAGGAGGGGGAGGACGGCAACGCCTGGGATCAGGCGGTCCCGGGGACCGGGAAGGCGGCTCCGTGCCGAGGTCGAGATCGCGTGCCCCCGCAACACGGTTGCCCGGGTGCGGCGCGGGTCTCCTGCCTCAGACGAGCAACGGCCTTCTCCTTCGGGTCCCGCCGGATCATGTGCGGCCCGAGCGACTCGGGCCGGTGCGAATCTAGGCGAGCATCAGGTGCCGGGCAACGCATTTTCCGAACACACGCCTCGAACCTCCGAAGTCGCGGGCCACAACCGTGTACCCGCGCACATCACCGGGTCCGTGATTCGCCGCGCGACCACCACGAACGGGTGAACGCGATCCCACCGAAACGCCTTGGATGGACTGCGTCGGAGGGTTGGCGACGGCCCGGATTTCGAGAGCCGAGCCGTAGTGCGGTTCGTGGCCGCAAGGCCCGACACCGCACCCCGAGTTCGCCCGGCGCGCACCGCCCGGTCCGCACGGTCGTGGGCCCTCACGGTGGTTGCTTCGCGTAGTTGTAGACGGTGGCGCGGGAGACGCCGAGGAGATCGGCGATGGCCTGTGTCGATCCGACGACGTCGAAGAAGCCGTCCTTGTGCAACTGCTTGACGAGTGCGCGTTTCGCCTCTCGGGACAGGCTCCGCGGGGTGGTGGACCGGTCCGCGGCGAACGTTTCGACGACCTCGCGAAGCTCGCGGGCGGCGCGGTCGCGCAGGGTCTCCAAGGCCTCGCCGCGGTGTTCGACCTCGGTCGCGACGAGGTTGGCGAGGGTGAGAGTCAGCGGTGACAACGTCGAGACGTCGAGGTTGAGGCACAGCGCCGCGACGTAGACGCCTTCGCTGTTCTTGATGCCGATGGAGGTGCTCTTGACCGGCCGTCCGTCGGGGAACCGATTGGGGTAGTTCTGGATCACGCTCGGGTAGTTCGGGTCGGCGATCCGGCGCAGGCCGAGTTCGGTGGCCGAGTCGCCCACCTTCCGACCGGACAGGTTGTTCTCGATGACCCGGATGGCATGCCGCGGATTGCGCAGGTCGTGGAGCACCACCTCGCACAATCCGGGGAACATCCGTCCGACCGCGACCGCGATCTTCTCCGCCTCGGCGAGCAGGCGTTCGTCGTCCGCGGCGGTGGCCCCACCGCCGGTCCTGCCGTGGTTGTCGTCTGCGTCCCGATCGCCGTCGGTGGTACCCACCAGGGCACTCCCCTCTTTCCTCCTGCTTGACAGCTGTCGTCGCTATCGGTGCGTGTCCTGGTCGAAGACGGAGGCCATCTTCTCGGACGATTTGGCACCGGCGCCGGTGAGAACGACCACGGTGGTCTCGTCGGCGCCGATGGTGCCGTCGGCGATGAAGTGGTCCAGCGCCGCGATGGCGACGCAACTGGTGGGCTCGGCGTACAAGCCGCGGGATGCGAGTCTGCGCACCGCTGCTCGGATCGCTTCCTCGGAGACCGCGACGGCCGCGCCGCCGGACCGGCGGATCGCCTGAACGGCCTCGGGTGCGCGGGGCGGGTCGGCGATCGAGGCACCCTCCGCGATGGTGGGCACTCGCTCGCGGCGGGTGGTCGGGGCCAGGTCGTTGACCGCGTCCGCGATGGTGGCCCAGTGCTCGGGCTGCCCGACGAGCAGCCGCGGCCGGTGCTCGATCCGTCCGGCGTCGAGCAGTTCGCCGAACGCGATGTCGCAGCCGAGGATGTTGCTTCCGGCGCCGGCGACGAGGACGACGTTGTCGGGAGCGGCGAACCCGAGGTCCTCCCAGATCTCGTAGGCGACGGTCTTGATGCCCTGCAGAAAGAACGGATGCCAGTTGTGGCTCGCGTAGGTGATCCACTCGGACTGGCGGATCGCCTCGCTCGACACCTGTTCGCGAGTGCCCCCGACGAGTTCGATCTGCGCTCCGTGGGCACGAGACTGCACGATCTTCGCGGCCGAGGTCGATTCGGGCACGATGATCCTGGCCTGGATCCCGGCGGCCGCGCTGTAGGCCGCGACGGAGGCGCCGCCGTTTCCGGAGCTGTCCTCGAGCACGCGGCGCGTGCCCTGGCCGGCGAGGTGCGAAATCATCACCGACACCCCGCGGTCCTTGAAGCTCATCGTCGGGTTGAACCACTCAAGCTTGAAGTGCACCCGCCGGCCGTCCCAGGTCAACGGCACCATCGGGGTGCAACCTTCGCCGAGGCTGACCCGGTGCTTCGGATCCACGGGGATCGCCGCCTGGTAGCGCCACAGCGACCGCTCCGAGGTGACGATCCGGTCGGGAGTGATGCCACGGAGGGGGCTGAGCGCCAGCGGGGTGCCGTCGTCGCCGCGCCAGCGTGGGTCGGTGACGTCGTAGCGGTTGCCTGAACGGTCGTAGAGAAACGGGACGGTCGTAGGGGACTTGTCACCCGTGGTCATGCGCTTGCCTTCCGGGTGCCGACCCCGAGCACCAAGGCGGCAACGATGAACAGACCCATCTTGTTCTCCATGGAGTCGACTCCCAAGACGAAGCGCCCGCGTCCACGCTGGTGCGAGCAGCAGGTCCGTCCGACCTCCACCAACATATAGACAGTTATTCTAGATTTGCAATACTCGTCTAACCTCGGCCGACACCTCGTCGAGGATGAAGTCGGCGTCCACCGAAGTGATCATCCAGGCCGGGTCCCGGGGGGGCGGCGCCCAGGCGCGGAGGCAGTTGCCTTCGTCGAGCGGTTCGACGACACCCATACCGGGCCGGCCCAGGTACCAGTACCTGCCGAAGTGGACGGCGCTGTGCGGTTCCGTGCTGCGGAGCGAGCCGCCGCGCGGCCCGGCGTGGTCGAAGCGCAGTCGTCGGCGCAGGCGGCAGGCGATGGCCATCAACGTGTTCGGCAACACCTGCGGCGGGGGGCGACTTCGAGCCGCATCGGGCGCTGACGCGGAGTCCTTCGTGTACCGACGCCGCGCGCTCACTCCATCCGCCGGCCGACTCGGCGACCCGGCACTCCGCGCCCCCAAAGGACGCCAGAGCGCGGCCACTTCACCACTGCGATCCCGAACACCACGCCCCACGTGCCCGATCGGCGACCGCTCGCCCTGCCTCCTCGGATCAGCGCTTGCGCTTCTTGAGATAGTGCGGGATCAGAAAGAGCGCGATAAGCACCCACACCGCCACGAACGCGTACGGGAACCAACTCGGCCCGTCCGGACGGCCACTCGCCAACAAGCCACCCTGAGCGGCAAATACCGTTCCACCCAAACCCATGATCAACCGTCTCCTTCCCGAAGCCTCCCGCCGAACCGGCACTCGAACGCCCGCCGGCCGGCCCCATCGCCCTGAGCGGCGCCTACCCGGCCCTGACCGAAACGTGCCCCCAAGGGACCGCCTATCGCCCACCGAAGCAGCGCCACACCCCCGCGCCCCGCGTTCCCCGGCGGGCACGGGCCCAGGCGCGGGGATTGAGCGCGGGCAGCCGGCCCGGGGATTCGGACAGCAGGAAGATCACGGTGAGGGACCGACGCTGGGCGCCGAGGTACTTGGTGTCGAAACGGTCCTGCAGTGCGGGGTCGGCGTGGATGTCCGCCGGCAGGCCGGCGACCGTCTCCCTCCCGAGCCCGCCCGGACCGGGGCCGACGCCACCCCTTGCTCCGACCCGTTCACCGAGGTGTACCAGCTGCACCGCGAGGCCGCCCGAGAACTGGCCAACAGAACGGTGCACACCATCATGCACATGGGCTGGGTACGAACCGACGACGACAACCACGAACTGCGCATGGCCGCCCTCGTCAAGCCCAACGGAACATTCGGACGCCTCTACAGACACTGGGCCGTACCCCCGAACCCCACCGCCGTGCACCGACCCGGCGCCGCCTCTCGACCGTTCTCCCGCACGCCCGACGCGCACGACCCCCACCGCCGGCCCAAAGCCGTCGACCACGCCCGCGGCCGGGCCGTCACGCTCCTCGCCGAGGCCTTCGCCTCCACGTCGAGGCGACGTGACGGTCGACAACGCCGGCATCCGCTGAGACGGGGATCCGCACGCCGTTCCACTCGCACGACACCGATGAGTACACGGGGTCCTCGTCCGGGTCCTATCCGGGCAGTCCCCGGAGCAGGCCCTCCAGATCGCGCTCGCCGTCGCGGGTCTGGGCACCGTGGGCCAATCCGCCGCGGATGAGACGCTCGGCCGCGGGGCGAGCAAACCGGCCCGCCCACGCGTCGTGCTCCCGCAGGAGACCCTCGGCCAGGTCCTCGGGGACGATGGCGCGCTTGACCGCCGCGATCACACCCTCGGGCAAGGCGGCGATGTTGCGGGCGAGGCGGTCGACGACGTCGTCGAGTTCGTCGGCGGGGACGGCCCGGTTGACCCAGCCGTAGCGCTCCGCGGTTTCGGCGTCGTACAGATCGGCACCCAACACCGCCTCCAGGGCGCGATTGCGGCCGACCCGGCCGGCGAGATACTGCGTGCCCCCTCCGCCGGGGACGATGCCCATGAGGGCTTCGATCTGGCCGATGCCGGCGCGACCGATCGCCGCGAACGTCATGTCCGCGGCTGTGACGAACTCCGCCCCTCCGCCGCGCGCCATCCCGGCAAGCTTGACGATGGTCACCTGGGGCTGGTGCCGAAGCAGTTCCCCCAGAGCCTGGAAGACGTTGACGCCGTCCGGAAGGTCGGCCGCGAGCTCGTCGAAGGCGTCCGGAGTGTCGACGAGGGACATGTCGACGTGGGCTATGAAGAAGTCCGGATCGGCGCTGTCGAACACGATCACCCGAAGCGAGTCGTCGCTTTTCAGCGCGGTCAGCAGGTGCCGGAGGTCGGCCATCAGGGCGACGTTCAGCACGTTGACGGGCGGGTTGTCGAGGGTGACGCGGGCGATGCCGTCCTCGCGACTCACCCGCAGGGTCGAGTAGGCGTCGTGGTCCATGGAGATCTCCGATCGGTACCTGATATGCACCTGGTTCCTGATGCATACTTACGGTGCGATGGCGAGCGACCGGCGTCAATAACGCACTTTTGGCATCGCAAGGATCACGAGGGATACCGACATGGCCACTTCCGAAACCGGCGCCGACGCCGGCGTCGTCTACCGGGCCGACTGCCCCAGCCGCCCGATCCTCGACCAGATCGCCGACAAGTGGTCGATGATGGTGATGGCAGTCCTTGACAAGCCCACTCGGTTCAACGAGATCAAGCGCCGCCTCGAAGGCGTGACCCAGCGGGTCTTGACCCAGACCCTGCGCCGCCTGGAGCGCAACGGGATGATCACGCGCCGCGTGCTGCCCACCTCGCCGGTGGGGGTCGAGTACTCCCTCACCCCGCTCGGCGAATCCCTCCAGGAGCCGTTCGGCCGGTTGTACGCCTGGACGGTCGACAACACGGACGAGATTCGGGCGCACCAAGCCGACTACGACCAACGCGTTCAAGGCTGAGCAGGCGTACCCGAACCCCATCGCCCGGTCCTGAGCCACCTCCCAGGGGCGGACGATCGCATCGACACGCGCGGCGGGTTCGAGCGCCACGCGGGTTCCCCGCCCTGCCGCGAGGCCGGATCAGGCACCTTGGCCGGCAACACCAAGCCGTGGGGCGCCGGGTTTTCGCGCCCCACCGAGTGTGGTTTGTCCCACTCGGGAGTATCGATCGACGGAATCGGGGCATCCGATGTCGTGTACACCGGGTCCACCGACCCGGTGACCGAATCGACACCAACCCCGAGGAGTCGTAGCACCATGGCCGTCGTCAAGAGCCCCCTGTCCGACGATGCACGCAAGATCACCGGCGAGGCGCTCCAGGGCGCCCTCGTCGACCTGCTGGATCTCTCTCTCGTCGCCAAGCAGACGCACTGGAACGTGGTGGGCCCGCGCTTCCGCTCGATCCATCTCCAGTTGGACGAGGTGGTTGCCTCGGCACGCACGTTCGCGGACACCGTCGCCGAGCGGGCCTCGGCGATCGGGTACAACCCCGACGGCCGGGCCGCGAGCATCACTGCGGGCAGCGGCGTACCCCAGCCGGACTCCGGCTGGATCAAGGACGCCGACGTGGTCGGTTACTTCGTCGGCGTCTACGGCGCGGTGATCGAGCGCATGCGCGAGCGGATCGCGGCCACCGAGGAGGCGGACCCCGTCAGCCAGGACCTGTTCATCACCATCGCCGCAGACCTGGAGAAGATGAGCTGGATGTTCCAGGCCGAGAACCAGGGCTGAGCCGCGAGCACCGCCGGAGGACGCCCGCTCGGCAAGCGGGCGTCCTCCGCCATGAGGCAGCGGGGCCGCATCACGACCTCACGTCCGGACGGACGCTCGTCCAACGACGATCGGGGAGCACAGCGCGTGCGGGGCACCGGGTCGCGTGAGAACGTCCCTCCTACGGTTCGTCCAGGCGGAGCGGCCGGTCGCGCTCTGCCCGGTGGTGCTCCATCGCGTGCTCGACCTGTTCGCGGGTCACTTCCCTGTGGAAGCCCTCTCCGTTCGCGTCGGTGAGGTCGATCACGACGCTGGTCCATTCCTGGGCGGGTTCCTCCGGGACATGCCCCAGCAGGTACGCGGAGTTGTCCAGCAGGTCCTCCGTCAGCCGCACACCGGTCAGCCGTTCGGCGAGTGCGAGGACTGCGGCTTTCCGGTCGTAGGTGTCGACGTCGGACTCCTCGCGCAGGTCGAACCCGGACTCGCGCATCATCGGGAGCAGGTCGTCGGGGGCGCTCCCGTAGCGAACCGTGGGCCATTCGAAACCGGTCCGCAATTCCCCGTCTTCGTACCAATCGAACGTGTGGATGGGTTTTCCCCCGTTGCTGGAGTGCGTGACGGCGCGCGACCTTGCCGACAGGGTCTCCAGGAATCTCGGCCGCATGCCGATGCCTCCGTCGAAGTGCAGGACGAGGGCCCAGTCTCCGCCCTCGCCCGGCACCGCGCATACGCCGGCGATGAAGGACTCGTCCCACTCGTCGGCCTCGGCGACAAGCTCCTCCTGCCGCTCGAAGAGTTCATCGGCGCCCCGGCACACACCGGCCGGCTCGGCCCCCATCACCCGCAGCACCTCCTCGGGCGGGACACCCCGCACCAGCGTCAAGCTGTATCCGACTTCCAGCCCCAGGGGAAACACGAACGAGGAAGGTATCCAGCCGTAATCGGCCGCAGTCGCTGAACTCGTGCCGCACACCTTCCCAGCACCCACCGACGCCCAGGGGCCGGCTCCCGAAGAACGGCCCACCTCCGCCCTGTGGCAGACACGTCCGGCCAGGCAACGCAAGGCGCGATGTCGAGGCATCCCAGCTCAAAGCGCGCACCGAACGAGCTGTGACGGGTGACGGCGGGTTGTCATGCGCGATCGGGGCGAATCCGCCTTTGAAGGGGTGCGCGACCGATCCGTCGCGCACGACGGCTGGGTCCGGGCGCCGAGGTTTTGGCCGTCGCCGAGGGCAGGTTCTGTAGGTCGGCGCCGGCGGGCAGCCGGCGGGCCACGTCGTATACGGTCACGTGTTCATCCAACTCCCCGCCGTCGACGCTCGGTTGCCCGCCGGGCGCGTCGTGGGCAACCCGATTCCAAGCCGTCCGCGAAACGCTGGAGCACGACGTGCGCCGGAGCATCCGTACCACCGCCCGAAGCTCCGACCGAACACCTGCGACTGAGCCTGTCGAGCCACGGCCGTGGGCGATTCCCGGCCGAGCGCCGCGCGACGAAGCGGGCCGCGGCGACCGGTTCGGGCGCGGGCCTGGCGGTGGCGTGGTCGAACTCGCGTGCCGGGTCGGGTGATCCAGGAGTCGCAGCGCGAGCGGTGTGGTCGTTCACACGACCGCAGGCAGACGGCACCGGGTGGGTGCCAAAAGCCGAGCTGTGGGCCTCGTGCGGCGCGGTCCGCGGGCGGATCTCGGCGGGATTGCGCCGGTGGGCCAGGTGCCGTCCCTCCTTGACGCGTCGTTCCACCATCCCGCTGCGCACGCCCTCGAACCGGTGTTTTCACTGGAGGAAAAGGTGTCCAGGGCTTCGTGGGACGCCGCGCTGCCCTTCGCACTCCCGGGGAGGGATTCGGCTTTGAGCGCCTGCAGGACGGCGGCCTGTTCGTGGAGCTTGGGGGTGTTGTCGTTCTTGGTGTCCGCGACCGTGCTCTTGTCGGGGGTCGTCTCCAGCACGGAATCATGTCGCACCACAGGTCGACACCGACGCAGCCGACGTCGTGGCGCTCGGTGGCGCGGTCCGACCTATGTGGGGCGGGCGCGGTCCGCGCCGATGGCGACGCCGACGAGTGTGCAGGGCTCGGTGCCCTGATTGCGCCAGGCGTGTCGGGTGCCGTTCTGGACAACCACGTCGCCCGCCCGCAACAGGGTCTGCTCGCCGTCGTCGAGTTCCAGTGCGACCTCGCCCGAGACGACCAGGACGTAGTCCATGCTGTCGGTGACGTGCATCCCCGGGACGTCGGGTTCCATCGCGGCCATCGCGCCCGGCATCGTCCGGTCCAACTCCTCCAGAGCCGCCCGCGTGTCGAGATCCGAAGGCGGGGCCGGCTCGCCCGGCGCTATCACGTTGATCATGAAGCGCGATCCGTCCTGCGGCGGATACCACGCCCGGGCAGGACGCGGGGAGCCGTCGTCCGGGAAGGTGGGTCGCTCGTCCCGCCCCCACAGCCGGTAGGCCGCGCAGCCGGGCATGAGTTCGGAGGTGATGGGCTCGACAGCGCGGTCGTCGACCACGCGGGACCTGCCTTCGGCGTCGTGTCCGGTGACCACTCGGCGAATCTCCATGTGCTCTCCATCCCATCGCGCTCGGATACCCCAGCGTATTGATACGGCGGCGTATTGATACGGTACCGTATCCCCGCCGGGAGTCCGGGGTCAATACGGTGGCGTATCATGCTCCCGTGGTGAACGATTCGCTCCGCCTGTCCGCCCAGGACTGGGCGAAGGCCGCGCTGAGGGCAATGGCGGACGGCGGGCTGGCGGCGGTCGCGGTCGAGCCCCTGGCGCGGACCCTCGGCGTGACCAAGGGAAGCTTCTACGCGCACTACCGCAACCGCGACGAGCTCATCACGGCCGCACTCGCGGAGTGGACGCGAAGCCACGGCCCGGAAGCACTCGCCGAATTCGCCGCGATCACCGACCCGGCGGCGCGGTTGCGCGACCTGCTCACCGTCGTCGTACAGGCCGTCCAACCCCTGGCTCCCTCCGTACACCTGAGCCTGCTCGGCGACCGCAACGACCCCCGCGTCAAGGACGCGGTCAGCAAGGTGAACCAGGCCCGACTGGAACTCCTGACCCACACCTACCGCGAACTCGGCCTGCCCCCGGACCGCGCCGCATCCCGCGCACGGGTCGCCTACGCCGCCATCCTCGGGCTGTTGCACCTGGCGCAAACCGATCCCGATGCCCCGCACTCCGCCGCGCTCGCCGACGAGGCCACCGCCGTCTTCCTGACGCCGTGACGACCGCCCCTCACCACGGCTCGAGGCCAAGGCCCACACACCGCGCCGCCGGATGACCCCGGCGGTATTGAAAGCGCAACGAGAAATCCACCGAAGCCCAAACGAGCCTCACCCCCGAGACTCGCCACGCCGGCGTCGACGTCGAGGCGCTGCGTCGCCGCCCGTCGGGGACACGCCGAGCGAGCCTTTCCGGACGCCGTCGAGACGCGGGCCGACGGGGCATATGGGGAGGCGTTGCGCGCGGTGCCGGCGGGGGTCAGCCTGCCAAGCGGGCGCGGGCCAGGGTGAGGGCGCGGTCCAGCGCGTCGGCGGGAGCGCAGGCGATGTCCGGCTGTACGCCGGTGCCTTCCCAGTTCGTGCCGGAGACGGGATTGATGGCACGCCCGATGGGGATCGAGGCTTCCAGGTGTGGGTGCACCGTCCAGCCGTCCCGAGGGTGTGCGCCGCCGCGGGTGCGCTCGCCGACGATCACCGCGCGGCCGAGCTGCTGCAGGTCGTATGCCAGCTCCTCGGCGGCCGAGAAGGTGTGGTTGCTGGTCAGGACGTACACCGGCTTGCTGCCGCCGAAGCGGGCGCCGGGGACGTGCGGCTGGCTCCAGGACTGCTCGGTGCGTTCGCCGTCGCGCCAGTACATGGAGTTGAGGTGGGTGCGCTTGTCCAGCAGATGGCTGCAGACGAAGGCGACCGTGTCCGGGTCGCCGCCCCGGTTGGCCCGGAGGTCGACGATCAGCGCTTGGGCACGGGAGGTCAGGGCGAGCGCGGCGCTCAGCGGTTCGGCGGCCCACTCCAGTGGAAACAGCATCGGCGCCAGCTCCAGCAGCGCGATCCCTCCGTCGAGCGACGCGACCCGGGGTACACCCCCCAGCGAGGTGTCGAAGTCCCCGCGGATGGACTCCAGGACCGCCGCCCCCTGCTTCTCGGGCACCCGGTCGGCGTGGTACTGCAGGCTCAGATGCCGATCCCCGTTGACGGACTGCAGGTCCGCGGTGACCAGCCGGGCGAGTTCCTCGGCGTCGTCGACGGCGTAGGCGCCTTCGGCATGGCGCCGGCGCAGCAGGTCCGCGAGTTGCCCGGCTGTCTCGGGAAAGACGTAGTGCTCGACCAGGAGCCGGACGGTCTCGTCGATCACAGGGCCGGGCTGAAGCTTCGTCACGGTCGTCATGGCACGAAGTAGATCACCGCGCTCGCGAAAGCGTCCATACGGGTGGCCGGCGTGCGGTGGCGCGCGCGCAGCACCGCTCGTTCGGGGTCGAATCGCGGTACGGGGGCGGCGACCCGGGCGCGGGCCGCGCCGCGGCGGTTGTGGTTTGCCGAGCAGCGCCGTTGTGGCAGTGGTCGGTGCCGCAAGCGGTCAGGCGGTGGTCGGTGTGGTCGCGGTGGTGGCGTCGGTCGGGGCGGGCCGGGCGGATCGGGCGGCGGACTCTTGGCGGACCTGGTGGAGCTGTCGGCGGTAAAGGGCGCGGAAGAGGACTGTGTACGTCACCCCGCCGACGAGGGGGCCGAGCAGCGCGGAGATGTCCGCTCCGTTCAGCGCTGACGCGACGGGGCCGCTGTACCACGTGTCGAGGCACAACAATGCGGCGCCGGTGCCCAGGAGTTGCGCGGCGAGCCCGGCGAGGTTGACACCGCCGTGGTACCAGTAGGCGCTGGTGGGGGTCTCGTTGTGCAGTTCGGGGCCGCGGTAGTGGTTGCGGCGCAGGAGTACGTCGGCGACGCTGACGGCGAGCGCGGGGCCCAGGACGGCGACGGTGAGGTCGAGCACGTCGCCCAGCGCGTCGAGGAAGTCGGTGACGAACAGCGCGTACACGGCGATGGCGGCAGCGGCGACGCCGTCCAGCAGGACCGCCGCCCACTGTCCGATGCGGATGCCCACGGCCTGCAGGGCGAGGCCGGAGCTGTAGGTGGTGAGGATGTTGTTGGCGACCGAGCCCGTGACGATGGCGGCCAGCAGCAGCGGGTGGAACCAGCCGGGCACGATCGCTTCGAGGGAGGTCTGCGGGTCGGTCATGTCGACGGCGGTGCCGGCCAGGACGCCCACGATTCCGAGCAGGACGGTGGGTACGTAACCGCCGAGCATGGTCCACCATGCGACGGCGCGCCGGGAGGCATCGGCGGGCAGGTAGCGGGCGTAGTCGGCGCCGCTGCCCCAGGAGAGCGGGACGGACGCCATGATCGTGAAGCCGACGAGCGCGGCGGCGGCGAGGTCGGTGCCGTGCGGGGCGCCGTCGGGGGCGCGGCCGGGTTCGGCGTGCGCGAGGACGAAGCAGGCGAGCAGGACCAGGGTGAGTGTGAGCAGCGTGGTGAAGACCGGGCTGAGCCGCAGGATGAGGCGGTGGCCGTACACGCTGATGAGCGAGGTGGCGCCGGCGAGGACGGTGACCACGGCGGCTTCGACGGTGGTGGTGACGGTGACGCCGAGGTGGTCCAGGAGCGCGTATCCGGCGAGTGATCCCGTGCCGAGGTTGACCGCGGCGTAGGCCACACATACGGACCAGTTGGTGGCCAGTGTGCCGATGCGGTTGCCGCGGATGCCGAAGGTCGCGCGGGTGAGGACGCTGCAGGGGGTTCCGGAGACGGGGCCGGTGATGGCGAGGACGCCGTTGAAGGCCCAGAAGAGGTTGCCGAGCACGATCACGCCGATGCTCTGCCAGGTGTCGAGGCCGAGCAGGACGAGTGAGCCGCCGAGGATGACCGACAGGAAGTTGACGTTGGCACCGGCCCAGACGAAGAACATGTCCCGGGGCTTGCCGTAGCGCTCGGTTTCGGGGATGTGCTCGATGCCGTGGGTCTCGACGTGGACGGTGTCGGTGGCCTGGTGGGGCGCGGGCTCGTGGACGGGTGCCGCGGCGTGTCTGGCGCTTTCGGACGTGGTCATGGCGTCCTTCCGGGCTCGGGGGCGAACGGGCGGAGCGGGGGCGTCTTCCGGGTGGCCGGCGGTGGCGCCTGTGCCGGGTGTCGGGCGGCCGGAACGTCGCGCGCGGTCCCGGCCGCCGCGTGGATCGGCGAGGTGTGGTCGGTCACCGTGCGGCGCGGCCGCGTCCTTCGAGCAGCGGGCGGTCGGGGCGCCACGTGTCGCCGCGGCGACGCGCAGCCATCCCGGACAGGCATTCGAGGACGATGCGGTTGGCGAGCATGGCGGTGATGTCCGCGTGGTCGTAGGGCGGTGACACCTCGACCACGTCCACGCCGACGACGGGCAATTGGAAGGCCAACCGCCTTACGGTGTCCAGGAGTTGCCGGGAGGTGAGGCCGCCGGGTTCGGGGGTTCCGGTGCCCGGGGCCATGCCCGGGTCGACGACGTCGACGTCGATGGACAGGAAGACGCCGTCGCAGTCGTCGAGGGCGATGGCCATCGCCTCGTCGACGCACGTGTCCAGGCCGCGGGCGACGATCTCGCTCATCTCGTACGAGCGCATGTCCCGGTCGGCCATCCAGTCCAGGGTCTCCGCGTCGGGCCAGTAGCCGCGCAGGCCCATCTGGAGGAACCGGTCGCCGCGGACCGCGCCGGACTCCAAGAGGCGGCGCATCGGCTGGCCGTGGCCGTGCAGGTGTCCGAACTCGATGTGGGCGGTGTCGGCGTGCGCGTCGAAGTGGACGACGGAGATCCGGCCGAAGCCGTGGTGGCGGGCCACGCCGGTGATGTCCGGGAGGGCGACGGTGTGGTCGCCGCCGAGGACGAGCGGGATCGCGCCGGAGGAGGCGATCGTGTACACGGCGTTCTCGATGGCGGTGATGCTGTTCTCGATGTCGCCGGCGAACATCTCCACGTCGCCCGCGTCCACCACGCGCAGGTCGGCGAGGGCGTCGACGCGCAGCGGCAGCGACGGGCGGGAGGCGTCGGGCGCGAGGTAGTCGGTCGACCGGATCGCCTGGGGGCCGAACCGGGTGCCGGGGCGGTGGCTGACCCCGCCGTCGAAGGGCGCACCGACGATCACGACGTCGGCATCCCGGTACGTGTCGGGCTCGTCGAGGGTGCAGGGCTCGACTCCGTGGAAGGTGATGTCGGGGCCGAACATCGTGCCGTAGCGGCTCATGCTGCTCCTGAAGAGAAAAGCTGATTTTTAAGTCAGCACCGGATGTCGACTGACTTTAAAGTCAGACAGTCGGACGGGGCAAGGGGTGTGCCACGATCGAGACCGTGAGCAACCGCATCGACACCACCGCGCCGACACCCCGCACCGACCCGCCCGGCACCGCGCCCGGCGGCTCCACGGGCGCTCGCGAGGCCATCCTGCGGGCGGCGGTGGAACTCATCGCCCGCGACGGCTTCGACGGCGTCCGCCTCGCCGAGATCGCCGGTCACGCCGGGGTCTCCACCGCCCTGGTGCACTACCACTTCACCGGCCGCGACCGCCTGCTGACCGACGCGCTCGCCTACTCCCTGGCCCGCGCCGAAGCACGCCTGGAAGCCCGCGCCGACGACGCCGACCGGGACACGCCGGCCGAACGCCTGGCCGACCTGGTCGACTTCGGCCTCCCGCTGACCCGCGACGACGTCCTGGAATGCCGGCTGTGGAGCGAACTGGAGATCCGCTCCACCCGATCCGCGCCACTCGCCGACGCCCTGGCCGAACTGCGCCGCGGCATCCTGAACCGGCTCGCCGCCGTCGTCGTCGACGGCCTCGACCGCGGCGACTTCCGCGACTGCGACCCGCACGAGACGGCCACCGTCGCCATGGCCCTCCTGGACGGGCTGACCAACCGGCTGATCACCGACCCGGCCGCCCCGTCCCTCGACGACGCACGCCGCATGGCCGGCCGCCAGCTCGCCCTCGCGATCGGCTACAGCGGCGAACTCCCGTTCCAGCCCCTCCCCGACCCGGGACCGCCCCCGCCCCAACCCCCGCCCACCCGGACCGGCCGGCGCCGAGCCCCTCGCGCCCCCTCCCACCCCGCCGCCACCTGACCACGATGGCGCACCGGCCGTACGTCGAAGTCGTTCGAAGCGGCCGGCAACGCACGAACTGCACCATATAGTGGCCCGGTTGGTGGCCAAGGGCGACGAACGCCGGCAGGGACTCCCGGCCGGCGGTGCCCCGAAGCCCAGGCGCGGGGGGCGACGGGCGAAGGGTAGGCGCGGGCGCGAATCCGCGAACTACCCGGTCTCAGGCGCGCGTTGATCGTGCCGGGTACGGGTCGCCGCCTGCTCGGTGCCGCTGGGCCGGGGGTTGTGATCGTACGCGCGTGCGGCGGCTGTGGACCTCGGCCGGACCGGAGCCGCGACGGCGCGGGCTCAGCTCGGTGGGGCCACCAGGCCCGCCTCGTAGGCGGCGATGACCAGTTGCACCCGGTCGCGGGCGCCCAGTTTGGTCAGCAGGCGGCCGACGTGGGTCTTGGCGGTGGCGGGGCCGATGTGCAGCTCGGCGGCGATCTCGGTGTTCGTCAGGCCGCGTCCGACCAGGGTGAGTACTTCGCGTTCGCGGGTGGTGATGGACAGCGCCGGGCCCGGGCGGGCCACTCGTCCCGGGACGCCGGCGGGGTCGGGGCGGCCGGCGAATTCGGCGATCAGGCGCCGGGTGACGCTCGGTGCGATCAGGCCGTCGCCGTCGGCGACCACCCGGACGGCCGCGAGGATGTCCACCAGGGCCATGTCCTTGACCAGGAACCCGGCGGCGCCCGCGCGCAGCGCGCCGTACACGTTCTCGTCGTCGTCGAACGTGGTCAGCACCAGGACCCGGGTGGCCGGGCACTCGGCGGTGATGATCCGGGTGGCCTCGATGCCGTCCATGTCGGGCATCCGGATGTCCATCACCACCACGTCCGGGCGCAGTCGGGCGGCCAGTTCGACGGCGCGCGTTCCGGTGCCGGCCTCGCCGACCACCTCCAGGTCGGGCAGGCCGGCGATGACCATGCCCAGGCCGGCGCGGATCAGTTCCTGGTCGTCGACCAGGACGACGCGGGTGCTCACGCGGGCAACCTGGCCGCGACCCGGAAGCCGCCCTCGGGCCGCGCCCCGGCGCCGAACCGCCCGCCGACCAGGGCCACCCGCTCGCGCATCCCGGCGATGCCGAGGCCGCCATCACCGGCCGAACCGGTGCCGGTCGAGCCGGTACCTGCCGAAGTGGTGCCGGTCTCGCCGCCCCCGCCGTCGTCGACCACCTCGATCGCCAGTTCCTCGGCCAAGTACTCCACGCAGACCCGACACCGCCGGGTGCCGGAGTGGCGCACCGTGTTGGTGACCGACTCCTGGATGATCCGGAACGCGGTCAGATCGATCTCGGGTGGCAGCGGGCGCCGTTGGCCGTGCCAGGTCACGTCCACCCGTACACCCGCCTCCGCCGCGGTCGCGACCAACCGCTCGACCCCCTCCAGGCCCACCGCCGGCGCGAGCCGGGCGCCGCCGGGCCCGGTGTCCCCGTCGACCCGGCGCAGCGAGACCAGCATCCGGCGCAGCTCCGCCAGGGTCTGCCGACTGGTGCTCTCGATCGCGTCGAGCGCGGTGCGCGCGCCGGCCGGCTGCGAGTCCAGGACCAGGCTCGCCGCGCCCGCCTGGATCGCGATCACGCCGATGCTGTGCGCCACCATGTCGTGCAACTCCCGGGCGATCCGCAGCCGTTCGGCCAATACCGCGCGGGCCGCCGCCTCGGCGTGCAGCGCCTGGAGGTGGTCGTGGCGTTGGCGGGCCGAGGTGCCCATCATCCAGCCGATCAGCAACACGACGAAACCGGCCGCGAGTTGGATGAGCACGTCGCCCAAGGCGTCGCTGTCGGTGTCGACCGCCCAGCGGCCGACGAACGCGGCGCCCCAGGCGGCCCATACCAGCCCGGCAGCCACCGTGCCGTTACGGCGCGACGCATCGGCGGCGTACCGGCCGACCAGAATGGCAAGTGCCGGGATCAGCGGCCAGACCCGGTCGCGCAGGAGCAGTGCCGCGATCGCCTCGGCCGTCATGATCGCGAGCACCGGCAACGGCCGCTTGCGCAACGGCCCCAGCGGCAAGGCGAGCAGCACAGCCGCGATCGCCGCAGCCGTCGTCGTCACCATCGTGTAGGACTGCTCCGCCGCATACAACCACGGATGCAGCGCGAACCACAGGCCAACCACGATCAGGCCGACCAGCGCGGCGCGCACGGCACGGACAACGGCGGACAGGGTCGGACGGGGTCGACGAAGCGGCGAGCGCGGCTTCGTGGGCACCGGGGTCGAGATCGGCGGAGACGAACTGTCTGCGGGCACGGGCCGATCGTAGCCGGCGCCCTCCCCACCGAGCGTCCACCGCCGGGCGTACACCCGGGCGGCTACCCGGCCCGAACGGCTACCGCGAGTATGACGCCGGCCCCGCAGGCCAGGGCCGGCAACGGCGGCGTCGACGAGCAACCGGGTGGCCGCCGGGCAGACCGCGCCGGCATTGTCGTACAGCTCGAAGGCCGGCTCCACGGCCAGGTCGGCGTCGGCAAGAGCCAACAACGTTGATATGCCCCCGAGTTCAAGGCGACCGGGGTGAGCTTGTCGGCCGCGGCGGCGCCGATGCGGCGGGCCGGTTCGCCGTTGCGATCGCGGCGATTCGATGGGCTTCCCGCCCGAGTCGCGGATCCGTTCGTGTTCGACCGCGACACACGGGCGGTTTCGGCCGGCGGTCGACGCCCGGGGACGGTGTCGCGAAAACCGTCGCCGATCGTGGCGTCCGAGTTGCGGAACCGTCACCAGCGTCGGGCGACACATAACCGGTGATCCCTCCGGATAGAGGCATAAAGCTACAAAGTCTCAAAACCATCTGGTTTGCACCTTGCTCGTTCTCCTAACGTCGGATGCGAACCGCGGTCGTCCGACCGGCGGACGTCGCACGAGGCAGAGGAACGGACATGGACAAGGGGACCGTCGCCCGGACTCCCCTGAACCGGAGTCGGTTCGGTGCTTGTTCGCCCTGTATCGGCCGGCGCCGACGCGACGCCGGTCCCGACGCGACACTGTTCGACGAGGTCTTCGGCGGCGGCCTCGGACGCACGATCCCCGTGCCGGCGTCGTGCTCTCCCTCTCGGCTCGGAACGGACGTGGTCGCCGCCCCGCGGTATTCGGTGAAACAACCGCTCATCGGCTGTTGCAGGGCGATCGGTTCGCGCGATCGCCCTGTCCCGGCCGCCGACCCGGGCCGAAGTTCCGGTGGACAACGAAAGGGATGATCATGCTCAGGAAGTTGACGGCGAGCGGTGCCGCGATCGCGGCAGCCGCCATGGGCCTGGCCGTGGGATCGGCCACGCCGGCCGTCGCCGACCCGTGCCCCTCGGGTGCACTCTGCGCGTACCTGTCCGCGAACTATGCGGGCGACCCGGGCACGGTATACGGCGACAACAACAACCTGCTCCAGTACAACAAGTTCAACAACGCGGTGTCGGTGTCCAACAGCGGAACCCAGTGCACCGTGACCATCTACAGCGGCCTCAACAAGACCGGCAGCCACCAGGCCATCCCCCGCGGCTACGGCATCGGCAACCTCTCCGGCACCCCGTACTACAAGAACATCGCCTCCAATAAATGGTGTTGAGGACACGTTCCCGACCAGCGGTCGTGATCGCTCTGTGCCTGCTGGTGGTGGGCGGGTGCTCCCGAGGACCCGCCCACCGGGGCGACGACCCGCTGCCCGCCCCCTTCGACGGGGCAGCCGTGGCCTCCCCGGAACAGGAGAGGTTCCTCCACGAGTCCGAGGAGCGGGCCGTCGCCGCCTGCATGCGGCAGCGGGGCCTCTCGTACCGTGAGGTTCCCGCCGGTCGCGCGGTGGCGGAGAACCCGTACGGATTGCTGACCGAGACGCAGGCCGCGCGGAACGGGTACGGCCTCACCGCCGACCTCCTCGCCGGGCCACCCGACGATCCCAACGCGGAACTCCTCGCCCGCTTGGACCCCGAGGGCCGCGCCGCCTGGCGTGCCGCGCTGACGGGAACGGGCAAGGACGAGCGCACGCTCAGCGCGCCGGACAGTCCGGACCTGCGAATCAACACGGACGGCTGCGTCTACCTCGGACGGATGGCGCTGTACGGCAGCGAGTGGGAGCAGGCCGCACTCACCGTCGCGGGGCTGACTACACGGGTGATCGACCAAGTCCTCGCCGACCCGGGGTTCCGCAGCGCGCAGCGGAGGTGGGCCGACTGCATGCGCGCCAACGGCGAGCAGTTCGCGACCCTGCAGGATGCGCGCGGCGCCATCCAGAATGCCGCGCACGACGCCGGCGGCGACCGTGTGGCTCTTCAGGCCGTCGGCCGCCGCGAACTCCGTCTGGCCGAGCGGGACGCCGCCTGCCAGCGGCAGAGCGATCTCCCCGAAGCCGTGCGCACGGCCCAGAAACGCGTCGAGGCCGCCTTGCCCGCTTCGTCCCGCCGACAGGCGGCCGAATTGGCCGACTTGCGCAAGCGGGCACTCGGTCCCGACCCGACCGGCCACCGGCGCGAGCCAAGCGCGCCGAAACGGCCCGCGACGATGCCGCGCGGCGGTCGCTGACGGCGGTCCGGCGACGCTCGAACATTCCGCCCCAGGGCCCGCGGCCCGGACGACCGAACCTGGGGCCATGAGGCGCCTCGTGCCCGCGGCCGGCCCGCCCGGCACGGGAAGTTCCGCCCGCACCGCACCACATGGTGCCGCCCGCGGTGGCCAAGACGTCTCGAGTCGGGCTCCGGCAGTCCCGCAGACATCGTTTTTCGGGCATCACGTGCGCCGGATCGCAGCGGCTCTCCCGAACGAGAATGGTCCAGACCATTGCCCGGGGGGTCCCGGTCCTTCTACCTTGAGGGCGCACGTCCCCGGCAAGGCACGCTCGGACACCGTACGGCGTCCCCATCACCACTGCTTTCGGTGGCCGAGCGGTCCTTGTCTCCGCATGTCTTCGTCCACGAGGAGAGTTCCATGCGCAAAAGGACCATCGTGTCGACCGTGTCGGCGCTGGCGGCGTCCGCTGTCGCCGCCCCGCTGATGCTGGCGAGCCCCGCCGCGTCCCATGGGTTCGTCACCGGACCGGCCAGCCGTTCCGCGCTGTGCGGAAACGGCACCGTCAGGAACTGCGGCCAGATCCAGTGGGAGCCCATGAGCGTCGAGGGCCCCAAGGGCTACCCGTCCGGTGGCCCGGCCGACGGCAGGCTGTGCGCCGGCGCCGACGGTCGCTGGTCTCCGCTCGACGACCCGCGCGGGGGCAACTGGCCCGCCACGGCCGTGACTTCGGGCGCTTCCACGACCTTCACCTGGAAGATCACCGCACGCCACTCGACCAGCACGTTCCGGTACTACGTCACCAAGCCGAGTTGGGATCCCACCACGCCGATCACCCGCGCCCAATTGGAGAGCACGCCGTTCCTGACCGTGCCCTACCAGGGTGCGAAGCCGGCCGCGCTCACCTCCCACACCGGCACGCTGCCGGCCGGGCGCACCGGCCGCGCGGTGGTCTTCGCCGTCTGGGACGTGGCGGACACCAACAACGCGTTCTACTCGTGCTCGGACGTCACGTTCTGACGTCGGTGTGAGCACGGGTCCGGCGGCGCGGCCCAGGGGCACGCCGCCGGACCCGTGCGGTCCGATCCGCCCGCTCTACGACGCGGAGGTGTCCGCCGCCGGCCCGGCCGGCACCGTCGTCGCCTTCACCAGGTCGACGCGACGGAAAACCAAATTGGTTGAACGACCAGGGCGGTCGGCCTCTTCGGGAGCAGAAAGTCGGGCACCGAGGCCCCCGTTGGGGCAAGGCTTGCCTGTGGGCCGGCCCCGGGTGTGCCGTGCCACGCGGGCGGGTCCGGGGTCGCCGGGTCGGACAGTCCCGCCCGGCCGGGATAGCCTTTCCTCTCGAAAATCACCATGGCCGTAAAGTTGGCGGGATCGAACGACAGGACCCCGTGATCGGATTCGCCGGAGAACGGTTCACCCGCATGATCGCCGTCAGTCCCAGCCCGGGCCGCGGCGGTGCAACTCGGCGGCGTGAAACGATTGTTGCTCCGACGGATCACGGAACCGACCCTCGCCGGCCAGGACAACGACCGGCCGGCCGCCCACCCCCGGAGACCCCCACCGACCGGCCTCCACGCGGCCCCGCCCCCGCGGCCCGTGCCCCGGGATGTCGACGTGGCGCCGGATGCGGGGCGCCCGACCGACACATCGAATGGAGTTTGTGTTGACTCCCGATTACTTCGACACCGTCGAACGGCACTTCCGGCGACTGCACGAGCCGGCGTTCGGCGCGCCGCACGCGGCGGCCGATCCGAGCATCCGGCCCGACGGCGCGGCGATCGCCTTTACCGGTTCGGTGTTCACCGAGCTCGTCGGCCGTCCGCGCACCCGCGTGTGTGTGGCAGAGGCGACCCGCGTCCGGATCCTGACCGAGGGCGCGGGCAGCCAACGCATGCCCCGGTTCTCACCGGACGGGAGGCTGCTCGCCCACCTCACCGACGCCGAGAGCCCGGGCGACTTCCAGCTCGACGTACTCGACGTGGCCACCGGGACGAGCGTGTGGCGGCCCCGGGTGCCCGGCGGCGCGGTGGAATACCTGAGTTGGTCGCCGGACGGTTCGGCGCTGCTGCTCGGAGTGGCCGCGTACGGCGCCGACCTCGCCGGCGGTCAGGGCTCCGGGACGATCGCGGACGGGCCCGGGGAGATGCCCGACTGGGCGCCCGAGGTCGACTCGAACTCGTCCGAGGACGGGGCACGTTCGGTGTGGATCGCGGAGCTGGGCACAGAGCCGGGGAACGGGACCGTGCGGCAGGTCAGCCGGGCCGGGACGAATGTGTGGGAGGCGTGTTGGGCGGGCCCCGACGCACTGGTGTGCGTGGCCGGCTCGGGCGCCGGTGAGGAGTCCTGGTACACCGCCGACCTTCGTCGGATCGCCGTGGCCGACGGGTCGGAGACCGTACTGCGCACCGGCGGGCGGCAGTTCGGTGTGCCGTCCGCGTCACCGTCGGGCCGCGCGGTGGCCGTGGTGGAGGCGCTGTGCTCCGATCGCGGGGTGGTCGCCGGGGACCTGGTGCTGATCGCGGTGGATTCGGCCGGGGGCGCCGCGGATTCGGTACGGATCGACACGAACGGCGTCGACGTGACCTCGACCGGCTGGCCGGCCGAGGATCGGCTCGGGTGGGCCGGAATAGGCGGGCTGGACACGGTGGTCGGGGAGGTCGATCGGGCCTCCGGCAAGGTCACCGAGGTCTGGCGAGGCACCGAGACGTTCGGCGGCCGATACCCCGAACTGTCCTTCTCTCCGCACGGGCACGCCGGCGTCCGGCACGGCTGGGACCGCTTTCCGGAACTGGCGATCGTGGCGGGCCGGTCGGTCCGTACGGTCGCGTCGCTGACCCACCCGGGCGCGGACTACGTGAGTGCGAAGGCGGGTGTCGCCGAGGAGGTGACCTGGACTGCCCCCGACGGCACGGCGATTCAGGGGATCCTGTGCCGACCGGCCGGCCCCGGGCCGTTTCCGCTGATCACCCACCTGCACGGCGGTCCGGTCTGGAGCTTCCGCAACAGTTGGTCACTGGCCTTCCAGGGCACACCCCTGCTGGTGAGTCGCGGGTACGCGGTCCTCAACCCGAACCCGCGTGGCAGCGCCGGCCGCGGACAGCGGTTCGCCGAGGGGGTGTTCGGCGACATGGGCGGTGCCGGCGCGCAGGACGTACTGTCGGGGATCGACGCGATGGTCGCCCGGGGCATCGCCGATCCGGAGCGGCTCGGCGTGATGGGCGGCTCGTACGGCGGATTCCTGTCCGCGTGGCTGATCACCCAGGACGAGCGGTTCGCGGCGGCGGCGCCCACCGCGCCGGTCACCGACTGGATCTCACTCCACCACACCACCAACATGCCGCACTTCGACCGGACCTTCCTGGCCGACGAGCCACGCTCATTCACCGGCCACTACGTCGAGCGCAGCCCCCTGCGCCACGCGTCGAACGTGCGCACGCCCACCCTCCTGACGGGGGGCGCCCTCGACCGGTGCACCCCGCCCGGACAAGCCCGGGAGTTCCACCGCGCGCTGGTGGAGTCGGACGTGGAATCGACACTCGTCGTCTACCCCCAAGAGGGCCACGGAGTAAGCGGCTTCCCCGCCGTGATCGACCACTGCGCCCGCGTCCTGGCCTGGTTCGACGCCTACATGGCCCCCGAGCCCACGGTCTGAGCCCCACCCCGCGCCCCGTGCCCGCCCAACCGCCTACGGGAACGAGGAAGGGTGACTGCGGTAGCGGGCGAGGCCGGCGTCGCGGTCAGCGTTCGGCGTGTTGGCCCAGGGCGAAGATGGTGGGGGCGCCGGGCGGTTCGGGGGCGGGTCCGAGCGCCTGCGCCACGGCCTGTACGCCGTCGTGCAGGGACACTTCGGGGCGGTATCCGAGCGTCCTGATCTTCGTGATGTCCGCGACGAGACGGTAGGTGTCGTCCTCGATCTCCGGAATCACCTCGACGGCGGGTTCGCGCCCGGTGGCCGCGCCGATCACGTCGACGAGTCGGCGCATCGAGGTCTCGGTGCCCGAGCCGATGTTGTACACCTCTCCCAGTCGACCCCGGTCGGCGAGCGTCAGCAGTCCGGCGACCAGGTCGGTGACGTATACGAAATCGCGGGTCTTGCGGTCGATGTCGCCGACGATCTGGATCGGCGCGCCATTGAGGTGCCAGCGCAGGAACCGCCCGACCTCGACCATTGCCTCGCGCGGGTTTTCGCCGGGGCCGTAGACGCAGAACGGCCGACCCACGACCACCGGCAGCCCCCGCGCGTGATGCAGGGCCAGGCAGGAGACCTCCCCGCCGAGTTTGGACGCGCCGTAGGGGACGAAGGGCCGGTTCGGATGCTCCTCGTCCATGGGGAATCTGCGCGGTGTGCCGTACGTGGACGCGGACGACACGTACACGACCCGCCGCACCCCGGCGGCAAGCATCGCCTCGGCGAACGAGAACGTGCCGAGCGCGTTGATCTCGAAGTCCAGGCGCGGCTCGGTGACCGACAAGGTTCCGTTGGCGTTGGCGGCGATGTGGAAGGCGAGGTCCGCCCCGGCTGCCAGTTCGGCAACCTTGTCCGTCTCGCGAATGTCCACCGGGAACAGCGTGACCCCCGGCGGGGGGTTCTCCGAGAGCGAGGTGCGGCCGGTGTCGATGATCCTCACCCGCTTTCCGAGGGCGAGGAGGGCGCGGGTCATGTGCGTTCCGATGAAACCGAGACCACCGGAGACGAGGACCGTGTCATAGGTATCAAGCACAAAACATCACATTAATAACGAATTGAGCAGTTTGCACGATATGGGGACTTGAGCGAAGCACATGGGTGATCCGGGGCCCGTGGGCGCTCGGCGCCGGGCGCGCTTTCCCGAGCCGACGCGATCTCCGACACCTTCGAGGCGGCGAGGCGCCCGAGCGGCCGGCGGGTCGAGGCCGCCACGCGGTGCGCTCGACACGCCCCCACCGCCGGACGGATCGGCGACCGATCCGGCGCCGCGCCGGCGAAATCGTTCGCGCTTGGGCTCGGCGCTCTTCCACTTCGACGACGCCTCGGTTGAACCGACTCCCCTGCGGCGCGGGCCTGTCGTTCTGCTCGTCGGTCCGTGCGGCGATCCGTACACACGGGAGGAAGGTCGGCTGCCGGAAGGCGGCTCGTGTGCCATTTCGCCTTGCTCGGGCAGGACGCCTGCTCGGCGAGGCCGCTCCACTGCCGGCCATACCGGCTTTTGCTGCCTTATGCCCGGCAATTCCCCCGGTTGTACTTGTATCGCCGGCCATACATCCGGTTGTACGGCCTCGCCGGCTATGCATGTGCTTGTGCTCACATCTCGGGCTTTGCGATGTACAAGATCGTCGGGATCCCGCATTCTTGGTCCTCCTGGGTGGGGACCCGGGGGGGAAGGGATGATTCGCGTCCCGCGCCGGCCGAAGTCTCGTGGCTTCGTGCTGCCCGAATGCCGGTCACGTCCACGGCATCCACTCGGGCCTGCGATGCGAACTCGTCCGTTCGCCATGGCTCGATCCGGAATGCGATGGCGAGATGAAGGACACGGGGTACGTGAGCGGCGTGCCCGGCGGGCGGCACCGGGGACGTGCCGAGCACACGGTTGCGGCGGACGCGCCGACCGAGACCATGGCGCCGGTTCGCGATGAGCCGCGCCCCGCCCCGCGACCGGAGCCGACCGGCGCCACCCGGCCCCGGAAGCACCGGGCGCGCAAGGCGGAGCCGTTCCGGCTCAGGACCAAGCGCCGGCGGCGGCGCTCGCTGCCGGCCGTGGACGTGCACACGATGCGGATCACCGCGCTGGTGCCCGCGCACAACGAGGAAGCACAGATCGGCGAAACCATCGAGTCGCTGCACGGTCAGCGCCGACCGCCGGAGACGATCATCGTCATCGCGGACAACTGCACCGACCGCACCGTCGAGATCGCCCGCGGCATGGGTGTGCAGGTCTACGAGACCGTCGACAACAAGCACAAGAAGGCCGGCGGTCTCAATCAGGTCATCGACCACATCCTGCCGAACCTCGGGCCGGCCGACGCGATCCTGGTGATGGACGCCGACTCCACCCTCGGGCCCGAATTCCTCAGTCACGGCCTGGAGCGCCTGGCCACCGGCGAGTTCGGGGCCGTCGGCGGGACGTTCACCGGCAAACCGGGCGGCGGCTTCGTCGGCATGCTGCAGCGCAACGAATACGCCCGCTACGTCCGCGACGTCGAACGGCTCCAGGGCAAGGCCCTCGTACTGACCGGCACCGCCACCCTCTTTCGCGCACTCACCCTGCAAGAGGTGGTCGCCGCACGGGCGAGCGGCGAACTGCCCGGCGCAGCCCACGTCTACGACACGCGCGTACTCACCGAGGACAACGAACTCACCCTGGGCATCCTCCACTTGGGCCTGCGCATCGTCTGCCCGCCCAAGTGCACGCTGATGACCGAGGTCATGGGCACCTGGTCGGACCTGTTCCAACAGCGGCTGCGCTGGAAGCGCGGCGCCCTGGAGAACCTGACCGACTACGGCTGGACCCACATCACCCGCACCTACTGGGGACGACAGGCACTCTCGTTGATCGGCCTGCTGGTCATCACGATCTACCTGGGATCCCTGCTGCTGTCCCTCGTCTTCACCGGCCACGTGCGCATCCAGCCGGTGTGGATGGTGGTGACGTTGATCTTCTCCGTCGAACGCGCCGTGAGTGTCCGCAAACGCGGTCCGCTCCAGGTGGTACTCGGCGGACTCATCGTGGTCGAGATGGCCTTCGACCTCTACCTGCAAGCGGCCCAGGCTCAAGCGTTCTGGGACGCGATCCGAAGAAAAGAAAGGAAATGGTGACCATGTATCACGCAAGTACGGGAGCGGCCGCAGCCGGTGCCGGAGGCGCCCTGGCGGCGACCGGCGCGAACGTCATGTGGGCGGTCGTGGCCGCGTTCACGCTGTTCAGTGCCGGCCTCGCGCTCAAGCGGATCCTGCCCGCGCGCACCCGCTGACGTTCGACCCCGCAGGTCCCGCCTCGCCCCGGGAGCAATCGGTAAGCCGTTCCCGAATGCTCTCGGAGCGGGCGGTTGTGCGGCCACCATCCTTCGATGGTGGCCGCATTCGTGGTGGTGCCACCTCTTCGAAAGGTTGACCGAGATGAAGTCGAGCGTTCGATTCCGCGCCTGGACGGTCGGGGCGGTGGCCGCGCTTGCGGGCCTGGTCCTGGGGCCGACGACGGCCGCACACGCGGATCCCGCGCCGCCGGCCCCCTGCGCCGCCGGTTACGCGGCGATCTCGTTCGACGACGGGCCCTCGACGCTGACCCCCGCCTATGTCCAGGCGCTGAACGACGCCGGGTGGGTGAAGGCGACGTTCTTCCTGACCGGAGCGCACGCGCTGGACTATCCGCAGTACGTGGACCGGATCGCCGCCGGTGGCCACTGGATCGGCAACCACTCGTTCTCCCACCCCTTCCTGGACGAGGCGGGCGAGCCGGACGCGTTCAACGAACTGCTGGGCACCAACCAGATCCTCCAGGCCCGCACCGGCCACGCGCCGACGCTGTTCCGCCCGCCGTACGGACGGACCAATTCGGGAATCCGACAGGACGCGACCACGCTCGGGATGACCGAAGTGCTGTGGACCACCGACTCCTTCGACTACAACGGCATCTCCACCGACGACATCGTCGCCAACGCGCTCCAGGTCCAGCCGGGCGGCATCATCCTGCTGCACGAGGGCTACCAGACCACCCTTGCCGCGATCCCGCGCATCGTGGACGGATTGGCCGCGCGCGGAATGTGCGCGGGCAAGATCGTCCCCTCGACGACCCCGGTACAGGCGTGGCCGGGCGCCACCTACTACGCGACCGCCGCGCACTGGTGACGAAACCGCCGGACGGCGCCCTCGGGCGCTGACACCGGTTCGACGCCAACCGGGGGGAGACATCCCCCTCTTGCGAATCGCCCCGCCGCGGTGGCACCGGCGGCCTTGCCGGTGCCGACCGTGCGCCACCGAACCGACGCACCCCTTCACCGCCCGGTTCGATGCGGCCGGGCTCGGGCTGCATCCTGCTCCCCCGCGATGTCGACGTCACCACGCTCGGTCCCCGGAAAGTGCGGACCCGTGGATGGGCTCGCAGCCGTGAATCCCGCTGCGGGATCCGGCGGTTGATGGGAGTCGTCCCGCAGGCCCGGCCGCCGGGATCATCCTCGATGCCGCGCTCTTCCGAGGAGTACCCGCCCGTTCCGCGACTCCCCGACCACGCCGGCCCGGGAACCGCGTGCGGGTCCGTCGTCCTGCCGAGCGGGGCGGCGGCCCCTGTGATTCCGGCCGTACCGCGCCTGCCGCTGCGCCGCCTCGAGTGAAACCCGGTCGCCGGTGCGGGTGCTCGGCCGGTTACCGGGTAGGCGCGCCACCGGCAGCGGGACCGAACCCGTAGCCGGACGGCGCCGCGCCGGGCCCGCACTGCTTACGGGCGCCGGCGTGCGGCCATCCGGTGGCAGCGGGAGAAAGGCAAGGTGAAGACTCGTGAGCAGCGCTGATCGGCACGCGCACGACTCCGATGACTCGGTGGGCGCGCTGGTGGCCCGTGCCTCCCGGCAGCTGTCGGAGCTGGTGCGCGAGGAGATGCAGCTGGCCCGGTCGGAGATGGCCGAGAAGGGCAAGCGGTTCGGGGCCGGCGGGGGTCTGTTCGGCGGGGCCGGCCTGATCGGTTTCCTGGCCGCGCAGGCCCTGACCGTGGCGGTGATCGCCGCCGTGGCGCTGCTGCTTCCCGTATGGGCCGCGGCCCTGATCGTCGCCGCCGTGTTGGCAGCGGTCACCGCCCTCATGGCGACGGCCGGGAAGAAGCAGTTCGCGAAGGCCGGCCCGCCCGTGCCGGAGCAGACCATCGACAGCGTCAAGGCCGACGTGACCGAGATCAAGGAGCACACACACCGATGACCAAGCAGACCCCC
Source organism: Embleya scabrispora (assembly GCF_002024165.1). Classification (NCBI taxonomy): domain Bacteria; kingdom Bacillati; phylum Actinomycetota; class Actinomycetes; order Kitasatosporales; family Streptomycetaceae; genus Embleya; species Embleya scabrispora. Next base: position 272,275 of record NZ_MWQN01000004.1, read on the forward strand.
GACGACGAGACCGCGCCCACACCCGAGGAACTGCGCGAGAAAGTCGAGCAGACCCGCGACCAACTCGGCCGGACCGTCGAGGCGCTGGCCGGCAAGGCCGACGTGAAGGCCCGGGCGCAGAAACAGGCCGCCGACGTCAAGGAACAAGCGGCGGAGAAGACCGCACAGGTCACCGCCCGGATCCGCGACAAGGCGGAGCAAACCAAGCAGACGTTGAAGGACAAGACCCCGGACCCGGTCCTCGACAAGGCCGCCCACGCCGCGGCACAGGTCCGCGAGACCGCGTCCCGTGCCGGACAACTCGCCGCGGACAAGACCCCGGACCCCGTACGGGAGAAGACCGGCCGGGCGGCGGCCACGGCGCGGACGAAGCGCACCCCGCTGCTCGCCGCGGGCGGCGTCCTGGTCGTGTTCCTGCTCGTACGGCGCAGCCGGAGGCGGCGATGAAGGCGTCCGAGGTCGCCTACAAGCCGGTCGGTCTGGCCATCGGCGCGGTCAGCGGAATGCTCGCCGGTGTGGCCTTCAAGCAGGCGTGGAAGACGATCGGGCACGAGGAGGACGCGCCCGACGCCACCGACGAGGATCGTACGTGGCGTGAGATCCTCTTCGCCGCGGCTCTCCAAGGCGCGATCTTCGCCGTCGTCAAGGCCGCCGTCGACCGGGCGGGCGCCACCGCCACCAAGCGGCTGACGGGCACCTGGCCGGGCTGATCCAGCCGAGACCGGTGGGGGCGCCGCGCGAAGGCCGGCGCCCCCGCCGGCACGGTCTCGTGAGGTCGCCCGCGCCGTCTCCGAGCCGACCCCGGGCGCTGACGGCGTCACGGACCGCGGTGCGGAGCCGGCGCAGGGTGCCGGGACCGCGCGTGAGAGTCCGACTCCGGGCGACCGTGGGCGAGTTGGGTATGGGCGACGGCTTCGGCCACGGGCGTCCGAACGCCGACAGGTGCAATCCATGGCCGAGCGTCGGTGGACCACCGCCCAGTGGTCGCGTCACTGCGGGCGCCCTCCGCTTACCCGTACCACGCCACACCCGGGATCCACCGGCGCGGCAGTATGCGTGGGGCGCGACGCACGAGCCAGGCGGCGGCGAGGCCGACGGCGGCGCCCGCGGCGACGTCGGTGGGATAGTGGGCGCCGGATTGCACACGTTCGAGGGCGACCATGGCGGCCGGCAGCGCGCAAACGGCGGCCGCGCCGGGCCAGGACGGCGCGACAGCGGTGGTGAACGCGACGGCGGCGGCGGTGTGCCCCGAAGGGAACGACGAGGAATCGGGGCGGTCCTCGACCTCGTCGTGGGGAATCCACTCCTTCGGCGGCCGCGGACGGTCGACCACACGCTTGCACAGGCCATTCGACGCCACCTGCGCGAGCACCAGCGCGGACAACCCGGCCGCCGCGGCGACACACCCGCGCCGGCCGCCGGTGGCGGCCATCACCGCGGCGGCGGCACACCACAACTTGGAACTCTCCGCCGCCTCTTCCACCTCGGACAGAACCCGGCCCACCCCGGCCGGCACGCGCGACGCCGCCGCCCGCGTCCAGGCGCGGTCGACATCGCCCGTCCCCCACGGCATCCTCATGACAGTGCGAATGTCCCCTCACCCGTCGCCCTATTCCTCACCACGGCCACGACCCACGTCCACCTGTCGCGGACTCGCGGACCTCAGCAGGTGAAGAAGGCGCCCAAGGCGGCGGATAGCGGGCCGGGGGCTTCCTCGGCCACATGGTGGCCGGCGTCGATGCCGTGGCCCCGCACGTCATCGGCCCAGTCGCGCCAGATGGCGCGCGGGTCGCCGTACAGGTCCTCCAGATCGTCCCGTAGCGACCACAGGACCAGGACGGGGCAGTCGATGCGTGCGCCTCGGGCTCGGTCCGCTTCCTCGTGTCGGCGGTCCACGGTGAGCCCGGCACGGTAGTCCTCCAGCATGGCGCGGACCACGTCCGGATTTCTGGTGGCGGCCCGCCATTCGTCGTGATTCTCCTGCCCCATGGCCTCGGGGGTGCCGCGGTACCAGGCGTCGGGATCGGCGTTGATGACGCGTTCGGGAATCTCCGGCTGGGCGAAGAAGAACCAGTGCCACCACGCGGTGGCGAACCGGGCGTCGGCGCGGACCAGGTGCTCGCTCAGCGGCAGGCCGTCCACGAACGCTACCCGGGTCACCATCGAGGGGTGGTCCAGCACCAGGCGGAGCGCCACGGCAACCCCACGGTCGTGGCCGACGAGCCCGAAGCGTCGGTGCCCGAGCGCCCGCATGACTTCGATCATGTCCTCGGCGACGGCGCGCTTGGAGTGCGGGACGTGATCGGGAGTGGGCTCCGGGCCGCGAGAGCGCCCGTAACCGCGCAGGTCGGGGCAGACGACGCTGAAGCCACGCCGTACCAGGAGGGGCGCGACCCGGTGCCAGGTCGCCGACGTGCGCGGGTGGCCGTGCAGCAACAGGAGAGGCGGGCCCTCGCCTCCGTACCGAACGAAGACGGATGCCTCGCCGGTGCGCACCGTCCTGGTATCGAACTCCTCGAACACGCAGTGCTCCCTTCGGCTGCGGGGCCCCGGTCTGCGACGCCCCGCCGTTCCGTCTGCCCGGAATGGGCCCCGGCACGTCACCTGGACGTCGAGGAGACGGCGTTCCGCTCGACGGCGCGTCGGCGGCGACCCGTTGTGGTCGGCGCCGGCGTCGCGTTGCCTGCCGTCGGCCCCTGGCGTGTCTCACCGCACCGTGGGTACCCGTTCGCTCAACGCGCGGGCCAAGTGCGCGTCGGTGCCGGGTGGTCGGGTCTCGACCCACCAGCGGGCGCGCCGTTGCCCGTCGCCGTGCGCGCACGCGGCGGCGCAGGCCATGAGCAGGGCGAGTCGGGGCGCGGTCACCCAGTGTTCGTCGGGCGGCCGGCGGCACGGGCAGCGGCGTCCGCTCGAACGGATCGCGGCGGCGACGCTGTGGTTGTACCGGCCGACCAGGCGCAGGATGTCGGACTCCGTGAGCCGCGTCGACGGCTGGTCGGAGGCCTCCCAGGCGCGGACCAGGAGGTCGGCCAGGGCGTATCCCAGCGGCGCGAGGGTCGGTGTGCCGCCGAGTCGTCCGGGACGCGGGTCGACGGCGATGGTGGCCGGCCCCCGGTCGTCGAGCAGGGCGCGCTCGAGGTCTTCGGCGGTCCGGTTCCGGGCGACCCGGCCACACAGCAGGGGCTCGGCGTCGAGCGTGGCGCGTACGGCGTTCCGGCGGGCGGCGTACCCGAACTCGGGTATGTCCCACCGGTGTCGGCGGCCGGCCGGGATCGCGAGTCCGGCGGCGGGGGCGGCGTGCGCGCCGAACACCCGGTGGATGCGCGCGTCGGCGAGACCGAGTCGGGTCACGCTCTCGTGGAGGTCCGCGCGCCCGCGCGGGGTCACCCGCCTCGCGGTGATCAGGGCGTCGAGCAGGTCGTGGTAGGCCTCGGCGACGAGCGCCGAATCCGAAGTCGCGGTGTCGACCGATACCGGAGCGGCGACCGGTACCGGAGCGGCGGGCCGGCCGGAGGGAGAAGCGGGGTGGCGGGTCACGGTCTCTCCCGAGGTATCACGGTGTGGGTGTCGCGGTGGGCGGGGACGGCGCGGTGGAGGCGGCCGGTCGGTCCCGTGGTCCGCCGGAGAAGCGGGGACGGGCGCGGGACGCGGTATGCCCGCGCCGTACGGGTGGAACGTGGCCCTCACCTCGCGGTGGACCGCAGTGCGGCCCGGCCCGCGCGATGGACGGCAGCGCGGGCCGGGCCGGTCGGGGGGCGTGCCCGGCGGCGAGGTCGGACACCGCACGCGCGGTCACGTCGCGGCCCGTTCCTCCGGGGCCTCGGGCGGGGCGAGTGCGACGGGGGAATCGGCGTCGGGGATCACGAGCCTGGGAACTCCGGACCCGTCCGCGGGAACGTGCCAGACGTCGGCGTGCCCGCGCCCGCGTGGCAGTGCGTACGCCACCGTGCGCGCGTCGACCCAGGTGGCCTGGTCGTCGACGGAGCGGGTTTCGGCGAGTGGGGTCACCGTGCCGCCGGCCAGGTCCAAGACCGACAGGCGCCAGCCGTGTCGCGGGTCGCCGTCGACGGCGGATTTGAAGGCCAGCCTGGTCCCGTCCGGGGACAGGGAGGGGCACTCGACGTTCTCCCGCACGGTGCGCAGCGTGCGTGTGGCCAGGTCGCCGTGGACGAGCCGGCGCCGTCCGGCGGTGGACATGGTCGCGTAAAAGTGCCCGTCGTCGCGGGTGAACGTGACGCCCCAGAAGTTGAGGTCCGCGGCTTCGTAGGGCTTGTCGTCCACCAGCACCGACCAGTCCTCCAGGGTCGAGACGAGTTCCCCGGTGCGGGTGTCGAGGATGCCGACGCGCGTGGAGAAGTGGCCGCCGTTGTAGGAGTCTCCGGTGACGAAGACCGTCCAGGTGACCATGCGTCCGCTGGGCGAGACCTGGGCCCGGTTGGGCACTCCGACGAGTGGGAGCGTTCGCCGCGGGTCCAGGTCCGGGCCCAGTACGACCGCCTCGAAGGTCCTCAGACCGCCGTCCAATCGCAGGCAGATCCCGGTGCCCGCGGCGGCGTACAGCCGCACACACGAGGTCGTGGACACGGTGCGGCCGCCACCGGTGTCGGGCGTGGCGACCGAGATCAGGTGGTCGCGGCTGTCGGCTGCGAGGCTGCGCGCGAGCAGGCGCGGTCCCGGAGCGAGGGATACCGCGCCCGGGGTGCCGGCGTCGGCGATCCGCCGGGCGGGCCCGGCGGCGGTGCCGATCGCGACGATCGCGACCGCCAGGAGCGCGACGAAGCCGGCGACGGCGATCAGGATGCGCGGGCGCGGTTTCATTCCGCGGCCTCCTCGGGCGTGGGAGCAGGGGTGCGGGTGGGCCCCGTGAGTACGACCGCCGTGACGGCGATCGCGGCGAGCACGGCCGCGGCGGCGACCCGGGTCGCGGTCGCGGGCCCCCAGGTCACCCATGCGAAGCCGAAGGCGACCGACGAGGCGAGGTAGGCGAGTGCCTGGGCGGTCTGTACGAGCGCCAGTCCGGTCGTGCGCAGCGCGGCCGGCAGCACCGGTGCGGCAAGGGCCATCAGCACGCCGTCGCCGGCCGCGTAGAACGTCCCCAGGCACAGGAGCACGAGGGCGGTGGTCCAGGTGCCGGGGAGCGGGCCGAACAGCAGGAGGTATCCGATGCCCAGGCACAGGTAGCCGCACAGCAGCATCCGCTTGCGCCCCCAGCGGTCGGCGAGTGCGCCCAACGGTGCGGCAAGGGTCAGGTAGACGAGGTTGGTGCCCACCGCGTAGAGGGGGAACCAGCCGGCCGGAAATCCCTGACGGTCCATCAGGACGAGGTAGACGAAGCCGTCGCCGATGGTGGCCAGTCCGAGTACCCCGGCCGCGTACACCGGCCCGCGCACGCGTGGCGAGGCGAGCAGCGCGACGGCGGCGCGCACGGTGACGGGCTTCGCGCGCGGGTGTTCGTCGCGGTGGTCGCGGGTGAACAGCGCCAGGGTCAGGACGCCGGCGCACGCGATGCAGAAGCTGGTCACGAACAGGGCGTCGAACGCGGTCGGTGTCGTGGCGCCCACGATCGACAGCAGACCCAGCGCGACCAGTGGCCCGAGGAAGGCGCCCGCGCTGTCCATGGCGCGGTGGACGCCGAAGGCCCGGCCGAGCAGGGGCTCGGGGGTGGACAGGGTGATGAGCGCGTCCCGCGGCGCCGAGCGCAGGCCCTTGCCGGCGCGGTCCGCGACGATCACCGCGCCGAGTGCCGGCGCGGAGGCGCCCGCGCCGAGGAGGCCCAGCTTGGCCACCGCGGAGATCGTGTAGCCGACGCCGGCGATCCGCTTGCGGCGCCGGGTGCGGTCGGCGATGTAGCCGCCGACCAGGCGCAGCAGTGCGGTTGCCCCGGTGTAGAGGCCGTCCATGACGCCGTATGCGGCGGGGCTGAGGTTCAGTGCGAGGACGAAGTACAGCGGCAGGACGGCGGTGACCATTTCCGAGGAGACGTCGGTCAACAGGCTCACGGCGCCGAGCGCGAGCACGTTGGGGCCGATGGCGACCCGCCCGCGGCGCGGCCGGGCGCGGCGGCGGGGGCGTGGGGTGTCCCGGGCCGGTCGGTCGATGGTCGAGAGGTACACGGTGCGTTGCCCTTCTCGGTGGACGAGCGGAAGCGGGGACCACGGGTGCGGTGACCGAGGGGGAAGACTGCGGTCACCGCACCGTTCGCGAGGGTGGGCGCGGGTCAGCCGGTGATCGTGACGTCGTCGACCTGTGCCTCGATGAGACTGGCGGTACCGGCGTCGGCGGCTTCGATCTCCACCCGGACGGTTCGGCCCGCGAAGGCCGACAGATCCACGTTGGCGACCTGCCACGTACCGGCTACCTCGGTCGCCGTACCGTTGCGTTCGAACACGGTCGTCGCCTGTGTTCCGTCGAGCACCCGGACGCGGAAGTGGTCGTCCGCCCCGGAGTTGTCGCCGGTGGCCAGGTTGTACGAGAACCGCAGATTCGGCGCCGTCGCGCCGGCGGGCAACGTGATCGCGGGAGAGCGCACCGAACTCGCGCCGCCGTCCAGGTCGTTGGCACCGTATTCGGCACCGGCGCGGGCGCCGGTGGACAGCGCGTTGGTACCGGAGACGGTCGTCCCCAGTTGCTTGACCTGTTTGGGGCCGTAGGTGGAGCGCGTCTCGTCGGGATCGCCACGCTCCCAAGCTCCGGAGGTCGCCGTATCGGTTCCGGAGGCGTTCACCGTCCAGCCCCGGTCCGCTTCGAAGTCGTCGTCGAACAGCACGGATCCGCTGCCGGCGGGGCGCACCGTCCAGGTGAACGACGTGGTCGCGACGGCGCCTGCGGCGTCCTTGGCGGTCACGGTGACCGACGCGGTGCCGGGCGTGGTCGGGGTGCCGGACACCCGGCCCAGGGTCGGGTCGAGCGACAGCCCGGCGGGCAGCCCGGTGGCGGCCCAGGTGTAGGGCGCGGTGCCGCCAGAGGCGGACAGTTGCAGGGTGGTCGCGGTGCCCGCGGTGGCGCCCTGGTTGCCGGGGGCGGTGATCACCGGTCCGGCCGTGGCGCTCCAGGCGTCGGTCACGGCGGTCTTGCGGGTCGCCTCGCCCAGTGGCGGCAGGCCGTGCATGTCCTCCAGGGTGCGCAGGACGCTGTAGTGGTTGATCTGGGTCGGTGACTGGTAGCCGGCCTTGACGTTTTGGCCGACGAAGACGGTGTGGATCTGATTGACCGAGCGGAAGTCGTCCTCGTCGAAGGTGGTGATCAGCAGGCTGTTGTGCGTCTTGGCCCACTGCACGTAGCCGTCGAGGTTGCGTTTGAGCCAGGTGTCACCCGTGCCGGTCGAACAGTCGTGCATGTCGTTGCACATGTCCGGTACCACGAACGACACGTCCGGGAGTTTGGCGTAGTCCGACGGGAAGGACGAGAACGGGACGTGGGTGCTCGACCCCGCGGTGCCGGCGAAACTGGCCCAGGGAGCGTGCTTTCGGCGGTACTTGCCGCTCTTGCAGGTCCTGGAACCGGCACTGGGCAGACCCTCCGAGTACGCCTTGAACGTCTTGCCCACCGCGGCGAGTTGTTGCCCGAGGTTGTCGCCGCTCAGGTCGGTGCAGTCGTCGCCGGTCACGCCGTGCTGCGAGCCGGAGAACAGTCCGATGTAGTTCGGCTGGCTGGGGTGGGTGATGCCGAACGAGTTGGTGAACAGGGTGCCCTGCGCGGCCAGGGAGTTGAAGTAGGGGGCCTTGGAACTGCCTTTGATCGTCTCGTAGTTGGTGTTCTCGAACAGCACGACCACCACGTGGTCGAACTCGGGTACGGCCGACGACGACATGGCGGCGGCGGGCGTGGCCGCGTGCCGTTCGGTGGCGTTCGCGGCGGGCGAGAGCGAGGCGGTTGCCGCGACCAGTAGGGCCAGCGCGGGGAAACCGAGCGTGGCCGGGACGCGTTTGATCCGCATCGGGGACCTCCTCATGGGGACTTCCTCGAAGGACGGTGAGTGGTGACGGCGAGGTGAGCCGCCGTGGACGGATACGGGCGCAAGGGGCGGACGGGTCGGCCCGCGCTCGGCCGGGGGGCCGCGGGCGGCGGGGCGCGCGGCGAGGGAGGTGCCCGCCGGGGGCACGGGCCGGCGCACCGGCTCAGCTCGTCGGCGCGGTCGAGGCGGCGGGAGGCGTCGAAGCGGCCGAGGGGCCGACGTGCAGTAGGCGATTGGGCGTTCCGGCGCGAACGTCGGCGATCTTGCCGACGGTGGCGTCGGCGATCAGCGCGCGTTCCACCTCGGCGGGGGTCGCCGTGGGGTGTTCGGACAGCCACAGGGCGGCGGCACCGGTCACGTGCGGCGCGGCCTGCGAGGTACCGGTCCTGGTGTTCGTGGCCGTGTCACCGGTGTACCAGGCCGACTTGATGTCCGTTCCGGGGGCGAACAGGTCCGTGCAGGAGCCGTAGTCGGAATCACCACGTCGTCGATCGCGGGAGTCGGCGTTGTTCACCACGATGGCCTGTGTGATCGCGCCCGGCGTGTTGCGGCACGCGTCCGCGCCGTCGTTACCGGAGGAGACGACCCAGGTGACGCCCGAGGCTATCGAGTTGCGGATCGCGGTCTCCTCGCTGCGGCTGCGCGAACCGTTGATGCTCATGTTGACCACGGCCGGCTTCACGGCGTGCGCGGTGATCCAGTCGGCGGCGGCGATGATGTTCGAAGTGCTCGCGCTGTCCTTGCAGTCGAGCACCCGTACGGAGACCAGGTGCACGCCCTTGGCCACTCCGTAGTCCCGGCCGCCGATGGTGCCGGCCACGTGGGTGCCGTGCCCGAAACAGTCCTGACCGGCCCGGCCGTCCCCCACCTCGTCGACACCGACGCTCGCGCGTCGCTCGAACTGGCCGTGCGAGGTGCGGATGCCGCTGTCCACGACGTACACGGTCACCGCGCTCGCGGTGTTCGGGTAGGTGTACGCGTGATCCAGGGGCAGGCCGCGCTGGTCCACCCGGTCCAACCCCCAGGAAGGGGGATCGAACTGGGTGGACGCGGCGGTGTGTGCCTCGGTGTCCGGCTCCACGTAGGCCACCTGTGCGTCCGCGGCGATCCGGCGCACCTGCCCGGCGTCGAGGTCGGCGGTGAACCCGGCGAGGGCCGAGGCGTAGGTACGCACGATCGTGCCGCCGTACGCCTCGACGAGGCGGGTGGACCGCGCTCGGATCGTGTCGGGTGGCAGGGTCGTGTCCTTGAACACCACGATGTGGCGACCCGTCGGTGGCCGGGCGGCGAAGTCGCTCGGATTCGCGGGGGCGTTGCCGGCGTGGGACTGCTGAACGGCGAGGAATGGAAGGAGGACCGCCGAGACGACGACCGCGATCGACTTTCGGACTCGTGTGCGCACATCTGCTCCAGACGGGAGGGCTTCGACGCCTTGACGCCCCGACGCCATGCCGGATGCGGGATCCGGGATACGGGGTTCGCAGGTCTACTCCCGATCCGAGTCGGCGGCGGCACACGTTCGCCAATGACACGAATGGGCGCACCACGCCAACCGGTTCGCCGTCCTGTCATTCTTTTCCCGGATCGGGCAGCCTGTCCGCTCCACGGGACACGACGCCCGACCGGAAGGCGAAGGGGACGGCCATGCGCGACGAGGAACTCCCCACACACCTGGCCCGCCTCGGTTTGGGGGATCGGGAGACCCTGCTGTACCTGGGCCTGCTGCGCACCGGACCCCTCGCGCCGGCGGAGGCGGCCGCACGCCTGGGCCTCGATCTCGACGAAGCGGACGAGTGCGTGAACCACCTCGTGGACCTGGGCCTGGTCTCCGCCGGCGGACCCGACCCGGCGGCCGTCACCCCGATCGAGCCGAGCATCGGCATCGAACGCCTCGCGCACACGCGCTCCGCGGAACTGCGCGAAGCCCAACTGGCGGCGATCGACGCCTACCGGCGATATCGTCGCTCCGTCCACCCCCACGCCGCCATGGACGAACTGGTCGAAGTACTCACCGGATCGCGGGTCGAAGAGCGCATCCACCAGGCCGAGGGCGCCGCGAGATCCGAGGTGCTGCGCTTCGACTCGCCGCCGTACCACACGGGAGGGGTCCCCAACGAGACGGAGGAGCACAACCTCGCCCACGGCGTCGAGTACCGCATCGTCTACTCGAAGTCCGCCGTGCAGAACAATCGTTACTACGCGTGCAACATCCAGCCGTGCATCGCCGCCGGCGAACAGGCCCGCGTACTGCCCACCGTCCCCGTGAAACTGACCATCTTCGACCGCCGCCAGGCCCTGGTGTCGATGTCGTTCGTCGAGGCCGACATCAACGACTCGATCCTCATCGTTCGCCCGTCGAGCCTGCTGTCGGCCCTGATCGGCCTGTTCGAATCCTCGTGGCGCTCGGCGTTCCCGCTACACCTGGGCGGCCGCGTCCCGACGACGCTGCGCCCCCTACACCGCCGCATCCTGGAACTGCTCGCCGGCGGCCTGACCGACGAGAACATCGCCGAACTGCTCGGCATCAGCCGCCGCACCCTGTCGCGCAACCTCGAACAACTCAACGCCGGCGCCGGCGCCACCACCCGCTTCCAACTCGCCCTGTACGCAACCCGAAAGGGCTGGATCTGACAGCCGCCATCCACCGCATCGGGCGCGACGGCGGGGTACCGGGCCTGGTGGCCACGCTCGATCTCCTCCCCCGACCGTGAGCGCCTGGCAACGCGCCGGGCGGGCGGCACACACCGAACGGCGTTCCGGTGTCGGTGTCGACGCGTCCAACTCCGTCCGGTGGGCCTGGAGGCCTGGCGGCTGCGCGCCAAGGTCGCTCCCGAAGGCGAAAGCCTGCGCCCGTGGCTCTTCGGGGTCGCCGTCAACGTTCTGCGCAACAGCGCCCGCGCGGCCCGCCGCTATCAGGTGGCCCCGGCCCGGGTCCCGGCCTGCGAGCCCGTCCCCGGGCAGCGTGTACCGCATCGAGTGTCCCGAAGTTGTCGGGCCACCTCCCGGGCGGGGTGCGCGCTCGGCGCTCGACCGCCCGACGGCAACGGGCGCGACCACTACCGTGCTCCACATGGACTTGCAGACGAGCATGACGGGCCTGACCGACGAGGCCCGACAGCAGGTGCGCGACCGCGTATGGGTGCTGACCTCCCACGACCACGCCCTCGCCCTCCAGGTGGAAGCCGGCCTGCGCGAGGCGGTCGGCTCACCGGAGACCCATCAGGACCTGCCGGCCATCAACCGGCTCGAACGGCTACGGGAAACCCTCGCCGTCCTGGCGATCTCCCTCGCCCGCACCCACGGACACCTGGCGTGGTTCCTCTCCGGCGCCCTCACCGTCCTCGAACCCGTCCTGCGCTGGCGCGCCCTGCCCGCCGAGCGCCGTGAATCCTTCGGCACCGTCGTCCCCGACCCCGGGCAGTACACCCAAGCCGAGAACGCCGTCCGCCACCTCCAGGACACCATGGCCCAAATCACCGCCACGCCACCGCAGCAGTGACCCGAGTCCGAGTCTTCCCGGGCCATCATCCGCCGAAGAAGTGGAGGAGGTGCCATACCCGAGCCGTCGGCCGGACACCTCACCGCGCCCCTCGGTCACACGGCCCCAGGCGCGGGGCGGTGCTCACGTCGAACTCCCTGTGCAGGGCGGCCCGGGCTGCGAAGTACCCGCACATGCCGTGCACGCCGGGGCCCGGGGGTGTCGACGCCGAGCACAGGTACACGCCGGGCAGGGGCGTACGGTACGGATTCCAGGCCGCCACCGGCCGGAAGACGGACTGGGTGAGCGTGACGGCTCCCGCGCCGATGTCGCCGCCGGGATAGTTCGGGTTGTACGTCTCGTATGCGGCCGCCGACACACCGCGCGAGGCGATCACCGTGTCGGTGAAGCCGGGGGCATACCGTTCGATGCGCCGGGTGATCAGCGGCACCGGATCCCGGGTGTCGCCGTTGGGCACATGGGCGTAGGCCCACACCGGGCGGCGGCCGCCGACGGCGCGGCCGGGGTCGGTCACGGCGGGGTCGACCAGGAGTACGAACGGTTCTTCGCCGGCTTCGCCCCGGACCGCCGCGTTCTCCGTCGCGATTGTCGCCGGGCGGGTACCTCCCAGGTGCACGGTCCCGGCCCGGCCCACCTCCGGGGCGGCCCACGGGATGGGCCCACCGACCAGGAAATCGGCCTTCGCCGCGCCGGGACCGTAGCGGTAGCGGTCCAACGCGCGACGGTAGCGCGGCGGCAGCCGGTCGCCGGCCAGCGCGGCCAGGCCGCGCGGTGTGGTGTCCAGCATGATCACCCGGGCGTCGAGTTCCGCGAGGTCGGTGATCCGGCGGTCGGTGTGCACCGTACCGCCGTGCGCTCGCAGGTCGTCGGCCAGGGCATCGGCGATGCGAACGCTGCCGCCTTGCGGCAGCGGCCAGCCGGTCGCGTGGGCCAGGTGCCCGAGCAGCAGTGCGATGGCGCCTGCGGGCGCGCTGGGCAGTCGGCCCATCGCGTGCGCCGCGACTCCGGTGAGCAGTGCCCGGCCGGCCTCGGTACGCAACCCGTTGGTCCGCAGGAGGTGTCCGAGCACGCGCGGGCCCAGCAGCAGCGGGGCGGCGAAGTCGGGCGGCAGGGACCGCTGGCTGGACAACAGGAAGTCGGTCACGCCCGTACTGTGCCGCATCAGCGGCGCCATCAGCCGTCGCCAGCGGCGGCCGTCCGGGCCGAGACCCTCGCAGGTCTCGGTGAGGTCGTGGTGGGCCAACGCGGCGGCGCCGCCGTCCAGGGGATGCGCGTAGGCGATCGGCGCCCGCAGCAGCGTCACGCCGCGCGCCGCGAGGTCGAACTCCCGGAAGAACGCGGACGCGGCGGCCATGGGGTGCACTGCCGCGCAGACGTCGTGCCGGACCTCGGCGTCGAAGAGCGCCTGGGCGCGAAGGCCGCCGCCGATGGTGGCGGCCTGTTCGTGGACGTGCACGGTCAGCCCGGCGCGCGCCATGGTGACCGCGGCGGCCAGGCCGTTCGGGCCGCTGCCCACGACGGCGACGTCGACGCGCGTCATGCCGGCGCTTCCTCGGTGGCGAACTGCAGGCCGGCAAGCCGCCGATACACCTCGTCCGACTCCACGAGTTCCCGGTGGGTACCGATCGCTCGCACGCGTCCCTCCTCCATGACGATGATGCGGTCGGCTTGCACGATGGTGGACAGTCGATGGGCGATGGCCAGCACCGCGCACTCGCGAGCGGCTTCCGCCATCGCGTCGCGCAGCGCGGCCTCGGTCTCGCTGTCCAGGTGTGCGGTGACCTCGTCCAACAGAATCACCGCCGGCCTCTGCAACAACGTGCGGGCGATCGCGAGCCGCTGCCGCTGGCCGCCGGACAAGCCTGCGCCGCGCTCCCCGAGTTCGGTGTCGAGCCCGTCGGGCAGGGCGGCGACGAAGCCCGCCAGGCTGGCGAGCCGCAGCGCACGGGCGATCTCGGCCGGGTCGGCCTCGGGATTCGCATAGGTCAGATTCTCCCGGATCGTACCGCGCAGCAATGGCGTGTCCTGCTCGACGTAGCCCACCAACGACCGCAGTTCGGCGAGCCCGAGGCCGGCGACGTCACGGCCCGCGACCCGGATCGTGCCGGAATCCGGCCGGTGGAAACGCTCGATGAGCTGGAACATCGTCGTCTTCCCGGCGCCGGAGGCACCGACGATCGCGGTCAGGCCGCGACACGGCAGGGTGAAGGAGACGCCCCGCAACACCGGGGCGTGCTCGCGATACGCGAATCCGACATTCTCGAAGCGGATCGCGGACGTCCACTGCGCGACGGGCTCGCACTCCCGCCCCTTCCCGGGTTCCGCGTGCACGTCCTCCTCCTGCGGAATCGCTCCCAGCTCCGCCACGCGCTGAACCGCGGCACGGCCCTGCTGGATCTGGCCGATCGACATGAACAGCACCACCAGCGGCGTCACCAGGTAGAACAGGTACATCACGAACGACGTGAGCTCGGCGGCCGACAGCGACCCCGTGGCGACGCGGGCCATGCCCCAGCAGACGACGACGGCGAGCGAGAGTTGGGTACCGACGTTGATCGCCGGAGTCAGGAGCGAACCGAACCCGGTGACCCGGATTCCGCTGCGCCGCGCCCGCGCCGCCAAAAGTGTCAGTTCCTCGGTCTCGCGCTCCTCCGCGCGCGACGCCTTGACCGTGGTGAGCGCGCCGAGCACCCGTTGCAGACCCGAACCGAACGCGCCGATGTCCTCCCGGTTCCGCAGGGCGGCGATGCGCACCCGACGGGCCAGCAGCAGCGCACAGCCACTGGCCAGGCCGAGGCAGCCGACCGCGGCAAGCAGCAGTCTCCAGTCGAGCCTGGCCATCAGCACGATCCCACCGCCCAGCATGAAGACGGAGGTCACCATCTGCGCCATCGCCTGAGCAATCGTCAGGCAGGCGATGGAGGTGTCGGACACGGTCCGCGCGAAGACGTCTCCGTGCTCCAGGCGCGAGAAGTGCGGGATCCGGCTGCGGAGCAGGCGGGCGCCGAGAACGCGCCGGACGTCGAAGACGATGTTCTCGCCGGCCCGGCCGATCGTATAGGCGTGTCCCGCGCTCAGCCCCGCGTCCACGAGGAAGAACAGCGCGATGAACGCGATGGGCCGCGCGATCGACTCGTCCAAAGACACGGCCCGGATCAGCCGACCCAGCATCCAGGGCTGAGCGAGCTTGGCCGCCGCACCGGCCAGGCCCAGGACCAGACCGCAGATCAGCAGGATTCGATGGCGGCGGACGATTTCTCGCAGGTTCATGCGGGCTTGGTGTAGGACGCGACGAACAGGCCGGCGTCGAGTGTGTAATCGGCCCGCTGCCAGTTGCCGTAGTGGCCCTCGGGCCGCAGTCCGCAGTCCCGGGCATAGCCGTCGACCTCGTCGGGCGTGAGCAGCCGCGCGGTCTCGGTCCCGATCCGGTGCGTGCCGTCGCTCTCGAACAACACGGTGGAGACCTGCCAGATCCGGTCGTCGGCCAGGAGAGTGGCGTGCAGTTGAAGGCCGGTGTCGCGCTCCGGGTACGGCACGAACAAGGTGGTGCGGACCAGCCCCTGATGCAGGTTCACGATGCCGGGTTGGTTGTGCGTCTCGACCAGCAATCTGCCGCCGGGCCGCAGGTGTTCGGCCGCGCGGGCGACGGCGTCCCGCTGCCCCTCGGGGTCGAGGATCAGGGAGAGCGTGGAGCAGACGCAGTAGACGAGGCCGTACCGTCGGTCGCCGCGGTAGGTCCGGATATCGCCGAGTTCGGCGATCACCTCGCCCTCGTCGGCCTTCTCTTCGAGAGCTGCCAACATCTCCGGCGAGGAGTCCACGCCGACGACCGGGCCGACACGGTGGGACAGCGGCAGCGCGATACGGCCGGTCCCGACCCCGAACTCCAGCGTGCCCCGGGCCGGGTCCGGGTGGAATCGTGCCAGGGCGTCGACGGTGGCGCGGGTGGCGGCGGCGCTCGGGAAGACGCGGTCGTACCAGCCGCGGAACTGCCCTCCGTAGCCGATGTCTTCGATCGTCATGGGTTCTCCGTTTCCGTGGAAGGAGCTCGGCATGAGACGCCGCCGCGCCCGCGTCGATCCGCAGCCGACGCGTCCGAGCGGCTCACGGAGCGAGGGCGAGGCAGGGAGCGAGCCGGGTCGCGGCGGTCGATTCGCGGCGGCGCTGGGACAGCACGTAGTGGATCGCCGGATGCGTGGCGCCGAACGCGAGAACGAAGCGGTTGAGTCCCATGAACTCGCCGATGCCGACGTGGAACACCAACATCGTGGCGAGGTAGGCGCGAGCCGCGGGTTTGGGGAGCACGTAGATGAGGGGGAAGCCGCATTCGATGACGATGGTGCCCCAGGACAGTGCCGTGGAGATGACCGGGTAGCGGGTGATCAGGCGATGCGCGCGCGGATCACCGTAACTCTTCGTCCGCATCACCCCGGCAACGGCGTCACCCTTGAGCCAGACCGGGGAGACGGCTTTCACCACCCCGGAGGCGACGTAGGAGAGCGAGGTCTCCAGTGCCAGTGTCCGCATCGCCAGATCGTCGGCCTGTTCGAGGTCTCGGATCAGCCCGGTGGAGGCCATCGTGACGTTGATGACCTGCTGCAACTGGTCGGCGCCGTCGCGCCCGAACGGAATGAAGGCGGATTGCGCGCTCTGTAGGACGGCCAGCGTCAGGCCGCCGGCGATCCGCAGCGGCCGGTTTCCGGGCCACAGGAAGGTGGCCGCCGACACGGCGGCCTGCGTGCCGTAGAGCGTGTAGGGGAACGCCCTCGACGCCAGCGCGCGATTCACGCGGGGGAATCTCTGCGCGAGTCTCGGATGGAAGCTCTCGACCTGGCTTCCCAGCAGATCGCCCTTCACGAATCGTTTGTGTTGGCTGAGCGTCTCCAACGCCGCCACGAACGTGCCGGCGGAGGCGAGGCGGCGCACCGCGATGGACGGACGCGACGGGGCCAGGGACGAGGCCGCCCGGGTCAGGCGACGGAACACGGAGTCTCCTTCCGGTGAGGGTGGGGGCCGGGGACAGGAAGGGCACCTGTCCCCGGCTGTGACGGTGTCGGGCGGCGCGGGGCGGTTCGCCGTACGCCGAACATCGCGCGGCGCGCACGAGCAGCGCGCCGCCGTTGGGAACGTCGGCGGCCCCGGCGCCTGCGAGGCACGGCCGGTACGGTCACCGGCCGCCGGTGGTCCCGGCCGGGTCCCCGCCCGCGACACCGGGTTCGGCGCCGACCGTCAGTGAGCGTTTCGGTTGACGTAGTTGGCGATGTTCTGCGCCAGCATGTCCGTTGCGACCGCGAAGACGGCCGTGATGAGCGGGGTGGCCATCACGGGGTCGGCGGGGCTGTCCAGGCGGGCGGCGTCGATTCCCGAGAGCATCCCCGGGGAGACATCGGTCAGGGATGCGTTGGCGAATTGGGCTACTGGCGACATGTGTTCCCTTTCATAGTGATCCTTCGGTGGATCTCCGACGGTGCGGTGACTGCTCCCCAGCGGGGCACGAGGCCCGTCTCGGCTGGGGGTCCCGCTCTCACGTGCGGGTGTGGGTGATTCGGCGTGAGGGCGAGGCTCCCGGCCGACGCGGTCTACCGCGCGGCTGCGGCTGCCGACGAATCGGGGCGCAGCGGGATGTGCCGAGAGGCGAACAAGGGTTCCACCGCGTACGGTTGCCCGCGTTCGGGGTGACCCCGCAGCAGCATGAACTGCGTGTGGTCGGCGCCCGGGTCGTGCGGGATCCGGGTGGTCAGGTAGTCCCGAAGGATCAGGTAGCCGGGGCTGGAGGTGATCCGGACCATGTCGGCGCACGAATCGTTGGACACCTTGATGATGACCTGGAGCGTGTCGAGGAGGACCTTGGGGGCGCGGTTGCCCGCGTTCCAGGCCAGGGCATACCACGGCCGGTCCGGGGTCACCTCGATTTCCTTCCAGGGAGCCGCCGTGCCCGCGGTGATGTCCCGGTAGAGCAGGTGTGCGTCGTCCACGCCGGGATTGGGGCCGAAGAACCGCCAGTTGGGCGCCGGAAGGAGGCGAAAGGGGCCTCTTGCCAGAAGACGGTCGAATCGCTGGTCGGGAAGCTGGCCGGCGACGGTGCTGACCAGCCATGCCGCGAGCCCGGTGGATACCGCCGAGTAGACGACGCGTTGCCCGTTCATGCCCTGCCCCCGGGGACGATCAGTTCGGCGATGGTCTTCGCGGGGGTCTCCTCCGCGACGACCCCCATGTGGTCGGCGTCCTCCCGCACGTGATGCGAGGACACATCCGACAGCTCCAGCATCCGTTCCTGCGACGCGCGGTGCGCGACACCGCGCGTGCCCTTCAACGCCGTCACCACGTGCAGCGGGACGGCCACCTTCCCGACGGGCGGGTAGGTGCGCGCCGCCATGTACTCCCGGTACGCGGTGGCCCACACCCGCGGCCGGGCGTGGTACGCGGTGAGACTCTCCTTGACGTCCTCGGCGTAGTGTTCGCGAACCGGTGTCATCGGGCGTAGGACGTTGAGCCCGGAGGCGGCCCACAGGCATTCCATCAGCAGCCGCTGGCGCGTCCACCAGTCGGGCAACAGGCCGAGACTGGCCTGCAGGTCGGCGATGATCGTGGGGTCGACCATCACCACGTGGGACAGATTCGCGTCGGTCCGCGAGGCGGCGTACGCGGCGGCCATGTAGCCGCCGATCGAGTGCCCCACCAGGACCAGCGGCAGGCCGTCGAGATAGTGCCCGCGCAACTCGTCGACGATGCGGAACTGTTCCGCCAAGCCGATGTCCGGCAGCGGACTGCTGAGCCCGTGACCGGGCCGGTTGTAGCCCACGCAGGCCGCGTTCTCGGGCAGGTGCTCGCGTACCCGGGCCCATTGTTCGTGCGGAAGACCGAGGCCGTTGAAGAAGATCACCCCGAACTCCGCGCCGGACGGGCGCAGGTGGTCGACCTCGACCACGCGGCCGTCGGCGCGGGCCATCGTGGAGAACGCCGCCCTCCGCCGCCGGCTGCCGAGAAGCCGCGTCCGCGCACCGACCGCCCAACCGCCGACGCACAAGGCCGCCACGCCGACGGCCACCTTCCGCTCCATGGACATCATTCCCACTGTCCGCGCGCCCATCTGCTCTCCTCCTGTGTGATCTCGGAGCCGGGCCTCACCCCGGGCCGACGGCCCCGAAGGCGCATCGTCCCCGCCCCGGTGCGCCCTTCGAACCTGGGCCACCGGGTGTCGGGCGGGCAAGCGGCACCGCCGTCCGGGACATGTCCGGATCGGTGCGGGACATGTCCGGGACACCTCACGAACACGCCCGGCGCCTGAACGCGCGGGCATTGCACCGCACGTCACGGCGACACCATCGCGAAGGGCATCCCTGGAGGCGCGTTCGAACGGGTCGACGATCAATAGGCTCTCCTGAGCGCCACGAACCGTGGTTCGAGCCGAGCCAAGGGGGATTCATGCGGGATTCGATCAAGACGACGCGCGTCGAGGTTCCGACCGCCTTCGACGCGGACCCCGAGCACCGCGCCCTGTGCTGGACCGTCGGACCGACAGGTGACTTGGCCGTTCTCCTGGTCCACCGACGGCACCTGGAGCACATGGGTTACATCAAGGGCTGGGTGGGGTGGGTCCCGAAGCCCCCGTTCGACGGCGTCCTGGTGACCCGCCGGTCCGACGGCTCCGTCGACCGCCTACCGCTCGAAGACGTGCCGATACGCCCCAGCCACATCGCGCTCCTTCCCGACGCCCGACTGCTCGTGGCCGGCGGCCGTGCACCTCGCAGCGAAGCGGGAGTCTGGGAGCCGAACACCGTCGTCTACTCCCCGGAAGGCGAGCCCGAGCACAGCTTCTGCCTCGGCGACGACATCCCCGTGCTGACCACCGACCGCAGCGGACGAGTCTGGACGGCCTACGGCGACGAGGGCATCTACGGCGGCCACCCCGAGTCCACGGCAGGGCTTGCGGGCTGGAGCTCCACCGGACAAGCAGTCTGGGCGCCGGAGGGACGACTTCCCGACTTGCCCCTGCAAGGCTGTACCGCGGCCACCGACGGCGACGACGTCTGGCTCGTGTGGTACTCCGGCACCCGCCACGGCGGCACCTTCCTCACGCGCATCACCTCGTCCACCGGCGAAGTCGCCAGTTGGCCGAGCCCGGTACGCGTCCCGGACGGCTTCGCCGTACGGGACGGGCGGGCCGTCCTGACCCGCCGCAACCACAATCAGCGATCGACGAACGTCACCCGAGCCGAACTCGACGGCGACACATGGGTCATCACCGACGAGCGCAGGATCACCGTCCCCGACCGCGTCGTCATGCACTGCGGACAAGGTCGAGACGGCACACTCCGGCTCCGAGCCGGCGACGCCTGGGTCCACATTCGGGCATGACCGAACGCCGGCGGCATCGATCACGTCAACGCCCCCGGGTAGGGCGCACGTGGCTCGTCACCGTTCCGGCCTGCCCGACGGGAGCAATTCGCCATCACCCACGGCAATACGTGGCGCGAGGCCAAGGCCGACGCCGACGTTGTGAAGCGAGCTCGGATCGCGCCCGCGGTGAAGTGGCCCGCGCCCACGGGGTGCAGCGGCGATGTGTCGCTAGCCGCTGGAGGACAGGCGGCTTGCAGCTTGATCCCACGGCTGCGGCTCGACCACGTCGTCCCTGTCGCAGGCGCCCTCCTCGAACCAACCCGTTCCCGCGAGCCATGTCTCCAGCCACGCGGCCAGGCCGGCGGAATCGAGGAACCAGCACTCCTCCCACGACCCGCCGCCATAGGGGTTCGGCTCGAAGAGCAGGACTTGACCATCCTCATCGAAACAGTCCACACCTGCATACATGGCACAGCCCCAGGTCATGATCGGCACGACACCTTCGGGCCAGTCCGGATGCTCCTCTCCAGCGGATTCCTCCCGTCGCGCGAGATACTCGCCAACGACGCCGGTGCCCGGACCGAGCAGTGGCAACAGTTGGTAATCGGGGCCGAAGCCGCCGTCGGCGACCTCGCGATACAGGCGCGCAAGCAGCGGGTGCAGCGCGAACCCCAGTCGCGCCTCGGCCTCCGCGATCTGCCGAGGGCCGACCCGAGCGGGAAGGACGCGGTTGTCGGATGCGGCCCGGATGGCGACGCGCCGCACAAGGTCATCGATGTCCGTCATGGCCGTGATGCTGCCGGCCCCTACCGACGTCCTGACGGTACGCGCACGGTGTCGCCGTAGCGCCAGGAGACCGAAAGACCGCCCGTGCTCGTCGCCTTCGAAGCGGACGCCGGTGGGGCGCATCCGGTCTCGTGCCTCATCGACGCGGCGAAGGCACGCGGTGGGGATCCGGATCGCTTCATAACGATCCATTATGTCGAGCACGCAGATATTGCGGTTCCCGATGATCGGAGCCGTATCTACGCTGGCCCCATGGCCCCTCCTTCCGTCGGATACCACCACGTGGACGTGTTCGCCGAACTGCCCTACACCGGCAACAGCTTGGCCGTGTTCGTCGATCCGCCGACGCTGTCGGTCGATCGGATGCTCCGGATCACCCGGGAGCTTCGGCACTTCGAGTCGATCTTCGTGGGCCGTCGAACGGACAACGTGATCCACGCGCGTGTGTTCGACCTGATCGAGGAACTCGGCTTCGCCGGGCACCCCGTCATGGGCGCCGCCGCAGTGCTTCACCTGCGGAGCGCGGTCGCCTCGGGCGAAGAACTCCGATGGACGTTCGAACTGCCCGCGCGGACCGTACGGGTCACCACCAGCGGCGACGACGCGGGCCGCGTGTTCGCCCTGCTCGACCAGGGCCGTCCCGAACTGGTCGCCCGCGCAGACGCCATCGACCGGGTGGCGGTCGCCGCCTCGCTGGGTCTGAGCCCGGACGAACTCCGAGAGGACCTGCCGACGGAGGTGCACTCCACCGGCCTGCGCTACCTGATCGTGCCGGTGCGCGACGCCGACGTGCTCGGCAGAGCGCACATTCGCCGCGCGGACTTCGATGCCTTTCTCGCCGCCCTCGGGGCGGAGTTCGTCTACGTCCTCGACGTCGACTCGCTTCAGGGCAGGCACTGGAACAACGACGGCGTCCGGGAGGACGTCGCCACCGGAAGCGCCGCAGGCTGCGTGGCGGCGTACCTGATGCGCCACGGGCACGCGTGCCACGGCCGTCCATCGGCGCTCGGCCAGGGGCGGTTCGTGGGCAGGCCCAGCACGATCACGATCACCGCGTACGGTCGGCCCGACGAGGTCGAACGGGTCATCGTGGGCGGCACGGTGACGCCGGTGGGCACCGGTACGCTGCACGCTCTCCCGGCCGAGGGGCGGCCGTGACCCCGGCGGGCACGCGGCCGGCCCCGGAGGTCTTCCCCGCCGCGTCCATGCGGCACGCCGTCGGGCTCGCGGACCTGCTCGAAACGGGTCGCTCGACGCCCTGCCGCACTCGCCGGCCGCGCGGCAATGGGCCGAGGACGTCCTTCGGGGTGCCCTCATGCCCCCCGACGCACCGAGCGCGGTTGACGCTGCGCGCCTGGTTCGCCGCCGACGCGCACGCCGGCTGGGCCGCCGCCGCGATCGGCATCTCCGTGTCCGCACTCCTGGACGTCCCCAAAGGAAGCCTGGAC
Source organism: Embleya scabrispora (assembly GCF_002024165.1). Taxonomy (NCBI): domain Bacteria; kingdom Bacillati; phylum Actinomycetota; class Actinomycetes; order Kitasatosporales; family Streptomycetaceae; genus Embleya; species Embleya scabrispora. Next base: position 294,302 of record NZ_MWQN01000004.1, read on the forward strand.
GCCGGTACGGCTCGGCGTTCCAGAACGGGAGGAGTGGCTACGTGCTGGATATACAGGGTGGTTCGGACCGGTCCGGCACCGTGGCGATCCAGTGGCCCCGGAACGGCGGCTACAACCAGCAGTGGTCCAGGGTGTAGCGCCGGATCCGTCCCTCCACACCCGCACGGATCGCGGACAGCCATGCGAACACTCCCTCGCCGCACCGCACATGGAGCCGTGCGGGCGACGATCGGCAGCGACCCGGCCCCCCTGTCTCACGAAGGTCGGGCGCCTCGGCCTTTCGCGATGGCGCCCGCCCCCCGGTCCGGCAGCCGGGTCGCTCGTGCCGTGGCGAGCCCCGCGATGAGACCCAGTGGGAGCGCCGAGAGCCACACCAGCGTCGGCGGTCCGATCCGGGCGAGAGCGAGTCCGGAGGTCGGGCCGATCGCGGTGCCGATGTCCTGTGACGTGGACAGGGCGGCCTGGTAGGTGGCGCTGTGTCCCGGCGGGGCGTGGCGGCTGACGAACGCCGAGGTGGTGGGGCCGGTGATCATCATGCCGAAGGAGGTGACGAGGACGGCCGCGAGCAGGGCCGGGTAGCCGATTCCGGCGGCGGCGAATCCCGCGAGGCCCACGCCTTGCAGGGCCGCGCCCAGGAAGAGCAGGCGGCCGGTGTCCCGGCGGCCGGCCCAGCGGCTGACGGGTATCTGGAACAGGATGATGGCGAGGGCGTCGACGGCGAACAGCGCCGCGTAGGCGGTGGTGCCGAGGGAGTCGATGCGGTTCAGCAGGACCAGGCCGTCGGCTTCCCACCAGGTGAACGTGATGCTCAGCAGGCTGCCGCCGAGGACGAGGAGCGCCAATCGGCGGTCGCGCAGAATCCGGGTGAGCGCCCCGTACACCTCCTTGGCCTCCTCTCCGATGTCGGCCCGGGTTGTCTCCGGGCCGATGGCACGGTCGGAGGGAACGGCGACGAACACCGCCAGGACGGCGCCGATCAGCAGGACGCCTGCCACGGCGAACACGCTCGACAGCGACAGGGTGACGGCCGCGGCGCCCAGGATCGGGCCGATCACGCCGCCGATACTGGCCACCACGCGGGTCGTCCCGTAGGCGCGGTGGAGTTCCTCCTCGGCGTGCAGGTCGCCGATGAGCGCCGCGATGGTGGGGTGGAAGGCGGATTCGAAGAGCCCTGCGGTGAGGAACAGACCGAGGGCGAGTACCGGGTGGTGGACCAGGACGAGGCTGCCGTAGCCCAGGGCCATCCCCGTGGTGGAGAGCAGCAGCATGCGGCGGTGTCCGATGCGGTCGGCCACGGCGCCCCCGGCAAGGCCGCCGACGAACTCACCGGCGGCCTGGACGAGGAAGAGCGCGCCCGCCGCCGCCCCGCTGAGCCCGCCGACCCGGTGAGCCCACAGAATCACGAAGGGCAGCATGACGCCGCTTGCCAGAGCGCCGAGCAGCCGCACGGCCAAGAGCCCGCGGAAGGCGGACGTGACCCGCCGCGCGGTCGCCGCGTCGCGCGTCCCGGGAACCGCGCCCGTCACGCGGGGTTGCCCGAGGTCGCGGGGCGCAGGTCGGCGGTCCAGTAGCCCTTGGCGAAGACGTGGTCGGGTCCGATGCCCGCGCCGTGCACCAGGTTGCGGATCGCCCCGGTGATGTGGGCCTCGGCGAGGATGTAGACCTGTTCGAAGTCCCGCGCCCGCAACTCCCGGGCGACCGCGGCGAGCAGCGACTCCGGGTCGCCGGGCAGGCGGTCGCCGCGCTCGAGCCAGCGCACCGAGGCGGCACCGATCGGAACCCGGTCGGCGGGCGACCCCGTCTCCACGACGGCGGTGGCCTCCTGGCCGGCCGGCAGGGCTTCGGCCAGGGCTGCGATCGCCGGCAGTGCGGCCTCGTCGCCGACGAACAGGTGGCCGTCGGCCGCGCGCAGTTCCAACTTCCCTCTGGGGCCGACCAACTCCACGTCGGAGCCGGGCCGGGCGCTCGCCGCCCATGCGCTGCCCGGCCCGCCGTCCGCGTGCAGGAACGCGTCCACGTCCCACTCGCCCACCTGCGGGCGGGCGTTCCGGATGGTGTACCGGCGCTTGACCCGGTTGCCGCCGGCGTCGGCGAGCAGCACCTCGATGTCCTGCGCCGGGCGGGGAACGAGTCCGACCAGGCTCGGGCCGGCCAAGGTCAGCCTGACCATGCGCGGGGTGAGGTCACGCCGGGCGAGCACCGTACAGCGATGAATCGTCTTCGGTTTCTTCATGGGGCTTCCCCTGACATCCGGGGGTCGACCGGGCATGTCGCCGGCCGTCCGCATCCTTTTCGAGGCATGGTGACTCGGAAAGGAGACTAGCACCATTACGAGGCATCGTGTCTTGTTAAGCTGGCCCCATGTCGCACACCCCCCACGAGCAGACCTCGCCCGGACGCCCACGCAGCGAAGCGGCGCGGATCGCCGTGCTCCACGCCGTCGACGACATGCTCGTCGAGCAGGGGTACGCGGCGATGACCATGAAGGGCATCGCCGAGCGCGCCGGCGTCGGGCGCCAGACCGTCTACCGGTGGTGGTCCACCAAGGCGGAGATCCTGTTGGAGGCGAGCATCTCCGACGCCGCCCACGAACTGGCCACCGAGCCGAGGCCCCGTCCCGCCGACGACCTCGTCGCCTTCCTGCGGGCGCTGACCGCCTTCCTCACCGTCTCCCCGGCCGGCCTCGCCTATCGCGCCCTGCTCGGCGAAGCCCAACACGACATCGCAGTACGCGACTTGGTCCGCACCGCCGATCTCGTCGGCACCGCCGCCAACGCCGTGCTCACCCGAGTACGCCCAACCGCCCCCGGCATGCCCCCTCAGCCGCTGGCCGCCGCCCAACTCGCCGGCCCCGTCCTCGCCGCCATCCTGGAAACCGGCGACCCCCTACCCCCGCCCTGCTCGTCCACCACGCGAAGCTCCTGCTCACCGCGTGGACAACCGCCCCCACCACCTGAGCGCCGCCGTCGTGCGAAGGCGGCCCTGTCGCAACCGCCTCCCGCCCGTGCGACGCGGGCTCCGCGCCGTCGCGCCCCGACGTTGCGAGCGCGGACGGGCAAGCCGCCCGCCATTGCCCACCGTCGCCCCCGCCGGTCACAGGCGGGCGGCGGCCTTGGGGACGAGTCGCGGCAACAGGTCGGCCTCCCAGCCGCGTTGGGGGTATCCGTCCGGCGTGGACAGGTGGCCGAGAGGGGTGATCCGGACGATGAACTCGTCCTTGCGAAACTGCACGCTTCCCTGCGCGCTGTAGCCGGCATCCGCGCCTGCCGAGGGCGGTAGTTCCCGGTAGTCGGCGAGCCGGCGCGGGCCGGAGGTGCTGAAGTCCCAGTCGTGGGTCATCTCGGCACCGGTGGCGATCGACACGATGTCCACGGTGAGGCTGATCGTGCTGTACGCGTCGATCACCCGAGGCGTGTCCAGCGTGAGTTTGCACGTCGTACTGCGCAGCGCGGGCCCCTTGCTCTTGAGGAATCCGCGGGCGTCGGCGGTGCCGACGACTTCGACGCCGCGTACATCGGGAAAGACCTCCCGGACGTCGGTGGCGGTGACGATGTCGCACGCGTCCGGCCACGTGGTCGGGTCCTCGGATCGAGCCGTGAATCTGCCGTCCTTCGCGGGCGCGGGCGGCGCCGAGGGCCGGACATCGGCGGTGCGCACCGGCTTCGCGCTCGCTGTCGGCATCCGGCCCGTGGTGTCGATCGACGGGACGAGTGGCATCGGCTGTTGCCCCGCGGCCGCGGGTGGCCCCGCCCCGGCGGGATCCTGGAACGGCTTGCGATCGTGTCCGCCGCCCCCGTCCGAGCCGTTGATCAACAAGGCGGCGACCACGGTCGATACGATGCCGGCCGCGACCAGTGCGACCCAACCGGCCGGACCACCCGCAAACGCGCCGGAGCGCTCCCGCGCACCGACCTCCCCCGGCCCGACCGGAGGCGGAAAGGGCGGAGACGCCGGAGTGGGCGGAGCCACAGGAGGCGGCGGGGCGTGTGCGGGTCGAGGCGGGTCGGGTACGTCGCGCGGGCCTTCGGACACACTGAACTCCAGGAAATCACGGTTCCGTTCGGCGCCGGGCGCCGTCCGCCACCCTGCACGCGAGCGGCCCCGACCACGGCACGCTAGACGCCCCGCTCCACACTCGGCATCCAACGAGCGCAGGAGAACCGGGTAAACCCTGGCGGTATGCGGGCGCGATCGGTACGCTCCGGCAGCCGCGCGGCGCCCCCACTGCGGCGCTTCGCCGATCCCACCCGGACTGCGGTATCGAACGACGACGCGGAACCGGGACAATGCCGGGGTGACGAGCGTTTCGACCCGGAGGTGACCGCCGATGCCCACCAGCCGCCACGAGGCGCTACGCGCGGCGATCATCCACGCGCGTGAGGTACTCGCAGAGCACCCGGACGCCGAGACCTCCGCGGTGTTGGACGCGTTGATCGCGGCCGCGGAGCCGTTCGCGAACTTCTCCCAGGCCGTGGGGCCCCCGCCTCGGCGGGTGGCGGCGCTGCGTGAGGACGCCGAGCCGGGGACGGTCCTTCCGATCGCTCCCCGGGCGGACGAACCGTAGCGGCCCGCCGTCGGCCCCGGTCGAGACCCGTGGTCGTGCCACTCGTCGGCGGTGGAGCGACCCACCGCGGTCGTCGGTGGCGACGTACGGCGTCCTCCGATCCGAGACGCGGCGAGGCGCGCGCGTGATCGCCCCGGAGGGCACACCGGGCCCGCCCACGGGGCCCATTCGCCCCCGACCGGCCCGAACACGGACGCCGATCCCGTCGCCTCTCTATCGGCGACGGGGCAGCCGGCGACACCCGGAACGACGGGCGATCGGTCGGGGCGGGTCGCGTGCGCGGTGGGCGCAGGGCCGATGTGTGGTTCGCGCCGGGTGCGTGGTTACGCGGGTCTTCGGGGTGGTGCCGCGCGAGAGCGCGCGGATCCGCGTCTCACCTTTGGTAGTCACCAGACTCCCCACGGTTTCCCGCACGTGTTAGCGTTCGCTGATCGTCGGTCGGCCATGCTCTCCGGCCCATCGGGCGGAGGGCGTTTCGCGTGCGTCGGCCGACGCCATCTCGTGGGCGCGGTGTCGAGGCATGCGAATCCGGTCCGTCGGGGGGATGCGCGATGGGGGTCCTGGTCACCGATCTGGACGGCACGCTCCTGGGCGGCACGGACGCCGAACGCCGTCGATTGCACGGCCTTCTGTCTCGTCATCCGCAGATCACGGTGGTCTTCGCAACCGGTCGCGGTTTGGCCTCGCTGCGCGAAGTGCTCGCCGATCCGCTCGTGCCCGGACCACGGTGGATCATTGCCGACGTCGGATCCAGCGTGGCCGACGGCAGGGACCTGAGTACCGTCACGCACGTACAGTCCCGGTTGCGCGAGGGTTGGCCCGGCGCGACCCGGGTGCGTGACGCACTCTCCGGATTTCCCACCCTGATGTATCAGGAAGGGGTGGCGCAGGACGGACGGTGTTCCTTTCACCTGCGTCCGGGCGACCTGACCGGCGAACTCGTCGCCGCTGTCGCCGCGTTGGGGTGCTCGTGGGCGTACTCGGCCGATCGGTTCTTCGACGTACTGCCGCCGAGGGCGGGCAAGGGTGCCGCGGTGCGGGCCCTGGCCCACGCGCAGGGTTGGGCGCTCACGGACGTGCTGGTCGCCGGCGACTCGCTGAACGATCTGTCGATGTTCGGAATCGGCGCACACGGCGTGGTGGTCGGTGGCGCCGAACCCGCCCTCGATCGGGCGGTGGCCGGGGACGAGAGGGTGTACCGCACCGAGCGGCACGGCGCGGCGGGAATCGCCGCCGGTTTGCGGAACCTGGGCTGGGTGGAGCCGGAACACGCCTTGGTCGTGGGTTACCACCGGCCGCCACGGGTGTGGACGTCGACCGGTTGGCGCGCTCCGACCAGCCCGAACGGAATTCTGCCGACGCTGGGTGCGGTTCTGGGCGCCGAGCGCGGGGACGACCGCGCGGCCTCGGCCCTGTGGGTCGCGGGAGCGGTGGTCGACGACGAGCTGTCCGATCCGGACATCGGGGACCACGATCTTCGCCCCGCGATGTCGCTGCAACGGTTCGAGGGCGCCGCCTGGTCGGCGTACTTCCACCGAGCCTGCAAGGAGACGTTGTGGCCGGCGCTGATGTCGCAGCCGGAGCGCATGCGCTTCGACGGCGCGGCCTGGTCCGCGTACCGCACCGTGAACCGCCGCTTCGCCGAACACATCGCGGACCGAGCCGCCGAAGGGGCGACCGTCTGGCTGCACGACTACAACCTGTGGCTGGTACCGGGACTGCTCCGTTCCGCGCGGCCGGATCTGCGCGTGGGACTGTTTCATCACACGCCCTTCCCGCCGGTGCGGGTCTTCGATGCGCTGCCGGTCGCGGCGGAGGTGCGAGCCTCCCTGACGGCGCTGGACTGGGCCGGGTTCCATACCGAGGGGTTCGCCGCCAACTTCCGGGCCGCCCTGGGCGGGACCGATGTGGCGCCGCGGGTGGGCGTGCATCCGCTGGGCGTCGACCGTGAGGCCATCGACGCGCTGGTGCGGGCCCGAGGCTCGCATGCGGGCTCCGGCACGGGGAGTCTGGTGCTTTCGGTCGAGCGCCTGGACTACGTGAAAGCCCCCGAGCGCAAGGTCGCCGCCGTCGCCGCCCTCCTCGCGGCCGACCCGGCCCTGCACGGCCGCCTTCGGTTCCGACTCGTCTGCCCGCCACCCGAACCGGGCATCACCGCCTACGACTCGACCCGCGTGGCCCTCGAACACCGCATCGCCGACGTGAACGATCGGTACGGCACCGCGACCTGGCAACCGGTGGAGTACCTCCCGCACAACCTCTCCTTCGTCGAGGTTGTCGACGAATACCTCGCCGCGGACGTGTTCTGGGTAACCTCGCTCCAGGACGGGATGAACCTCACGGCGAAGGAGTTCGTGGCGGCGCAGTCGGCAGCGGGCGGCTCCGGAGTGCTGGTGCTGTCGCGCCACGCCGGAGCGGCCGTGCAACTCGGCGGCGGCGCGCTGCTGACGGATCCGTGCTCGCCGATCGACCTCGTGCGAGTCCTGCGGCGGGCGTTGCGGATGCCCCGGCGCGAACGAGGTGCCCGGATGACGCGGCTGTCCGCCGCCCTCGGGCGCGAGCACCCCCGACACTGGGCGGCCGCGATCATCGCCGCCATCGAGGGCGGCGCCCCCGACCCGGGCCCGCCACCCGTCGTGACCTCGGCCACGGGCACCGCCTGACGCGCGCCGGCGCGGCCTGCCGGCCGAGCTTGCCTTGTGGGACGGAAAACGGCCGCGTACCGGCAAGCCGTTGCGGACGGCCGTACAGGGCACGGAGTGCGCGACGGAGCCGGCCGACTCGTCGCCGGCGTGCCACTGCGCATGTATCGGCGGTCGGCGGACCATGTCACAGTGCGCCGCACCGGCTCGTCTCGGGGCCACTCACCGGGTTCGAGACGAGCGCCGGGAAGCCACCATCGGCTACGCGTGGTCGGCGTCGGGCACGAGCGGGCGATCCGCCGTGGTCGCGAGTCCCGGCAATACATGACCTTGAGCGGGGCACACTCACCCCCGGGAAACGCACCACACCGGCCTCGCAGGCAGGCGAGACCCACTCGCCGTTTCAGGGTTCGATCCCGACTTTCCGGGGTCGGCGGGGACGGGTTCCCGCCGCGATGCGTCGCGGTTGTGGCTGTTGTCGTTTCGGCACGGAGGAGTGCCGGTGGCCCGGGGAGTGATCCGGTGAACGAACGAATTGGACTGGCCGAGGTGTTGGCGGCGGCGGAAGGTGCCGCGCCGGTGCGTTCCCTCGACGTCGTGGCACGCAACCTGCGCGAGCGTTTCGACGCGCGATATGTGTCCTTCCTGTTCGTCGACATCGTCGGACGACGACTGCTGCGGGTCAACGAGGCCCCCGACACCGACCACGAGCACCACACCGAACAGGTCCCCGTCGCCGGCAGCACCGTCTACGACGAGGTCCTGCGCACCCAGAAACCGGTCGTGACACCCCAGGGTGAGCAGGGGCAGCGGGTGCTCACCCCCGTCACCAACCGCGGCGACACCATCGGTGTCCTGGAGCTGTTCCTCACCCACGTCACCGCGGACGTGCTGGCCCAGGTCGACGAGGCCGCTCACGCGCTGGCGTACATCATCGTCACCGACCGCCGCTTCACCGACCTCTATCACTGGGGCAACCGCACCACCACCGTCAGCCTGGCCGCGGAGATCCAACGCCAACTCCTGCCCTCCGCCCCCACCTGCGAAGCCCCCGAATTCACCCTCGCGGGCGCGCTGGTCCCCGCCTCCGACATCGCCGGCGACACCTACGACTACTCCGTCGACCACGACACCGTGCACCTGTCCGTCACCGACGCCATGGGCCACGACGTCGACGCCTCCCTCATGGCCACCCTGCTGGTCAACGCCTCCCGAGGCGCCCGCCGAGCCGGGGCCGATCTCGCCGAACAGGCCCGCCAGACCCACCAGGCCCTCCTCGACCACGGCCGGCAGACCTTCGCCACCGGCCAACTCCTGCGCATCGCCCTCGACGGAAGCAGCGCCCAACTCGTCAACGCCGGCCACCCCTGGCCCCTGCGACTGCGCGACGGAACGGTCGAAACACTGCGCCTGGCGGTGAACCTGCCCTTCGGCGTCGTCGGGCAGGGCGCGTACCGCGTACAGGAACTCGACCTGCGCCCCGGCGACCGCCTACTGCTCCACACCGACGGCATGCAGGAACGCCAAGCGCACACCGTCGACCTGCCCGGCCTCGTCCGCAAGACCGCAGCCGAGCACCCGCGCGAGGTCGTAAGCACCCTGGTCGCCGCCGTCGCCGACGCCTACGACGGCAAACCGCCCAAAGACGACGCCACGGTCCTGTGCCTGGACTGGCACGGCCCCCAACCCGGCCCCGGCCGGGAGAGCCGGCACCCGGATTCGTCCCGGTCCTCCTATGGCCGAAGCTGACCGTCGACGGTGCCACGCGACCGCCGCCAGTCGGCATGCATCCTCGAACTGCGGGCAGCAAAGGGTTACTTGCGATCAGATGCGATCGATCTGGGGGATGAGATGAGCACGAATATCAATGTTCGGACCCGTGGTCTCGCGGTGGCCTCCGTCGCGGGGCTTCTGCTGCTCGCCGGCTGTGGTGACGACGCGAAGGACGACAAGAAGACCGTCCCGGCGGGTGATACGGCCGCGCCGTTGCCCGGCGCGTCGAGCACCGATACCGGAAAGAACTCGGGCTCGGACGAGGGCGACAACTCCAAGCTGGACGACGCGGCGCTGCGCACGAAGGTCCAGGCGTCCGCGGGCGCGACCAAGACGGTGCACACCGTGGGCACCGTGCGCGGCCAGAAGGGGGAGACCCGGTTGGACCTGCACGTGGACAACGTCACGAAAAACTACGCGGGAACGTTGACCGCCTCGGGCCGGGTCGTCGAAGTGATGCGACTGGGGCCGGACATGTACCTCAAGGCCGGCGCCGACTTCTGGACGAAGGACGCGAAGGTGAACGACCCGAATGTGGTCGCTCTGCTCCAGGACAAGCACGTCAAGCTCAAGGCCGACGACCCCAGGTTCAAGAACATCACCGCGATCGCCGAACTGGGCGACATCAAATCGGCCGTGAGCGACTGGGGCCCCACCGTCCAGCGCCGACCGGAAGCAGAGGTGAACGGCAAGCGGATGATCGTTTTCGCGGACAACGATCCGCAGGACGGCGAGACCCTTCTGTACATTCCGGCGAAGGGTGATCCCGCTCCGGTTCGCCTGGAGAACAAGAACCCCACCGACGGTGGAACGATCGACTGGAGCGAACACAACAAGCCGGTGACCGTCACCGCGCCCGGTCCGGAAACCACGGTCAACCTGCCCGCCCTGACCGGCGAGACCCCCGCCGCAGGCTGAACCGAAGCTGCGGCGCCGGTGGTGCTCGGCGCCCTCGCCGTACGCCGCTCCGGCGTGGCCGCACAGGGTGACGCCACTCGCTCGCCGGCTTCGTGCCGCACCGTGGAAGAGCACGGTCGGCCGGTCGGCGAGCCGAGGCGCTCGTCCGGTAACCACCGTAGCCGGGCTTCCCCTTCGGCCGGTAGCAACGCGCACGGCGTCGACGCCGTCGCCCGCCGGCAATGTGGAGGAGGGGTGTAACCGAACCGGCGGTTCGACACGTCAAGACTCTGCGGGGTCGTCGACGGAGCGGGGAGCGGGATGGGTTGGTTCCACAGGGAGCGCACCGGATTCGTCGAATTCGCCGAGGCGAACCAGACCGGGCTGCGCCGCACCGCCTACCTGCTCTGCGGCGACTGGCATTCGGCCGAGGACCTCGCGCAGACCGCGCTGGAGAAGGTCTACGTCGCGTGGCCGAAGCTCGAGCGGCAGGAGCACCCGGAGGCGTACGCCAAGCGCATCCTGATCAACACGTTCCTGGACGGGCGCCGCCTCAAGAGCAGCGGTGAGATGACGGGCATAGATGCCGACGCGCTGGCCCGCACCCCCGCCCCTGCCCATGGCGATCCCGAACTGCGGCTCACCCTCGTCGACGCCCTGCACACCCTCGAACCACGCGACCGCGCCCTGCTGGTGCTGCGGTACTGGGAGGACCTGAGCGTCGAGGAGACCGCACGGCGGCTGGGCATGGGCGGGTCCGCGGTGAAGACCGGCGCGATGCGCGCACTCGCCAGGCTGCGCGAGCGCGTGCCGGAGCTGACTCGCAAGGCCGCGGCGGAGGGACGGCCGTGAGGGAACGGCGCACGGCGAGATGGCGGGTGGCGGACACAACGACACACATGAGGGGAACCGACGTCGTGGAAGCGCAGGCAGTGGAGACCGAAGACCTGTTTCGCAACGAACTGCGCGCCCAATTGGACGAGTTGGTGATCCCGCCGGGCGCGGGGCTGGCCGCCCGGGCAGCCGAGGGCGGCCGCCGCCGGGCCCGGCGGCGCGCGTTGGGGCAGGCCGTCGGCGCGACCCTGGCGGTGGGAGTGATCGCGGCGGGCATACTGGGCGCGGCACAACTGGGGCCGAGTCCGGCTGCCACGGCGGGCCCCGCGGCGGATCCGTCGCCGTCCTCGATCGACGGCGAACTCGGCGGCCTGAACCCTGAACTGCCGACGCAGCCGGTGGCGCCCAATCCCCTCGCCGAGCGGCTCGGTCCGATCATCAAGACCCTGCTGCCGGGGGGCACGAAGGACGTCACGACCAACACCGCCATCGACGGCGGCCTCTACGCGAAGGTCACCTGGGACACCGGCCAGGGCGTGGTCGAAGTGACGTTCAACATGGTGGGCAAGCGGTTCTTCGGGTGCACCATGACCGACGGCAAACCGAAGCCCAAGGAGAACAACTTCGGCGGGTGCCGCAACGCACCCGACGGAACGCTGCTCGGCACCTTCGAGAAGCCCTTCCCGGACAAGGGCATCGCCTGGAAAGCCGTCAACTACGTCATCGGCGAGACCATGGTCGAACTGTCCTACGGAAACGGCGAACTGTCGGACAACGGCAAGCCCACCCGCAGCACCTTGCCGCTGACCGACGAGCAGGCCCTGTCCATTCTGAAGAACCCGGCCTGGGCACCGATCCTGGCCGCCTACGTGCCGCCGCCCGCCGCGCTACCCTCCCCGGGCCCGACGCGGTTTCCGACCACCCCGCTCAGCCCGGCAGGGCGGCCCTGACCGACCCGCCCACACCGAGGGTGCCCCCGCCGGTCCCGGCCGGGGCGCCCCGCGATCTGCCGCAGGCGCCCGCCCCGGTTGCCGCCGGTTTTCGCCGAGCAACACGCCCGTCTCGCCCGAAACCCCGGGCTTCGGAACCCCGAACGCCGGCAACGGCCCACGAAGAACGGCACTGGAGAGCCGGGAGCGGCGGCGACAAGCCGAACGCCCGGTTCGGGAAGGGGCCGGCTCCACTCCGGCGTCCTGTCCCAGGCACCTACGGCGGCGGGCGGTCCCCCACGATGCGGTCGGCCGGCACCTCGTGGATGATTCCGAGGCCGTCCTCCTCGTCCATCTCCTCGCCCATCTCGACGAACCCGAAGCCCCGGATGGTCGCGAGCGACGCGACGTTGTCGGGAGAGATGGTGACCCTGACGACGTTCACCCCGGGCTCCTCGGCGGCGCGCAGGAGAAGCGAGCGCAGCATCGCCCTGGCGTAGCCTCGGCGGCGTGCCTCCGGCACCACGGTGTAGCCGATCTCGACCACGCCGTCCGCGTCCGGCGGACCGTGGTAGCCGGCGTAGCCGACCACCGCGCCGTCCGGCTCGGAGACCGCGGCCCGAACCACCCACGGCGCGCTCGCCGGGTCGGCCGTCACCTGGTCGAAGCGGCGGCGCCACAGACGACGCGCTTGTTCGGACACGAAGAACTCGGGCAGGTCCAGGCCGGTCCGCGCACGGGCCCCGGCCAGATCGCCGGCCACCAGGCAGGTCAGCGGTCGGCCCGTCAACGGGACCCAGCGCACCTGCCGCACGGAAGCGGCGGATCCGGGCCGAGCGGCATCATCGGGGTTGGTCATCAACGGATCATCGGCGACAACCGCCCGCCGGTCCAACGCATTTCACCGGGCCCCGCACGAGCGAGGACACCGCCCATCGACCCGGGCGGCGTCTTCGGCCTGCGGGACATGGAGTCCACGCCGATGCCCGAACCGCTGAGCCGGGCGGTTCTTCGATTCGCCGGCGTGGCGATCTCCCATCGGCGGCCGTCGTCCGACCCATCCGTGCCCGACCTCCGCCCACCGCCACCTCCGGGCTATAGCGGTCGGACAGCCCTGTGTTCCACCGACGTGGATCGAACTCGGCGCTTCCGCCCGGTGGTTGGGTCTCGGATACACTGCCGGCGGTTCATCCGGGGGAAGGGGGCAGGCGTGTCCGGACCGGGCATCGAGCCGTTGCACGACGATGATCCGACGTGGCTCGGGCCCTATCGGCTACTCGGCCGGATCGCTTCGGGCGGGATGGGCCGGATCTATCTCGGTCGCGGCGCCGATGGTGATCTCGCCGCGCTCAAAACGCTGCTCACCGACGGTGAGGTGGGCGCGGTGAATCGGCGTCGGTTCGCCCGTGAGGTCAAGGTCGCCCAGCAGGTGCGCGCGGAGCACACGGCGCGCGTCCTGGCCGCCGACCCGGACGCCGAGCGCCCGTGGATGGCCACCGAGTACGTCCCTGCCCCGTCGCTCGCCGAACTGGTGCGGCATGCCGGGACGTTGACGGGTTCGGCGGTGCGCTGGGTGGCCCGCGGCACCGTGGAGGCGCTGGTCGGCCTGCACCGCCAGGGCATCGTGCATCGGGACGTCAAGCCGCAGAACCTGCTGCTGCCCGCCGAGGGGCCGTGCCTGATCGACTTCGGGATCTCGCACGCCCAGGACCTGACCCGGACGTCGCTCTCGCTCGGGACCGTCGCGTTCACCTCCCCCGAACAGGCCCGCGGCGAGGAGTCCACCGCCGCGTCCGACGTCTACTCGCTGGGGGCCACGCTCTTCCACCTCGCGGTGGGCCGTGCGCCCTATCCCGTGGGCGAGGACATGATGCGGCTGCTCGCCCGGGTGGCCGAGGCGGATGTGGATCTCACCGGTCTGCCGGCCGAGTTGGCGCCGGTGATCGCACCGTGCCTGGCGCTGGAGCCGGGTGATCGACCCACCTCGGCGGAGGTGCTGTCGAGGGTGGCGGTAGACCTCGCGGAGGCACCCACGGCAGAGCGGATCGTTGGTTGGTTGCCGCCGGAATGGTCCGCGTTGGTGGCGGAATACGCCCGGCACGGAAGGGACTTGGCTGCGTGGTCGTGGGACGGGGACGGGGACGGGGACGGGTACGGGGACGCCACCCACGCCGATACCGGCAGTGCCGCCGTCACCACAGACGCCGCCGTCACCACCAACTCCGCCACCACCCCTACCGCTACCGACCCGCCGGAGCCTCCGCCCGGAAGGCGGGCCCGGGTTCTCGTTCGAACGCCCCGGCTGCTCATGGTGTCCATCCTCGTCGCCATCGTCGGCTTCTTCGGGATCGGGTACTGGCAGAACGAGCAGGCCAAGAAGCTCAGTGCCACCGATCGTGCCTTCCAGGCACTGGCCCCGGGCGATTGTCTGGGTTCGACGCCGGTCGCCGGCGAGTGGACGAAGCGTGCTCCGAGCGTGGTCGACTGCGGTCTGCCGAACGCCTACGCACGGGTCACCTCCGTTCCCGGCGTGAACGGCGGATCCTGCCCGAGCCGCCCCGAAACCCTCGCCTGGTTGCGCACGTTTCCCCGGTCGGCCACCTTCGTGTTGTGCGCGGAACGCCTGTACCGGGTCGGTCAGTGCACCGTGGGCAAACGCGAAGGGCAAGACATCACCGATGTGCAGGTGCACGAGGTCTGGGATTGCCGGACGACACAACTTCCGCCCGGCTACACCGAGTTGCTCAGAATCACCGAATATCCGGCAACCGGGCGACAGTGCGGCAGAGGCGACCGGGATACGGCGGATTCCGGCGCCTACGTCCGCTATGTGGTCCGGACCGGTGAGGACGCGTGTCTGGTTCGGTTGTGAGCGACTGCCGCCGACCGGCGACCCCACTCGCCGACCGATATCCCCCAGGGCACGGCCTCGACGAACGGCCTCCGATAAGCGGCACCCGATGAACGGCACCCGATGAACGGCACCCGATGAACACCCCGAGCACCCCGAACGCCCCCGACACCCCAATCCTCACGACGATCCGACTCGACCCGCTGAGCCGCGACGACCCCGACCGCCTCGGCGACTACCGCCTGATCGGCCGACTCGCCTCCGGCGGTATGGGTCGCCTGTACCTGGGTCGGTCGACCGCGGACGGCAGTCTGGCCGCCGTCAAGACGCTGCTCGCCCGGGACGGGATCGGTGCGGTCGAGCGTCGCCGCTTCGCGCGCGAGGTCGGGCTTGCGCAGCGCGTACGCGGCGAGCACACGGCGCGGGTCCTGGCCGCCGACCCCGAGGCGGCCCGTCCGTGGATGGCGATCCGGTACATCCCGGCCCCCTCGTTGGCCGAACTCGTCGCCTCCCGGGGCCCCGCCGACGAGGCGTGCGTGCGTCGGTTGGGCGCGAGTTGTGCCGCGGTATTGCTGGATCTGCACGAGGGGGGCATCGTGCATCGTGACCTCAAGCCGCAGAACATGCTGCTGCCGAGCGCGGGGCTGCGGTTGATCGACTTCGGCATCTCGCACGCCGCGGACGTCACCCGGACCCATCTGACCCTGGGCACCATCGCGTTCACCTCCCCCGAACAGGCCCGGGGCGAGCCGTCCACCGCGGCGTCGGACGTCTACTCGCTCGGGGCCACGCTCTTCCACCTCGCCGTCGGGCGGCCGCCGTACCCGGAAACGGGAAACGACCTGCGGCTGCTGGCCCTGGTCGCCCGCGCCCAGGTGGACCTCACCGATCTTCCCGCCGGACTCCGGGAGCTGGCCCTCCCCTGCCTGGCCCTCGAACCGAACCGCCGGCCACGGACCGCGGATCTGCTCGGCGCGTTCACCGAACCGGGGTGGTCGCGCAGTCTGCCGAACGCCGCCGACCTGCGGATCCCCGACGGCTGGCGCGTACTGATCGACGCGTACGCACACGAGGGCCGGCAACTCGCCGCGGTCGACCCGCACTTCGCCCACCCCACGGTCGTCACGGCACCGCCGCGGCCGACCATACCGGCGCAACCGTCCGTCGACAGCCCACGCAGGATCGCGGGCCTGTCCGCGAGCGGGTGGCGGGCCGCGGCAAGGGCCGGTACCGCGTTGACGGTGCTCGTGGTCTACGCCCTCCTGCTGCTGGCGGTCCTGGCCGTGGTGGTCGTCATCGTCGTCGCGGTCGCCCGCGACTGAGGCCGGAGGAGGGCCGGCGCCGCCACGGCGGTCTGCCCAAGCCCCCGGGATGGCGTGCGATCGGTTGCCGGATGACGGATGGCGTGGTGGGTCTTGTCAAGGGGTCATCAAAGGGATTCGAACAGCGAGTTGGTTGAATCTTGACAGAGACTTGCCCACCTCCACATACTACGGAGCGAAGTCCTTCCGTCACATGTAGTAGTTGACAAGGTTTTCGCCTGCCGGCATGTCACGTCGTCCGTCTCGGCGTGGGCCGTGTCGCGCCGGGCCGAAGGCCTCGACTGCACGCTCTCGCGTACCCGTCGCGGCGGAAGGACTCGCTCTCGATTTCGGAGGAACCGTGACTTACGGCAGCGCCCTGCGCGAAGAGATCTCCCGTCCCCGAACGACGCCTCTCATCGGCATCTACGACATGTACTCCGCATCCATTGCGGCGCAGCACTACGGAGGCTTCTTCGTCTCCGGTTTCGGCTTCGCCGCGTCCCACTACGGGTTGCCCGACATCGGTTTCATCGCCTGGCCCGACATGGTGCACTTCGCCGAGCGCCTACGGCTGGCCTTCCCTCGGCACCACCTGCTCGTGGACATCGACGACGGTTACGTCGATCCCGAGGTCGCCTGCCACGTCGTCCAGCAGCTCGAACGGGCCGGCGCTTCCGGAGTCATCCTGGAGGATCAGCAACGTCCGCGCCGTTGCGGTCACGCGGACGGCAAGCAAGTGCTGCCGCTGGACGACTACTTGACGAAACTGAATTTGGTTCTCGAATCGCGTACCGACCTGCTCGTCGTGGCACGTACGGACGCGACGGAGGAGAAGGAGATCCTGCGCCGCGCCGCCGCGCTCGCGGAGACCGATGCCGACGTGGTTTTGGTGGACGGGGTCCGCAGCATCGAGTGGATCAGCCGAATCCGGGCCGTGATCGGCGACAAACCGTTGTTGTTCAACCAGATCGCGGGCGGCAAGTCACCACGGCTCTCGCTGACCGAGCTGACCGAACTGGACGTGGACGTCGCGATCTACAGCACGCCGTGCCTGTTCGCGGCGCACAGCGCCATCGACGCCGCGCTCGCCGACCTCGCCTTCGCCGACGGGCGGCTCCCGCAGGTGAACGAGGGTGCCGGCATCGGTGTCCGCGAGTCGACCGAGCTGTTGGAGAAGAACATCAGCCGCCACCACTCGGCCCGGGACGCGGTTTCGGTGTGACCGTGCCGATCTGGTCGCCCACCCGTGCGACCACCCACGGCCACCACCGCCGGCTGCCTCTCCCCCGACGAGGAGCCCCAAGCACGTGCGAGCTCTGAACACTCTCACCGTCACCACACTCGCGGCCGGCCTGCTGTACGCGGCAAGTCCAGGGGCATCGGCTGCGGCCGCCATCGCGGGAGGACCGGCGACCGCACCCGCGGCCCCGTCCGCCCCGGTCGTGCAACTCGCGCCCACCGTGGCGGTGTTGCCGGTCGGCACGTTCAAACCCGATTCGGTGCTGGAGATCGATCGATCACTCGACGCGGCGACCGGCGGCGTCGTCGGCAGCGACCTCGAAGGAGGGGACTGAGTCCGGCGGCGGTCGAGCGGTTCGCTCCCGACTCGGCCGCCGCCTCCGGCCCGACCCCCGTACCACCCACGCCCCACCACAGCACCGAAGGAAGCCATGCAGGACGACACGCCCGGCCACCGTTCCCGGCTCCTCGGGGCAATGCGGCGACTGCCGATCGATCCCTACATCGCGGCCCTCCTCGGCACCGTCGCCCTGGCCGCGGTCCTGCCCGCTCGGGGTCACGCGGCCTCGACATTCGGCGTCGGCGCGGACGTGGCCGTCGGGCTCCTCTTCTTCCTCTACGGCGCACGACTGTCCACCGGCGAAGCGGTGGCCGGACTCCGCCACTGGCGGCTCCATCTCACCATCGTCTGCTGCACGTTCGTCGTCTTTCCCGCTTTCGGGCTGGCCGCCTCGGGTCTGGTTCCACAGGTTCTCACCCGGGACCTGTACGTCGGACTGCTGTTCCTGTGTGTCGTCCCGTCCACCGTGCAGTCCTCGATCGCGCTGACGTCCGTCGCGCGCGGAAACGTGCCGGCGGCGATCTGCGCCGGTACGTACTCCAGCCTGCTCGGCATGCTCGCGACGCCGTTGCTCGCCGCGTGGTTGATCGGCTCGCGCGTGGACGTCTCCGCCTCCGGACTGATCTCCATCGGCACGCAACTGCTCGCGCCGTTCCTTGCCGGTCAACTTCTGCGCCCCTGGCTGGGCGCGTTCGTCACTCGTCACAAGAGGTGGCTCGGGCTCGTCGACCGCGGTTCGATTCTGCTCGTCGTGTACTGCGCGTTCAGTGCCGGAATGGTCCAAGGCGTCTGGCAGCAGGTCACGCCGGCACGGCTGGCGGCACTGTTCGCGGTGACCGCCGCGCTGCTGGGCGCCACGCTCGGCTTGACGGCGACATTGTCCCGACGCCTGGGCTTCGCGGTCGAGGACCGGATCGCCATCGTATTCGGCGGCGCCACCAAGAGCCTGGCCGCGGGCCTGCCGATGGCGGCGGTCCTGTTCGGCGCCCACGCCGGGACGACGATCCTGCCGCTGATGCTGTATCACCAACTGCAACTGATCGTCTGCTCCGTACTCTCGGGCCGCTGGGCACAACGCCCGGACGACGTCCGCGACTTCGGCCACGTCCCGGCCCCGCCGACGCCCTGCGCCGCCGAGGCGACCGCGGTTCCCGTCGGGGACGACAACCGGCCTCGAGCCGGCGATCTCGCGCCCGAACACCCCTGAGCCCCATCGCCGAGCCCCTTCTCGAGAGCCGGCCCACACGTCGGTCAGACCCACGGGGGTCCCCTGTGGGCCTGCCACCGACATCCGTGTCGGTGGCGTCGCCGGCAGCATGCCATGGGAGATGCCGTATCGCAGGCGGTGTCGCAGGATGACGGCCGTAGGGTCAGCCCTGCCCGGTGAACGCCCGGTGCAACCGCTCGACGCCCTCGACCAATTGCTCCGGGCCCTCGGGGTAGGAGTAGGCGACGCGCAGATACGGAGCCGGCGGCTCTGCGGTGAAGTACGCCGGTCCCGGCGTCACCGCGACACCGGCGCGCAGCGCGGCGGAGGTCAACGCCGTCACGTCCTGCCCGTGGGGCAGCCGCAACCAGAAGTGGTAGCCGCCGTAGGGCAGTCGGTCCGGTAGCAGTTCCGGCAGCCGCCGCTCCAGCGCGCCCGCCAGCACTCGGCGCCGATCGCGCAGCGCCGCGCTCAGCGTGCGCAGGTGTTGCGGCCAGGCCGGCGCGCCGACCAGTTGCAGGGCGGCCTCTTGGAGGGGGCGCGGAACGAAGAAGCTGTCCACCGTCTGGACGGCGCGCAGCCGCTCGAAGGCCGGGCCGTGTGCGGTCAGGGCGGCGACGCGCAGGCTGGGTGAGGTGGGCTTGGTCAGCGAACGGATGTGCACCACCACGCCGTTGGGATCGTCTGCGGCCAGCGGCGCGGGCAGCGGCGGCGCGTCCGCGTGCACGAGTCGGCGGGAGAAGTCGTCCTCCACCACGAACGCGCCCGCCGTGTGCGCGATGTGCCGCACCTCGGCGCGGCGGGCGACGGACAGCACCGTGCCGGTCGGGTTCTGGAACACCGGCTGGCAGACGAACGCCCGGGCCCGGGTGGCCGCGAACGCGTCGGCGAGCAGGTCGGTGCGTACGCCGTCGCCGTCCATCGGCACCGGCACCGGGCGCAGCCCGGCGGCCTGGGCAACGGCCAGTACGCCGGGGTAGGTCGGCGATTCGACCAGCACCGGCGAGCCGGGTGCGACGAGCGAACGCAGCGCCGTGGTCAGGGCGTTCTGGCCGCCGGCGGTGATCAGCACATCCGACGTGGCCACCGTGCCGCCGATGTCGCGGGCGAACCACGCGCGCAGTTCCGGCAGGCCCTCCAGCGGCGGACGCTCCCACGCGCCCGGGCGGCGGCCGGCGCGCGCGAGGGCGGCGGCGAGCGCGCGTTCGGGTTGGAGGGAGGCGTGAAGGTAGCCGCTGTTGAGGTCGACGACCTCGGCCGGGGCCACGACGAGCGAGGACAGGACGCCGGATGCGTCCGGGCTGCGCTGCGGCGGCAGGCCCGGTTCCGCACTGAGCGCGACCTCCTGCCACGAGGTGTCGCCGGTCGGCGCGAGCGGACGGCTCGGCGCGGCGCGGTAGACGCCGGCGCCGGGGCGGGAGACCACGAGTCCCTCGGCGGCGAGCGCGGCGATCGCGCGGGACACCGTCACCGGGCTGACTCGATGGTGCTCCACCAGGAAGCGACTGGACGGCAGCTTTTCGCCGGGTGAGTAGCGGTTCAGCTCCCGACGCAGGATGGCCACAAGATCGACGGGGCCGCTACTCTGGTTCATGACAGCACAAGATAGCGCTATTCGGCCGGTGCCGATAGCGATCGGCGGCACCGCCCTCGCCGCGCTCGCGATCGTGACCTTCTCGCTCAGCTTCCCGGCGACCGTGTGGGCCTTGGACGGCTTCGGCCCCTGGACCGTCACCGGGCTGCGCGGGCTGCTCGCGGCGCTGTTCGCCGGAGCGGGCCTGCTGGCGGTGCGGGCTCCGCTGCCCGCGCGGGCGGACCGGCCCGGGTTGGCCGTGATCGCCGTGGGCTGCGTACTCGGCTGGCCGCTGCTCACCACGCTCGCGCTGCAGACTTCGTCCACGGCGCACTCGGCGGTGGTGGTCGGTCTGCTGCCCCTGGCCACCACGGTCTGCGCGGTGCTGCGCACCGGTGAACGGCCGAGTCGGACCTTCTGGGCGGCGTCGGTCGCGGGCGCCGCCGCGGTGTTCGCGTTCGCCGTGCAACAGAGCAGCGGTGGTGTCGGCCTCGCGGACGTATACCTGTTCGGCGCACTGGTGTTGTGTGCTGCCGGCTACGCCGAGGGCGGCCGACTGGCTCGGCACATGCCCGGATGGCAGGTGATCGCCTGGGGCGTGGTGCTCGCGGCGCCGGCCACCGCGCTGATCTCGGTACTGGGACTGGCCACCGAGCCGGTCCACCTCGATGCCCGAAGTGCGGGCGGGCTGGTCTATCTGGCGGCGGTGTCCCAGTTCCTGGGCTTCGTCGGTTGGTATCGGGGGATGGCGGTGATCGGCGTATCGGCGGCCAGCCAACTGCAGTTGGGCCAGCCGCTGTTGACGTTGGTCTGGGCGGTGCTGATCCTGGGCGAGACGTTGTCGCCCGCGATGCCGATCGCCGCATTCGCCGTGCTCGGCTGCATCGTGCTGACCCAGCGCACCAGGTCGGCACCCACCCGAACCTGACCCGTGTCGACACGAACCCCGCTTCAGGAGGGGTGAGTTCGGCGGAGGTGGCCGCCGGACAGCGACATGCGGCTTGCCACGCGAAACCTCCTCGGGCGACCACCGGCATCGGGGAGTGGTTCGCACGCTTCGTTTCTCCGGGACAGGCAAACTACCGGCGGGTGTCGTCGGTCAAATGCCGTGATCGGGACAGGCGTCGCAGCGCATCGCCGATGGTCGCGATGCCCTCGCCGATTTCGGTGGGCGTACGCGCGGCGTAGCCGAGGACCAGGCCCGGTCGGGTCGGGCGTTGGCTGTGCCAGGACAGCGGCTGCACCTTCACGCCGCACGCGAGTGCCGCGGCGGCGAGGTCGACGTCGGCGAACCCGGCATCGAAGGTGATCGTCAGGTGCAGGCCGGCCGCCGCGCCGTGGACGGCGGCGCCCGGGAGGTGGGTTCCGATCGCGTCGATCATGGCGTCCCGGCGGCGGCGGTGCCGGGGGCGGAGGAACCGCAACTGGCGTTCCATGCCGCCCGATTCCATCAGTTCGGCCAGGACCAGTTGGGGCAGTACGGCGTTGCCGAGGTCGGCGAAGCGTTTGGCGTCCACGAGGGCGTCCCGGTACTTCGGGGGTGCGAGCACCCATCCCACCCGCAGCGCGGGGGCGAGCAGTTTGGACACGCTGCCCGCGTAGCAGACGTGCTCCGCGAGCATCGACCGCAGGGCGGGAACGGGAGGCCGGTCGTAGCGGTGTTCGGCGTCGTAGTCGTCCTCGATGATCAGTCCGCCCTCCGTGTCGGCCCAGCGCATCAGGTCGCGGCGTCGTTCACCGCCGAGCACCACTCCGGTCGGGAACTGATGGGCGGGGGTCAGGAGGACGACCGGAGCGCCCTGGGCGCGCAGCGCGTCGACCCGGATTCCGTCGGCGTCGACGGGGATCGGCGGAGCCTCCAGGTGCCAGTGGTTCAGATGTTGGCGGGCTCCGAGCGATCCGGGGTCCTCGACGGCGACTTCGCGGATCCCGTCGTCGCGGAGCACCTGGGCGAGCAGGCCGAAGGCCTGGGCGGTTCCGGCGACGATGACGACCTGGTCCGGGTCCGCCCGGATCCCACGATTGCGGGCCAGCCAGTTCGCGACGGCGTGCCGCAGCGCCGGTGTGCCGCGAGGGTCCCCGTATCCGAAGTCGGACGGCGCGAGGCCGCCGACCACGGTGCGTTCGGCACGCAGCCACGCCGTTCGCGGAAACGCCGCCAGGTCGGGCATACCGGGTGTCAGGTCGATGCGAGCCGGCGCCGCGCGCAACGCGTCGTAGACGTCCGCGCCCGGAGCGGCGACGAACAGTGCGCTCGTCGACGGTGGGTCGACGGTCTCGCGCGGCCCCCCTGCCGCCGGCGCCGACACGGGAGCGGCCACCACGACCGTTCCGCCACGTCCGCGCCCGGCGACGTGTCCGTCCTCGATCAGCCGGTGGTACGCCTCGGTGACCACGCCACGGGAGACGCGGAGTTCGCCGGCCAGGACCCGAGTGGCCGGCAACCTGCTTCCGACCGGCAGCCGGCCGTCAGAGATCGCGAGCCGCAGTCGCCGCGCCAGCCAATCGGACAGCCCGCCCGCCGGCGCGTCGCCGACGTTCAACTGAAGGAAGTCCGACCCCGATGTTTTGGACCGGTCGGCAACGTCGCCATTGGACCTGTTCATCGGACCAATGTAACGCGAGGGTGAAGTCATGAACATCGATCCGGCCACCGCCCCTCCCACCGTCGACGCACGGTCCCCATCGCACCATCTCGCCACGCAGGCGCACGACGTGTGGGAGCGGGACGTGCCGAAGCCCGGCTACGTGCACGGATACTCGCCGGTCGAGGCCCGCCGACTGAACGATCAGGCGGATACCCTGGCGGCCCTGCTGCACGCCGGCACCGTCTACCCGGCCGGCAGTCGCGTCCTCGAGGCCGGATGTGGGGTGGGGGCCCAGACCGCGCACCTGGCATCGGGCAGCCCAGGGGCGCACATCACGGCGGTGGACGTCTCCGAGGACTCGCTCGCGCAGGCCCGCGCCCGCCTGGCGGCCCAGGCGCCCGGGGCCCGAGTGCGGTGGCGGTGTGCCGATCTGTACGAACTGCCCTTCCCAGACGCGACGTTCGACCACGCGTTCGTGTGCTTCGTGCTGGAACACCTGAAGGACCCCGAGGGCGCGTTGGAGGAATTGCGGCGCGTACTGCGACCCGGCGGCACCGTCACCGTCATCGAAGGCGACCACGGATCGGCGTTCTTCCACCCCGACAGCGCCTACGCCCGCGCGGCGATCGACCGCCAGATCCAACTGCAATCCGCAGCCGGCGGAAACGCGCTGATCGGCCGACGGCTGGAGCCCCTGCTGTCCGCGGTCGGGTTCACCGATGTCGCGGTCCGCCCGTGCACGCTCTACGCCGACCGGTCCCGGCCCGGGTTGGTCGAAGGATTCACCCGCAACACCTTCATCGCCATGATCGAGGCCGTCCGCGACAACGCCCTGACGGCGGGTCTCACCACGCGGACCGAATGGGACCGCGGCATCGTCGACCTGTACCGCACGGCGGAGCCCGGCGGGACCTTCCACTACACGTTCTTCAAGGCGGTCGCCGTGAATCCGGGCTCGCCCACCGACGCGCAAGCCGCCGCGTCGCGTTCGAGGACCGCCTCATGTGGGTGACACTCGGCTTCCTCGCGGCGATCGCGCTCATCGGCGTCGCCTCGGCTACCGGACGCGGCGTACGCGACAGCCGTGATACGGCCTACGGACTGCGGGTACCCACCGCGACACCCCCACCACCCGTATCCCAGCCGGCCGCGACATCGCATCCCACGAACCGCCACCCACCCGCAGCCGTCGAGGTTGCGGTCGAGGTCGTGTCGGACATTCGACGTCACCACCACCACCGTCACCACCACGTAGTCCGCCGGCGCAACGGCTTCGGCCTCGCCACCACAGACATTCGTCGCGCTTGACCTCTCGCGCGTCAGTCCGCCGGCCAGTGCAGCTCGCGCGCCAGGGTTTTGGCGACGGCACGGATGCGGCGGTGTAGCGGCGACTGCTCGCGTGGGAGGACCAGGTGGATCGTCAGGCCGGGCGCGCCGCGCAGCGGTCGCCAGGTGAGACCGGCCGGTTGCGTCGTGACCGCGGCTTCTCCGGCCGGGGCGAGAGTGTTTCCGTCGAGCAGGTCGCGCTGGGACATGTCGAAAGAGACCGCGGGCGTATGGAATCGGGGGCGCGGCCGGGTGTCTCGAAACAGCGCGGACAGCTGATCGTGGATCACGGGGTTGGCCGCACGATCCGGAAGCCGCAGCGGATACGCGGCCGCGTCGGCGATCTCGATCTCCGGGTGCTCGGCCAGCGGATGGTGCCGCGCCAACTGGACCCCGATGCGCTGACGTCGCAGCAGATACCGGCGCACGCCACGGCCCGGCTGTTCACCGCGGGTGATCCCGGCATCGATGCGGCCGTCGGCGACCGCGGGGGAGATCTCCGGTGTCGCCATCGGGACCGCGCCGACCCGGAGCCCGCTGTTGCCGCGCATCAGCCTGTCCACCAGGGCCGGTACCGTCTCGGCCCCGGTGCTGAGGCTGTATCCCATGCGCAGCGTGCCCAGTTCACCGGCCGCCGCGCTGCGGGCGGTGTCCCACGCCCGGTCCAGCGCCGCCAGCGCGGGCGGCGCGGACTCCGCCAACGCCGCACCGGCCGTGGTCAATGCGACGCTGCGTGTGTTGCGGACCAGCAGAGCCGTGCCGAGTTCCGCCTCCAATCGGCGCATCCGGGCGCTGAGCGCGGGCTGTGCGATACCGATCCGTGCGGCCGCGCGGGTGAAGTTCAACTCCTGCGCCAGCACCAGGAAGTACCGCAGGCTCACCGTGTCCGGCGCCACACGCCCCCCTTGGCGATTGATAACGATCCGTTCTGAGTCTATCCCGTACCGGTCTTTCCCTCGTCCGCGCATCAAGCCCTAACCTGCGCATACGACGATCCAACCGACGGCGGTACCCGTCGCCGGAATCGATCGATCCGAGCGTCGATTCGAAGTCGGACGTGTCCGGCCGAACACAGGAGGTCTCCATGGCCAAGGGCTACTGGGTCAGTGTCTACCCCGCCATTTCCGACCCCGAGGAGCTGACCGCCTACAACAAACTGGCGGGCCCGGCCGTCCGGGCCGGGGGCGGGCGCGTCCTGTCCAACTTCGGTCGAGTCGTCGCCCACGAGGCCGGAATCGCGGAACGCGTCGTTCTGATCGAGTTCGACACCTTCGAACAGGCCGTCGCGGCATACGAGAGCGAGGCATACCGGCAGGCGCTGACGGCCCTCCCCCACGGCTTCCAGCGCGACTTCCGCATCATCGAAGGCATCGACTGACCGGCGGGCCGGCCATGGCCGGACTTCGGCTCTTCCGGTCGTCGCAGTCCACGTACGAGACCTTGAGGCCGCGAGTGGCCCATGGCACGCTCATGCCGCATGATCGACGAATTCGCGAAGGACAACCTGCACGGGAGACTGCGGCGGGACCGCGAGGCGCTGCTCTGGAAGCTCGACGGCTTGTCCGAATACGACGCCCGCCGACCATTGACAGTGACCGGGAGCAACCTCCTCGGCCTGGTCAAACACGTGGCCGGCGTCGAGGCCAGGTACTTCGGCGAAGTCTTCGATCGCCCTTTCCCGAAACCGCTGCCCCGGTGGCAGGACCACGACGGCAGCGATCTGTGGGCGACCGAGGACGAGACCCGCGATCGAATCATCCAGTTCTACCGGCGCACGTGGGAACACTCGGACGCGACGATCAACGAGCTTCCCCTCGACACCCCCGGCCACGTGCCCTGGTGGCCGGATCCCCACTCCGACACGAACCTGTTCGCCGTCATGGTCCACGTCCTCGGCGAGACCAACCGGCATGCCGGGCACGCCGACATCCTGCGCGAAGGCATCGACGGCCGAACCGGGATGCGCCCCGAACACGAGACGCAGATAGATGAGGAAGCCCGCGCCGCCTACTGCGCGACAATCGAGCAGGCCGCCCGATCCGCCGCATCGGCCGTCGCATAGAGGTTCTGTGCGATGTGACTCGAAGGTCGAGGCTCGACCGCAAGGTGGCGGGACCGCTCCGCGCGACAAGGGAGCGGTGTTCGAAGCCATGGCGTACGCGGTCGTCGTCGGGGTACCCGCAGTGCCTCCCTTGGATTGCGGAACGGGCTTACGGTGAGGAGATGGCCAGGATGGATCCACGCACCGATATCCGAGAGTTTCTCAGCTCGCGTCGCGCCCGCATCGCACCCGAGCAGGCGGGCCTGCCCGCTTACGGCGGCAATCGCCGGGTCAAGGGTCTGCGTCGCGAGGAGGTGGCGCTACTGGCGGGGGTATCGGTCGACTACTACGTGCGCATGGAGCGCGGCAGCCTCGCCGGTGTCTCCGATGGCGTGCTCGACGCGTTGGCCTCCGCCCTGCAACTCGACGAGGCCGAACGCGACCACCTGTTCCACCTCGCGCGCCGGGCGCCCGGTGGCCCACGCCGCCGGCACAGCCCCGCCGTGACGGTGCGCTCGACGCTGCAACAGGTGCTCGACGCGATCTCCGATGCGCCGGCGTGGATCGGTAACGGCCGTTATGACGTGCTCGCCATGAATCAACTCGCCCGCGCGCTGTATTCACCGATGCCGGCCGACCCGCGACGGCCCGCGAACACAGCGCGGTTCATCTACCTGAACTCGGAGACGGCCAAAGATTTCTTCGTCGACTACGACCAGATCGCCGCCGCCGTGGCCGCGAAGCTACGCATGGAAGCCGGCCGCGATCCGCACGACGAGAAGCTGATCGCCCTGGTCGGCGAACTGTCGACGGGCAGTGAGCTGTTCCGACAACGGTGGGCATCCCAGGACGTGCGACTGCACCGCTCCGGGCGCAAGCGTGTACACCATCCGATCGTGGGCCGGCTCGACCTGGACGTCGAATCCCTGGAACTACCGGCCGACCCCGGCCTGTACCTCACCGTCTACACCGCACCCGCGGGCACACCGACCGCCGACAACCTGGCACTCCTGGCATCGTGGGCCGCCACCCACCACCCAACGTCGTGTCGGTAATCGCCATCACGGAAACTGCTGCGCTGAATGGCACTGCATCATCGGGTACTGGGGTTTGCGCTTGTGGTTGCGGGTGGCCGGTGCGGGGTTGGTCCGAGTCGGTGGTGGGCCGCCGCCGGCGTTCGGGGCTCCGAGACTCGAAGTTCCCGGCGAGGCGGACGTGTTGGTCGGCGAAAACCGGCCGGCAGCGGGGGCGGGGAGGCGGGTCGGGTCGAGTCCTCCGGGGAGCCTTCTGGAGTGGGTCGGGCGTTTCCGGCGGGTGATGGCATGTGGGTGACGAAGGTTCATGAACCCGGATTGGGTGGGGTCCCGGAGCCTTGGCGTACGGGAAAACCGCAGTTCAGCGTGGAGGGCGGCTACTCCTGGTGCCTCGGGATCCGGTTTCGGACCCTGCTGGACACTTCCGATCTCTTCGACGGCCTATGGAAAGTGCAGCGTCCGAGGCCGATCCCGATCGGGCAGTTTGGGTCTTCTCGCCGGTTCGAGGAGGCCCGAGCACACGAAACCGGCACTCGACGCCCGACTTTCCACCCCGACGCCACAAAACCGCAGGTCACCGAAGCCCGGAGCCCACAACCACCCATCGCGATCCGGTTTCGAACCCCAATCCCCTCCAAACGCCCCCGAAACGCCCCGACCCACTCGGGAACCCTCCCCGGAGGACTCGACCTGACCCGCCTCCCCGCCCCCGCTGCCGGCCGGTTTTCGCCGAGCAACACGCACGCCTCGTCGGGAGACCTCCGTCTCGGAGCCCCGAACGCCGGCGGCGGCCCGCCACCGACTCGGACGGACCCCGCTCCAACCGGCCCGCAACCACGAGCGCAAACCTCAGTAGTGGCTCGCCACGCGGGCTTGGTCGGGTGATCGTTCCGGGTTCGGGTCGGTGAATCAGTGGCGAAGTCGACCTTGGGCCGTGGTCGAATGTTGTGCCGGCAGACGTAGCCGGTGATGGGGGCGTTCCGCTCGGCGTGGCTGCGGTGGTTGGGGCGGACAGGCGCGGACAACGGCAACAGGCGGGCGTTCAATGGGGTTTCCGTCGACGCTGTGGATCGCATCCGCCACTACCCTGTCGGCCTATGCGCCCGATCTTCCGGCTTCCGCCCGGGTCCCCGCTCGCTGCCGCCGTTTCCGAGGACTGGGGTTTGATCCCGCTGCGTGTCCCGGCCGGTTGGAACGTCATCTACAACGGCGTCTCGGCCCGACGCCTGTCGGACGGAAGAATCGAGGCCAACGACTCCGAGGACCTGTACTGGGCGCGTACCGCACCACCGCCGTGGCGGACAGCGGGCGAGGTGGCGGCTATGAACGGCCTGGAGACCCGGGAGATCAACATGGACGCCGGCTGGTATGGCGGCCAGGGCTTCCGAGTCGTCGTCCTCGATCCCGGCTGGGAGCAGATACGGGCTTCCCACACCACCCCCGACCTCCACGAGTTCATCGCCACCCTCGAGGCGTGGATGTCCTTGATCACCGAGCGAGGGAAACTCCCGGAATCGTAACCTCCGGTGCTGCCGAGATCCGCCGGCTACCGCCGCATCCGGCAACGTTCACCCTGTTGTGACGCGACGCGCGGCGCGTGCTCCGGCCCACCCGGACGGCCGGACTCGTCCGCCTCCTCGGCTCGTCGCGATACGGCGATTCCCCGCAGGTCGAGTTCCGCGCACTCCAGCGCCTGGCACAGTTGGACGCGACCCGGTGCGGGCCCGGGGAGATCTCGCCGGTACGTCATGACATGCGCCTCCAGGGCCGGTTCGGCTCGGATCCGCACCCGGGCCACCTCCCCCGATGGGACGACCCACGCGGTCAGGTCGAGCGCGTCGCACGAAGAACCATTGTCTCCCCGAGGGATCGGGAGGCGCGGCGTCGAGAAGTCCGTGCGCGGCTCCGGCCGTGTGCTGCGCTCGGGCGGCCGGGCGACCCGGGGCCCGGCCGGTACATCGCCTGCGCGAGATCCGCCGCCACCGCGATCATGGCGCCCATGCGGCTTGGCCGCGCAGGACGTCGTGGTCGGTGACCGCGAGGTCGTGGCCGCCGACGGAGGCTGCGCGATCGACGAAGTGCGCCGCGCTCAGGAACACGTGGTCCAGCTTGACGGGCGTGGGTCCGCCCGTGCCGAACGTCGGCGCACCGCTGCGGCATTGTGCGGCCGGCGGAGGGCAGGCCGGGGTGAAGTACGCCTTGTTCGTGTCGTCGACCTCGACGAAGCGCCCGTGGCCCCCCGAATGGGAGTACATGCCGTCCAGGCCCGGATGCTCGGGTGTCAGGTTGAAGTCCCCGCCGACGATCACCGGCGTACCCGACCGCACGACGTCGTCCACGATCGCGGCGAGTCGTCGATTCTGTTCCACACCGGCCTCGTCGGGAGTGGGATGTCCGCTGCACACGTGGACCCGGCGGCCCTGGAGTTCGGTGTCCGTGCACAACAGGCCGAAGTGTTCGACCGTGGTGTTCGGAGTGGTCAGATCGTGGAACACGCCGACGCCGACCCGGCCCTTGACGAGCACCGCGATGCCCTCGGGGGCGGTGCCGTCGGTGTCCGGCCGGCAGCCCGAGCCCTCCTGCAACTGGCTGTGGAAGACCCCGGTGTAGCCGAGCGGGGCGAGGTCGTCCAACAGCGCCCGGAACTGCACGCCGCACACCTCGCTGAGGAACACCGTGTCGGCGCTCCACGTGGTGATCTCCCGTTCGACCTTCGCGACCCGGCGGGTGACCTCTCCCGCCATCGACGGGTCCACGGTGCAACCACCCCAGCCACCGCAGATGTTGTACTGGAGAAAGTGCAGCACGGGTGGATCGCTCGCGGCGGAACCCGCCGCCGAACCCGCGGTGAGTCCGAACGCCAGGACGAGGGTGGACACGACGGACAGGAACGATCTGGTACGCACGTACGATCCCCGAGGGTGGAATGACGGGCAAACCTTCT